>NZ_JBHZPI010000009.1:183106-191269 GCF_042788025.1 Paenarthrobacter sp. YIM B13468 | reverse complement strand
GGTGGGTTTCCCGTTACTTTTGCCGTATTTGTCAGCAGGCCGGTAGTGACGTCGGTTTGGGTGACCACATACGTGGCAGTGGCTGTCACGGACTGGCCCGGCAAAAGGATGCCCGCAAGGCCGGGCCAGCTATACGAGAGCGCCGACATCGTGCCGCTGCCGGAGAACTGCGTCTCGGTGATGACCACGCCGGACAAGGTCACGTTTCCCGTGTTCTTCGCCACGAACGTATACGTGGCCGTTTCACCGGCCACCAAGGTGGTCTTGTTCACCGTCTTGACCAAGGTGATGGCAGGAGCGGCGGCAGGAGCAACGGTGAAGATGTAGTCTTCCACTTCCCCGGAATTGGATGCACCGATCGGGGCCTGGACCTGGGCGGTGGTGTAACCGATCCGGAACCGCGCATACGTCGTCCCTGCCATCACCCCGGTAGGGACAACCCAGGTCAGCGTGGCGGTCGTGGCGCCGGCGGCGAACGTGGCACAGGCCCGCTCAGCAGTGTTGTCGAACAACCCGTTCTTGTTCAGATCAATCCACCCGCAGGTGGTACCGGGCTTGCTGGCGCCACTGATGGCCACGGTTGTGGAGTAGCTGGTAGCGCCCAGTGACATCGGTGCCAGGATCACGCCGTCGTCCATCTGGTCCAGCAACGCCGTGGCACCCGCGTTCGGCGATGCCGTGCCGTTGGCCACACTCGCGTTGTCCTCGGTGACATTCGCGCCCAATGTCACGTCCGAAAGATCGGCCCGGGCCGCGTTGCCCTGATCGTAGGAAGCAGGCGCGTCACCGAAATCCTGCGGGACCGTCATCGCCATGACGAAGTTGTCCGCGTTATGGTTTGGATCTTCGGGGTCGTTGATCGTGTATGGCGGAAGTGCGCTGGTGGTCTGGACGAAGATCGCGCTGATATCGAACGTCAACGAGGTCACAATGCCATTGATACGGACCGATCCACAGGCCGCAGTCGCTTGGGCATTCACGGGCTGAGGATTGTCCGTTTGGGTGGTCGTCTCGCACCGAGTACCCGCGTTGTCGTTAGTGGCCGTAATGGCATTTCCCGACACGCTAAGGTTCCCGCCCGAGAGCTTAGTCATGGTCAAACCCGTGGTTGCGAGATTCAACACGGCGTGGAGCTGGGACTGGCGGTCGACAGGTCCTTTCTTGTTTTCGTACCAAGTCACGTTTCCACCGATGCCAGCGATGTTGAGCACAGGATTCCTCACGGGCTGGCTAAACGCGATCGTGACCGTCCCCAAGCCGCTGCAGGGACCGGTTGCCGCGCAGTTATTGACCGCGTTCGTTGCGAATTCAACGGCCGGGGCCCCGGTCCCTATGTTTTGTGAGAAATCAGAGGCCACAAATCCACGGCTGCCCATCGTTGACTGCCCCACGAGGTCAGTCAGTCCGGATTGATCGTAGGTGGCCGTAAGACCGGATCCTGGCATCGTCAAAATAGCCGCTCCGCCGGTAACGTCTGCCTGGTTGGTTGCTACTTCGTAGGCGTGAGCTGATGGACTTGGGCGGAGCACCCCCATTGAAAGTGCGCCACAAACGACCACTAATACGGCGACGAAGGCTGTTATTTTCCCAAGCAGATACTTCAAGGGATTCTCTCCAATGAACAGTGACCGACAGACCCCACAGCCGACGGCCAAACATATGTTGCGGAGACTGACCGGTTGCGTCCGGCAAGGTCGGTCTCCAGTCAAAGGAGTGCGGGAATGGAAAAGTTCATGTCGCAGAAATCGAAAAACTCTTTGCGGGAAAGCTCTCGGGGCTCCTACAGGGAAGGAAGCGGGCCGGAGCTAGGACCTTGGATTCAGCAAGGGGAAGGATCCGCTCTGGCTGACCTTCATTGGCCCCTTCGTCGCGAGTTCTCAACCGACTGGGCGTGACAACTTCATCAATTGCGCGCAGGCTGGATAGCGGGACTCTCCGTCCTGGCTCTTGTGGGATTGAGCCGCGGAAGGCGCTGGGGCGGCATTGTTGATGTGCTCCAGTGGGTTGTCATTTGGCTACCCTTCTGGTTTGGCCTTCAACAGTTCTCAGCTGATGCCTTCGCAATCTCCACGGCCGTATCCGTGGTGGGTGCGCTGGTGGGCGTGCTGGCATTCGTTGTACGCGGAGACCATGAGATTCAACCCCGGCAGAACTGGCAGCGATGCCGCGTTGCAGTCCTACGTGACTGGCGGGTCCCAGTTCGGCCCTACCTGAGATTGGCGCCTGTCACCATCGTGTTCATCTAGGTAACAGGCCGGAATCCCATGTTCTCGCTGATTTTCAGGCCTGCCCACTTCAGCTCCTCAATCAGCTCGGGAAGTTCGTCGGGTTTGAACCTGAAGGACGGGCCCGAAATACTTACGGCCCCGATGACAGTTCCGTGGTGGCCTCGGACGGGAACGGCAATGCCATTAAGGCCGTCCTCGAGTTCACCATGCACCGTCGCATAGCCAGCTTTCGCCACCAGGTCCAGTTGCTTCTCCAGCTCAGGCCGAGAAGTTATTGTCTTGATGTCGGCGAGGAAATCAGGTTGTTCCGTGACATTGCCCGGAAAGCCGGCGCAGGCTTTCGGGACGTCGTACTTATGGACACTCAAGAGTCCGCCGTCGAGCGGTTCTACGCTCGCGAAGACAACCAGGATCCCTGGCATGCCCGGGTAACGGCAATTGTGGAACAGAACGGCGGTGCCCAACTACTGGAGTCAATGTACAAGGGCCTAATCAGCGGCCTTCGCACACGCCCCGACACATCAGTCATCTTCAGTCGCAGAGGAGCCATTGAAGAGACCTATCGAAACCTGGTGGATGCCTTGGCTTGAGGGACAGGTTTTGGCCGCTGAGTAGTCGATGTCGGGATACTCGTCAATGTAGAGCGCAGGAACGGTTCAGGCGCCCCCTCGGCCACTAAATTAAGGCGCTCTGCCCTTTAGCCGCTGGCTGCCCCGATGGCTTCGACCTCGACTAGCTGATTGTCATACCCGAGGACTGTTACCCCAACAACGTGCGCGGTGGCACGGTATCTGTTCCGAAGGCGTCGCGCACAAACCTTCCAGGCGCTTACAAGGTCAGTCTGCTTCGTGGACGCAACGAGCACACGTGTGCATATCACGTCCTCCATCGACGCTCCTGCGTGATGGAGCGCGATCTTGGTAAGCGTGAATGACTCACCGTCGTTACGAAATGGACGCCGATCCGGACAACGTCACGCTGGGACAGCACCTTGCCCAGCAACGCAGAAACTTTAGCGCGTTACCGTTCAACTAGACGTCTTGGTGGTCCGAACCGAAGAGGTATTCGCCGAATAACCGCGAATACTGACCAGCGAGGGAGCCTTGCGAGGCGGTCAGGGCAGCGACCAATCGACCGTCACTGGTGGGCAGCTCGGCGATCGAGTTCAACCCCTTGCGGTGTCTCGTACCTTGCCGTCAGACCCCTGGGGAGAAAGCTGAAGGAAACGCGGGCACCGTCCTCAACGTTCCATTGCGCCGTTGTGGTGTCCTTGAAGTACGCCAGCTTTGGCTCCCCCCACCTCGCTACACCCTCACGAACCATGAGCGTATGGACATCGCTGAGGAAGTCGGTGGACTCCGGAGTCACATCGCGGATTGTGTCCGACGTGTCGAAGCTCAAATCCATCATCACGTTTTTGTAGTCAATGGTCATGACATCAGCGGTGGTGAAGTTGGACACCGTGTTCATAAGGTAATGCGTGTCGTTCTCGACTTCGATGGTCCAACCGAACCGGTCCACAGCACGTTTTTGGGCCTCATCCTGGGACATCGGCCACGGTGCAGTTATCCAGAAGTCGATGATGTCGCAGAGCTCAGCGGGAGGCATTGACTTCCATGTCACGCGTTTGGGCCTCTTTCCAGGTTTTCGCTTTTTGCTCTTTCCAACCAGTCCCTCCAAGCGGAATAGCTGAAAAGATTGATGTTGTATCCGGCCGCGACGGCAGCGCCCTCCAACGTCTCACCTGCCCGGAAAAGAGGCCGCCCATCCGCGGTCTCGATTGACTTCACGATCTCGGCGTCCGTGGCATTAAGCAAGTGAATCAGGGAGTAGGCTGCGCGGAAGGTCTCTGGGCCTCCGATGAAATGCACCCAATGACGGCGTCCCCAACGAATCTCCGTGCCGTTGGCCCCGACTGTGACATTAACGCCGGGTGCATCTTCAAACGTCGCAATCTGCTTACCCGGCCAAAGCATCTCCCTCACCATTTCAAGGACGAAGGGGTGCACAGTGTCAGCCCGGGCAACCACCCTGGTGTGGTTGGGGCCGGCCATCCAATGGCGCAATTCCAGAGTGCCGTCGTCGTTCAGCGCAATGACCTTCGACATCACTCTCCGGCCCCTGACTTCAAGAACTCCGTCAGGGTGCGTGAGCAGGCCAAGCTTCACGCAAGGATTGATTGCCGCCATTGTGGGCGTGCTAAGAATTTCCTCTACCAGAGGGTGGTCGAGCGAGCTGACCCACACGCTGGGACGTGGCTCTGCAGTCGCATCGCCCTTTGACCTGACGTGATTGGACTCAAGCCCAAGCCCCGGAAATTCCAGTGAATCAGCCCCAAGATCCATACGCGCCACGCGTTCTGCGGACCACGTCTGGCCCAGTGGAATCTGCTCGGCCTCGCGCCAAGCCCGATAACCCATTTCATCAGGAAACGCTATGCCGTAGGAGTTCCGCAATGCGGCGACGCACCGCTCGGCCAGCTCGCGGTATTCCGAGGTCAGTGCTGGAAGTGGGAGTGACGAGGACCAGTTCGGCTGCGTGGCACCCGGTGCCTGCCAAGCCGCGACGCGCAGCACGGATTCGTCTGCACCACCCACTACATCCGTCCCGGGAGCCTCGGCATCAAGACGGTCGGCCTGGCCCGAAAATTGCACATATCGGGTTGGGTATAAGTGTGAGGTGATGATCAGGTTGGTCCGATCCGATACACGGCGCAGCGTCGCCGCGAGCCGGTCGCGGAAGTCGTTCCAATCGAAGTCCGCCTGGTCGCGTGGCTTCCGCTGCATCCAAGGCATTGGAAGTCGTGTCCTCACGGTGCTGAAGTGCAGATCCGGGTCGTCTTGAGGAATTGTCTTCAGCCGGTAGGGGTCCCGGGGATCAGATCCTTCGAACCCTTCTTCCCCCGCCGACGGTTCCCGCGTAGCAACCAGGAGTCCCTGGGAATTTCTGAAAAAGATTTCGACTATCAGGCCTCGATAAGTGCCGCGATGTTTGATGTCGTGGCACTCCAGTTGCTCCTCCGGGCCGATCTCCCGAATGAATTCCCGACGGCCCAGCGGCGTGAACCCAGCGGTTGGTTGATCCGTCCACAGCGCCCAACCGTCTCCCCGGGGCCGCAGCCGATACTCGACGCCACCAAGAACGGCGTAACTCCCGGGTTTGATGAAATCATCTCTCATGTGGCCTTCTTCACCTTTCCTGACGTCAGTCGTAGCTCACCTAGCAATGACCCGGGAGACGTCCATGTCCCCGTTGTAGAACACCCACACAAGCCAGGCGGACGGCTCCATCTGCCGTGTCTGGGCGATGGTGGCGGGTGTGATCCCTCTGCGTTCCAACTGCTCGAGTCGGCTACTCCAGTCTTGGAGGACCGCGTTGCTGGCAGCCGGGCCTTGGCGTGCCGAAGCAGTACCGGCAAGGCGTTCCGCCTTCGCTGGCAGGTGGCGCCTTTGCTCCGTGCGAGCACGTGGACCTAGGACCCGACTATGTCCCACCGCCCGTCGGCGAATTATATTGAGCCGCCACGCAACGAGTGCCAGAAGTGCAAGCATCACCGCGATCGCAGGCAACCATAAAGAAACCTGCCCAGACGTAAACCCACGTTCATCGCCTGCGCCCGACACCATGCGGAAGCAAAGAGACCCGCGACCGTCAATCCGACGAGCATCGTGCACACGCTTCCATAACGTGCGGCAGGCCTTGCGGCCACCGGAAGAAGGAGCATCACGGCAATCAGAGGAACCCGATATGAGCGGCAGGTACGGCCACCGAGGCTGCATGTACCGCGGAGATGGAGGCATTCTTCCGCCCTCCCGCACCGAACATCACAGCTGCGGTCAGTGCAGCCAACAACCCTGTGCTGAGAAGGACTCCCCACACGCTCTGCCACAGAATAGTTCCACCTGTAGTGGCATCCTTGGGCCGCTCCGCACCGTTCGCACCCACCTCCGGGAGCATCAGGTCTAGCAAGGAAGCCGCGTTCGCCCCGGACAACAACTAGAGCGTGCCGGGGCAAACGCGGCATGCTACTTGACCGTAACGGTAGTCTCGGCAGTTTCCTTCTTGGCGTGATCCAGCTTCCCGTCCGCGCCCTGGGGATTCATGGTCGCCTCGATCTTCGCTTCCTTACCTGCAGCGTATGCGAAGTTCTCAGCAACGTTGAATGACTCCCCCGGCTTCAGCACAAACGGGTCCTTCTCCTTCAGCTTGATGCCGGAGCTGGTGAGGCCGTGCTTCTCGAAACCATCGCTACTGGAGTCCGAGGGCATGCCGCCCATGTACTTCCAGTCCGTGTACTTGGCGGACGGAGTGATGAGCGAGTGGCTCAACGGAATGTCCGCCGACGAAGTGTTGGTGACCACGTAGTTCAAGTAGACAATCGGGGCACCCTTCTTCAGAAGGTTTTCCTTTGTGTCCGGATCCACGAACATGCCGTCCTTGGACGCGACGTCAGTGGCTGTCTGGTAGATGTCCACGCTGAAGCTGTCGCCCTTGAAGCTGCCCAGCTTATCGCCCGTGTTGGTGACCGGCAGAGCCCAAGAGGCCACCTTGTAGGCACCTGGGGTGGTCGCTTCAGATGACGAAGAAGATGCGGATGCGGAGGACGATGTTGAGGCGGACGCCGCTGTTTCACTGGCCGAGGGTGATGACGAGTTCGAAGACTCTGCGCTTCCCCCGCATGCGGTGAGCGACACCGCTATCAAGGCCGTGGCTCCCATTCCTAGAAGTGTCTTCTTGTTCATTGATTCCCCTAAGTAAGGTCCTGTGTTCATTCGGAGAACGGGAACGCCGTTTTTTGGCTGGTTGAGGCCCCGCCTGCGACGACCATGCGTCCGCCCTAAAGAAGAAGTGGCTCCCGGTCAGGTTCTATGACGCGTTTATCGACACCAAGTAGTTGTGACAGCTACGGAGGATGATGCGAAAACTGGAATCTGTCACCGCGGAAGGGGCACGTACTCCAAGACCTGCCCTGGCAGTGCCTGCCATCCAAGACCGGTGCGCAAGCGTCATATAGTGGGCCGCCCACAGTGTGGCAACTTGATGAGTACGGCGAGTTGATCCCACAGAGAACCCGCGGGGGCCCCGGACATCGGCTATGGGCTGCGTGGTATCGGCCTGATACCTAGGGCCCTGCGAAGTGACCTTTGATCTGGGCACATTTGTCGTTGGGAACTCATTCGCGAGTCCCACGCAGGTACCACGGAGCCGTCGAGAAAGCCCCAGAAACGCAAAAGACCCCCGGAGATCCGGGGGCCTTTCTTGGTGGGCGATACTGGGATCGAACCAGTGACCTCTTCGGTGTGAACGAAGCGCGCTACCACTGCGCCAATCGCCCGTGTGCAACCCGCATCAAGTGGCCGGTGCATACAGAAGACTAGCCCACCGTGGCTGGAATGCAAAACGCAACCGGACCGCCCTCCCGCAGACGAATCACAGGCTTGGAATTACAGCCATGAAACTCCCGAAGAGCCCCGTAAATTCAAGGATCCGAGCCCCTTAAGAAGCAAAACCAACCAGCCGATTTGGAGTTTCAAGCAACCTCCTATAGAGTTTTTACTCGTCGGAAAGCGACGGAATGCCTACTGGGCAGGCCGGCGCAACGGCACTGCGGACGTAGCTCAGCTGGTAGAGCACCACCTTGCCAAGGTGGATGTCGCGAGTTCGAATCTCGTCGTCCGCTCGCAAGGCACTGTCAAGGCAAGAATTCCTCGGAATCTGCTTACACGGTGGGTTGGCCGAGAGGCGAGGCAGCGGCCTGCAAAGCCGTATACACGGGTTCGAATCCCGTACCCACCTCGGTGAAAACCATGTCTTCCAGCCACGGCTGGATGCATGGGCGATTGGCGCAGCGGTAGCGCGCTTCCCTGACACGGAAGAGGTCACTGGTTCGATCCCAGTATCGCCCACCAGAACAAGGCAACTTGTTTGTTGTTGA
>NZ_JBHZPI010000009.1:0-183042 GCF_042788025.1 Paenarthrobacter sp. YIM B13468 | reverse complement strand
GGGCAGACAACATGTGCGGACGTAGCTCAGCTGGTAGAGCACCACCTTGCCAAGGTGGATGTCGCGAGTTCGAATCTCGTCGTCCGCTCTCCTTTCATAAGGACCCGGAAACGGGCGATTGGCGCAGCGGTAGCGCGCTTCCCTGACACGGAAGAGGTCACTGGTTCGATCCCAGTATCGCCCACCAGAACAAGGCAACTTGTTTGTTGTTGACGGCCAGGCATTTGCTTGGCAGACAACATGTGCGGACGTAGCTCAGCTGGTAGAGCACCACCTTGCCAAGGTGGATGTCGCGAGTTCGAATCTCGTCGTCCGCTCCAACGAAAAAGGCAGCTCCTCGGAGCTGCTTTTTTTATGCCCACGCGGAGCCAAATGCCATTCATCATTTGAAGTAACTGATACACCTAAGAAAAAGTCGCTTTATCTAATGTGATTCGTCTCGCACAATGTAATGCGAGCTCATCACCGTTCCACGCCAACTGGCAGGAGTACCCCATGAATCAACAGACGGCTTCCCAATCCGTCATGAGGCGCAAGCCCATCGACGACATCGAGGAAGAAAGCAAGCACAGTGGACTCTTCAAGAGTCTTGGCCTCTGGCAACTGACCGCCATCGGCGTCGGCGGCATTATCGGCGTCGGCATTTTCTCGCTGGCCGGCCTGGTAGCCCACGGCGACGCAAACAATCCGGGCGTGGGCCCCGCAGTGCTCGTATCGTTCCTTATTGCCGGGCTCGCTTCCGGCGCCGCCGCCCTGTCCTATGCGGAATTTGCCGGCATGATCCCCCGGGCAGGTTCGGCCTACACCTATGGTTATGTAGCTTTGGGCGAGATCATTGGCTGGTTCATTGGCTGGGATCTCCTGCTTGAATACATCGCCATTGTCGCCGTGGTGGCAATCGGCATCTCCGGCTACTTCGATGCCTTCTTGTCCGGCATCGGGATCCACATGCCCACCTGGATGACGTCCACAGTGGATGAAGGCAAGGGCGGCATTATCAACCTTCCGGCGATCCTGGTTTGCCTCCTGGTGACCTGGATCCTCAGCAGGGGAACCAAGGCTTTCGGCCGCTTCGAATTGGTGGCTGTTGCCATCAAGGTGGTGTTGATCCTCTTCATCATCGGGTTGGGCATTTTCTACATCAACACTGAGAACTTCAATCCGTTCATGCCCAGTGGTTTCGGCCCGGTCTTTGCCGGTGCAGCCACGGTATTCTTCGCTGTCTTTGGTTACGACGCCATGAGTACAGCCGCGGAAGAAGCCAAGGACGGCAAGAAACACATGCCCAAGGCGATCGTCCTGTCCCTGATCATCGCCATGCTGCTCTACGTGGCAGCTACGCTCGTCCTCACCGGCATGCAGAACTACAAGGACATCGATCCCAAGGCTGGCTTCGCATCGGCCTTCACGGGGGTTGGTCTGCCTATCATCGCCACCATCATTTCGGTTTTCGCTGTCCTGTCCATCCTGACCGTGATGCTGACCTTCCTTCTGGGCGTTACCCGCGTTTGGTTCTCCATGAGCCGCGACGGCCTGCTGCCGGGATGGTTCGCCCGTACCGACCGTCACGGCACACCCCAGCGGGTCACCTGGATCGCGGGCATCGCCTCAGCGTTCCTGGCCGGCGTTTTCCCGATCAAGGAAGTTGCAGACCTCACCAACATCGGCATCCTGGCAGCATTCGTTGTGGTCTGCATTTCCGTCATCGTCTTCCGCTACAAGAAGCCCGACGCTCCCCGCACATTCCGTTTGCCGTTGATGCCGGTAGTTCCCGCCTTCGGCGTGCTGGCCTCCGCGTTCCTGATGTCCCAGCTGCATTGGGAAACCTGGCTACGTTTTGCCGTCTGGCTCATTGTTGGCTTGATCATCTACTTCTCCTACGGCCGTAAGCACTCACTCATGAATCCGGACAGCCCACGCCACCTTGAGCTCAGTAAGCCCTTGGCGTAGCGCGCCTGGAATCCTTGGCACACCCTGAATCCAGTGTTAGGGTCGGACGCGGAGGAGCGAACTGGCTCCGCGAAGGAAGGGAGGTGCCCGTGGGTTTAATTGACGACCTGAAGGGTAAGGCTCAGGGTCTCATTCAGGGCAACGAAGAAGCCATTCAGAATGGCATCGAAAAGGCCGGAGACTTCGTCGACCAGAAGACAGGCGGCAAGTTCGCAAGTCAGGTTGACGCGGTTCAGAATGCCGCTTCCGACTTCGTGGCTACAACAGACGGCGACGCCGCACAGGCTCCCGTCGCGGATGAGCCTAAGCAGCTGTAGCTGCCTGAGCCCGCCGTACCAGATACGTCAAGGGGGCACCGGTCCCGCCGAGAGGCGCCACCGGTGCCCTTGGCGTTTAATCGGTAACCGGGTTTCCGTCCGGTATTTTGGTCCTTATGCCATCAGCCTCTTCCACAGTCCAGCGCCCCTCCCGCCAGGACACGTTAGGGCCGCCCATCACCGCTGGCATCGTCACCGCCCTCGTCGGTTTCACGTCCTCCTTCGCTGTGGTCCTTGCTGGACTGCGGGCTGTGGGAGCCAACCAAGCGCAGGCCTCCAGCGGCCTCCTGGCCCTTACACTGACGTTCGGACTGGGCATCTTATGGCTGGCGTGGAGATCCAAAATTCCAGTAACCCTGGCGTGGTCCACCCCGGGGGCGGCGCTCCTCGCCTCGGCAGGAATGGTCGACGGCGGCTGGCCGGCAGCGGTGGGTGCGTTCGTCGTCGTCGGGGTGCTGATCGTCCTGACGGGGTTACTGCCCAGCCTTGGCCGGCTGATGACGAAGATACCCACACCGCTTGCGCAGGCGATGCTCGCGGGCGTGCTCCTCCCCCTGTGCCTGGCACCTTTTAAATCCCTGGGAGAAGTGCCCTTGCTGGTTGGCCCGGTGGCCATTTGCTGGTTGGTGATGATGAAGTTCGCGGCGCGCTGGGCGGTCCCGGCCTCACTGGTGGTGGCCCTCGCCGTCATCGGCATCCACATCGTGGCGAACGGAGTTCAGATTCCCGGGGATGCCCTCTTGCCGCGGCTCGAATGGACTACTCCAGCATTCACTGTGGAGGCAGCGGTGGGGCTTGCCCTGCCCCTGTTCATTGTCACGATGGCATCGCAGAACATTCCCGGCGTCGCCGTGCTTAAATCCTTTGGCTTCACAACGCCCTGGCGGCCATCGATGGTGGTCACTGGAGCCGGAACCATCGCGGGCGCTCCGTTCGGAGGCCACGCCATTAACCTTGCTGCTTTGAGTGCAGCGTTGGCGGCCGGAGAGGAAGCAGGGAAAGACCACGGCAGGCGCTGGATCGCGGCATTCGTGGCTGGTGTGGCCTACCTGATGCTGGCAGCGTTCTCCGCAGCCCTTGTCACAGTGGTGGCTGCCGCACCCGCCGGCTTGCTTGAAGCGGTCGCAGGCCTGGCATTGCTCGGCACGCTGGCCTCAGCCATCTCGTCCGCATTGGCAGTTGCCGAAGAACGCGTACCCGCGTGCATCACTTTCCTGCTTGCCGCCTCAGGGATCAGCTTCGCAGGAGTGGGTGCGGCATTCTGGGCGTTGGCGGGAGGCATCCTGGTCCGCTGGTTGCTGAAAGACCGGGAACCGCTGACGCCTTCACACAAGTAAAGCCGGAACCGAATCAGGCAGGTTCGTGGTTCTGTCCCTCTCGGGCAAGAGCCGTGAGCCTGGACACGGCACGGAAGTACTTCTTCATGTACCCGCCGGTCATCATTTCTTCGGTGAAGAGTTTGTCGAAGGGGACGCCGCTGGCAAGAATCGGCACATCTTTGTCATAGAGACGGTCGGCGAGGACAACGAAGCGGAGCGCCACTGCCTGCTCGGTAATGGTCTCGACGTCGCGCCACACCACGGCCTCGACGCCGGAGATCAGCTGCCGGTAGCGGCTGGGATGGACGCCAGCGAGGTGGTGCACAAGAGTGCGGAAATCATCCACGGCAACTGTTTGTCCGTCAAACTCGGCGTGCATGCGGTGCTTGAGCTCTTCAGTCTTCAAAGGTGACGGAGCTGCGGGCAGGCCACGGTGGCGGAAGTCTTCGCCGTCGATCCTGACGACGTCGAACTGGTCGGCAAGGACCTGGATTTCACGTTGGAAGTCCACGGCTGCGAAGCGGCCTTCGCCCAAGGAACCCGGCAGTGTGTTGGAGGTAGCCGCCAGCTTTACGCCGGCGTCGGCCAGTTCGCGCATCAGGCGGGACATCAGCACAGTGTCGCCGGGATCATCGAGTTCGAATTCGTCAATGCAGACAAGCTTGTAGTTGCTGAGGGCTTCGACGGTCTTCCGGAACGAGAGCGCGCCTACGAGGTTGGTGTATTCAACGAACGTACCGAAGGCCTTGGGACCCGGAGACCGGTGCCAAAGGGAGGCCAAAAGGTGGGTCTTGCCGACGCCGAAGCCACCGTCGAGGTAAATGCCGGCACGGGTGGCGGGGGCCTTCTTGGCGAACAACTTCTTGAAGAGGCCACCGCCGTCATCGGCCCCAACACCGTCAGCGAATGCCGACAGCAGCTTGACCGCATTGGCTTGGCTGGGCTGGGCGGGGTCCGGGCGGTAGCTGTCGAACGATACCTCTCCAAATCGCGGAGACGGGTAGAAACCCTTGAGGAGTTCCTCCACGGAGACTGCCGGTGTGCGGGCAGCCAGTTGTTCGATCTGTACCACGGTGGTCCGTTCTTCAGTATTTGGGTCCCCAGCAAGAATACCGGCATCGGGCGTCCCGAAAACGGTGACGTGACCAATGCCATGTTTCACCATGTGACCAGCGGGGAAGCATTCCGCGCGGCCCGTGGTTAGTGTTGGAGCACGCCGGGCCGGCAACTGATGCAGCTTCCAGGGCCTGGCTCCGCCCGTTGTCAGTGAAAGGCCATCACCATGTCCTACCCCGTTGAACAAAACGAAAAGTTCGCGTCCTACGCGAACCCTGAACGACTCGTGTCCACGCAGTGGCTTGCCGAAGCACTTGCCGATGGCGCCATCGCCGATGGCAAGCTGGTGGTTGTGGAGTCCGATGAGGACGTCCTGCTGTACGAAACCGGCCACATTCCCGGTGCCGTAAAGATCGACTGGCACACGGACCTGAACGATGAAGTGACCCGCGACTACGTGGACGGCGCCGCATTCGCTGCTTTGGCAGCATCCAAGGGCATCTCCCGTGACACCACCGTGGTGATCTACGGCGACAAATCCAACTGGTGGGCCGCCTACGCCCTCTGGGTCTTCACGCTGTTCGGACACGAAGATGTGCGCCTGCTGGACGGTGGCCGCGACAAGTGGATCGCTGAAGGCCGCGAATTGACCACGGACGTATCGGAGCCTGCCCCGGGCACCTACCCCGAAGTAGAGCGCAAAGACGCTCCCATCCGGGCCTTCAAAGAGGACGTCCTGGCTCACCTGGGCAACCCGCTGATCGACGTCCGCTCCCCCGAGGAGTACACGGGCCAGCGCACCCACATGCCCGCATACCCGGAAGAAGGCGCACTGCGTGGCGGCCACATCCCTACGGCTGCTTCGATTCCGTGGGCCCGTGCTGCCGCCGAGGACGGCACGTACCGTTCCCGTGAGGAACTGGAAGCCCTCTACCTGGGCGAAGCCGGTTTGACGGCCGGCGACGACGTCGTGGCGTACTGCCGCATTGGCGAGCGGTCCAGCCACACCTGGTTCGCGCTGAAGTACCTGCTGGGCTTTGAAACCGTTCGCAACTACGACGGTTCCTGGACCGAGTGGGGCAACGCGGTCCGCGTACCCATCGTCAAGGGCGCCGAGCGCGGTTCCGTGCCGGCAGCCTTGGTCCGTAACTAGCAATGCAATCAGCGCCGTTGTGCGTAAGCTGGAAGTGATGAGTACCAACACCTTGCCCGCCGCACTGGCGGAAATCGTCGATGACTTCCAGGCACTGACGGAGCCTGACCGCCTGCAACTGCTGCTCGAGTTCTCCCGTGGGTTGCCGGAACTTCCGGAGCGCCTCAAGGACCACCCGGAGCTGCTGGAGCAGGTTGTGGAGTGCCAGTCACCTTTGTTCCTCACGATCGAATCCGAGAAAAACAAGGACAATGCCGAAGGCCCCCGCGCCTACCGGTTGTTTTTCAAGGCTCCGCCCGAGGCTCCCACTACGCGTGGATTCGCCGGGGTGCTGCACGAAGGACTCGATGGGTTGACGGCCCAGGAAATCCTGGACGTTCCGGATGACATGCCGGAGTTGCTGGGATTGACCAGGGCCATCACTCCCCTGCGTATGCGCGGGATGACCGCCATGCTGGGCCGTATCAAGCGGAAAGTTGCAGCCGCAAGCCGCTTGGAACACTAAGCAGCTTCTGTAAGCAAAGCGGACTTTCTGTAACGCAAAGCTGAGAGGCGTCCTGGCACATGGCCAAGAAGATGGCATCACAGGGAACGCCGGCCACTGCAGCACTAGCTGCGGCCGGCGTTTCCTTCGTGCTGCACCCGTATTCCCATGATCCCTCGGCCGCCAGCTATGGGTTGGAAGCTGCCGAAGTCCTGGGCATCGATCCCAAACGGGTTTTCAAGACATTGATGGTGGAAGTCGAAGGCAAACTCGCCGTGGGCATCGTCCCCGTTTCAGGAAACCTGGACCTCAAGTCAGTGGCGGCAGCCCTGGGTTCGAAGAAGGCAGCCATGGCCGACCCCAAGGCGGCAGAGCGTCGTACCGGCTACGTCTTGGGCGGAATCTCCCCCTTGGGCCAGCGCCAGCCCTCCCCTACCGTCCTGGACGAGTCCGCATTGTCCTTTGACACCATCCTGGTTTCCGGTGGGCGACGCGGCCTCGACATCGAAATTGCCCCGGGGGACCTGATCCGGCTGACCAAGGCGGTGACGGCGCCCATCGGCGCCAAGGGCTAACGTCGCCCCGGGTAAGCTCACCCGGCCTGCCCGTTACACACCCTCTGACTGCCCAGGGTTGTTCCGGGGAGCCAACTGGCGCTGCAGCCACGAGCGAACCAGCCGTTCCCATTTCTCCGGGTCAACGTTCCACTCCTTCGTGTGCCGCGCTCCGTGGAACGGTTCGAACGTCACCATTTCCGGGTTCTTCTCTGCAAGGCTGGCGGAAGGTTCAAAGGGGACGTAGTCGTCGTCGACACTGTGGATCAGCAGGGTTGGGGTTCGTAACTCAACGGCTCGTGCTTCCCAGTCCATCGCTTTGAAATCCACGGGAGCGGAAAGTCCGGTGAGCCTGCGGCCCAGCGGATGTCCGAGCATCAGCTGTCCGTATCGGCCTACGTTGTAGGGGATCCTGTTCATCTCTGCATGGTGGGCCATCACGTTGACCCAGTTGATCACTGGCGCGTCCAGCACCAAAGCACGGATCAGATGCCTGTACTTGGATAAATCGGCTGTTTGGAGGCTAATCGCTCCACCCATGGACCAGCCGAACAGGACCACTTCCCGGGCGCCATGAGCCATCGCATATTCGATAGCGGCTTCCACGTCCCGCCACTCCGTGGAGCCCAGGCCGTACCGCCCATCAAGTGCCGATGGCGCAAGCCCGTCATTCCGGTACGAAATCAGCAGGCTGTCCAGTCCCAACTCCCGCGCGGTCCGGACAGCCCTGAGGCATTCAAGCCTGGTGGCACCCCGGCCGTGCACCATGATCGCCCAGATGGGTGCGTGGGCAGCTGCATCCGCCCGGACCAGCCATGCCGGCGCCTTCCCGACGTCGAGGTCAATCTCCACGTCCTCGGCGGCCAGGCCGATGGCCGCGGGATCCGGGTACGTTGCGCCGCTCCACCATCCCCGGCGGGCTTCAGCGAGGTTGCCACTGTAAACCTCTTCTACCTCGCGCAGCACCGTTTGTTCAGCTGGCGAGTAGGAGACGATCCTGCCAATCCTGGCATGGCCTTTTCCGCCCTCGAAGAAGAGACTGAACACGCCGTCGATGGTGGTGTCAGGGGTGGCCGCAAGGATGACCTGCAGTCCCTTGTCGCTGCGGATGACGGCGAGAACCTCCTGGTCCTCATGACGGGCAGCGGGCGTAATGACGCGGCGGGCAAAATACACTGCGAGCGCGGAAGATCCGGCACCGACGAGTCCTGCGAGTGTCCCTCCGGTGAGGATTCCGGCGATGGCCCATTTGGTTCGCACGGACATTTTCTTCTCTGCAGCCTCGCTCGCTGACCGGGTATTCAATGCCATGGCTCCATTGTCGCCGTTCCCTGGCCGTCGTCCATGCAGGTGGGGGGCGCGCGGCGGATTGGTTGCCGGGAATGCTCTGGCAGGAATTGAGTGCCGAAAATCTGCGTCGTCTCGTTCGGCGGGACTACGCTGTAGCCATGAGCGATCCCATCGTCATCCTGACAGAAGAGCCCCTTGGTCCCGACGACCGCGTCAACATCGCCAAATTGGTCGACGGCGGCGACGCACCCTTGGTTGTCCTGGTCCCGGCCAATACCGAGCGACATCTCCTGGTTGATTTCCTGGAGAACCTTTCCATGCTCGATATTGCCAAAGCGTTCCGGGAACTTGGTGGCCAGTCCCCCAACCCGGATGCTGAGAGGGCGGAGGCGTCGGAAACCTTGGCAACGTCGTTGGCTGCGCTGGAAGGTTTGGGCGGCGGTGTCACGGGGGAGATTGTCGACGGCGGTGCCGTGGCCGGCTTGGTAGCGAAGGTCCGGGCCTTGGATGCCGCGCAAGCTGTGGTGGTAACACGTCCGCACGCAATCGCGGATACGTTCCACACGGATTGGGCCAATAAGGCGCAGGACCAGTTGGGCCTTCCCGTTCTTCACTTGTATGCGGGTTCGGGATTTATCGGCGACTCGTGAGCGTTGCATAAGACATGAACACTCCTGAGAACACCAGCAAGACCACCGGCGTGCCCTTGGAGAAGTCCGATGCCCAGTGGCGTGAAGAGCTGACTCCGGATGAGTACCGCGTGCTGCGTCAGGCCGGTACTGAGCGGCCTTACACCGGCGAGTACTGGGACACGCATACCGAAGGCGTTTATCAGTGCCGCGCTTGTGGCAGCCAGTTGTTCACCAGCCACGAAAAGTTCGATTCCCATTGTGGTTGGCCGTCCTTCTGGGCGCCGTTAGCCGAGGGCACGGTGCGTTACCTGCATGACCGCACGATGGGGATGGACCGTGTGGAAGTCCGGTGCGCGAACTGCGACTCGCATTTGGGTCACGTGTTTGAAGGCGAGGGCTACGGCACTCCCACGGACCAGCGGTTCTGCATTAACTCGATTTCGCTGCGGCTTGTGGAGTCGAAAGAGCCGGTTGAGTCCAAGGAGCCCGCTGAATCCGAAAGGAAGTAGGCAGCTTCCGGGCGGGCCCACATGCGGGGCCCGTCCCGGAAAGCGCATTGCTACATCTCGGACGCTTTGAAACAACCCTTTGCACCAGAGTTTCTTACGCTCAACCCTTTTTTGGATTAGCTAAACTTTTCGGTTGCTACGCTCACATCAGAAGCAAGAACGACTTCTGAAAGGACGAGCATCAATGACCATCACCGCCACCGCCGCCCTCCCGCGTGTCACTGCCGACAACGCGGAATGGACTGCGCTCAAGGCCGCCGCCACCGCACTCCAGGCATACCAGGAGCAGGACGGCTCCATTACGGATCCGGCTGCCCACCATGAAGCTGCCCAACTGGTGGCAACGATTTCGGATGCCATTAACGCGCTGGCCCCGCACTTCGCGCATGACGCCCGGTACCTTGAACTGTTGGTGGAAGACTTCAGCCGCTGGGTCCAGGGAGGCTTTGGAGTTCCGGACTTCCTTGACTCCCTCCAAGCCTTCCAGCCCCAGAAGCAGCGGGTGGATGGACTCCAGCATCTGGTGGTCTTCCCGATGTACACCCAGAACGGCAGCACCAACCGGCTGGTCGAAGCTGTCTTGATCGAGGTCATTTGGCCGGAGTTCATTGGTGGACTGGAAGCTGGCGAGTACTCCAACAAGTTGTTCGTTCCGATCCGTTTTGTGGATTTCACACCGGGCTACGACACCAATTCGGCAGTCCTCTTCCCGGAAACAGTGGCTGTCCGCGAGACGCCGACGTTCACGTGGGGCGCCATCTTTGCAGACCGCGAAGCGGCCCGCTTCCGCCGCGTACTCAAGGCTGCGGCTGCCACCACGTCACTTGAACTCCCTGCGGACGCCGCGGAGCTCCTTGAAGACCAGGAACTCACCCAGCGCACCTTCGTCATGTGGGACTTGATCCACGACCGCACGCACATGCGCGGCGATCTTCCCTTTGATCCGTTCATGATCAAGCAGCGCATGCCGTTCTTCCTCTACTCTTTGGAAGAGCTCCGATGCGACCTGACGGCCTTCCGCGAGTCCGTACGCATCGAAAAGGACGAGAACGCCGATCCTGATGCCCGCAAGCACGCCAAGCTCGTGCAGTACGCTGTGATCTTTGACCGGATCTTCCGGTTCGCCATCACAGGCAGCCGGGTCCGTAATTACGACGGCCTTGGTGGTCAGCTCCTGTTCGCGTGGATGCACCAACACCACGTGCTGCACTGGACGGACAGCAAGCTCAGCATCGACTGGGATGAAGCAGCAGAGGTAGTTGTGGAACTTGGTGCCAGGATCGAGGAGCTGTACTGGCGTTCCATCGATCGCCCGAAGGCCGCCCACTGGCTTGCGGCCTATGAACTCATTTCCGGTACAGTAACTCCACACCCGGCGTCGATCTGGGCCAAGGGCCCTGAAGCCCTGCCTTTGAACGGTGCTCCCCGCGGCCTTACCGATCAAGTCCTGGACGATGAGTTCCCGCTGTCCATGTTCTACGAAGCATTGGAGAAGAAAATGCGACCTATCATCGAATCCACCACCGGCATCACTGGCGCGACGGCGGCCTGATGAGCCCACTGACAGTCCTCGTGACCGGCGGCAGCAGCGCGTCCGGCGTCGCCGCGGCGCGCGCTTTGGCGGCCGCCGGTCACAGGGTTTTCACTATCGGTTCGGACGACGTCCGCATCAAGACCGCAGCCTTGGAGGCCGGAGATGGGGTGACTCCGCTGGTTTGCGACCTCGCAAGCCTTGACGCCGTCGGCGAACTTGCACAGACGATTCGTCAACTCGGCGTCGACCGGGTAGACGGCGTCATCCATCTTGTGGGCGGCTGGCGCAGCGCGACCGGCATCGAGGACCAGTCCGACGACGACTGGGAGTCCCTTCAAGAGGGCGCGATTACCACCCTGCGCAACGTCTCGCGCGTTTTCTATCGCCAGTTGGAAGAATCACCCCGCGGCCGCTTTGCCATGGTTTCATCCACTGTCGCGTCCGCACCCACCGCCGCCACAGCCAGTTACGCAGCTGCCAAGGCCGCCGCGGAGGCCTGGACCCTCGCGGTAGCCGACGGTTTCCGGCAAGACCAGTCAGGAAACAAGCAAGCCCCGGCACCCCAACACAGCGCCGCCGCGATTTTCGTGGTCAAGTCCCTCGTCGATGCCGCCATGCGGCGCGAGCACCCGGAGCGGCGGTTCCCCGGCTACACGGACGTCGAAGAACTGGCCGCTGCCGTGGTCGAACTCTTTAACGAACCGGCGGCCACCCTCAACGGCCAGCGCATCCTGTTGGCCAAATAGACTTGAAAGCGTGAATGAACCAGTGACGAGCACAACAGAGGCGCTCCATAGCGCCACCGCCACAAACGGCCACGGCCAACTCCACGACCCCTCGGTTCGAGGCTTTGCGTCGGACAATTATTCCGGAGTCCACCCCGAGGTCCTGTCTGCTCTGGCTACCGCCAACGGAGGCCACCAGGTCTCCTACGGCGAGGACGTCTACACCGCCCGGCTCCAGGAGGTCCTGGAACAGCAGTTCGGCAGCGGCATCGAAACCTTCCCGGTCTTCAATGGCACAGGCGCCAACGTCCTGGCCCTGCAATCGCTCCTCCCCCGCTGGGGTGCCGTCATTTGCGCTTCCACGGCGCACATCAATATGGACGAGAACGGGGCGCCCGAGCGGGTTGGCGGTATCAAGCTCCTGCAGGTACCCACGGAAGACGGAAAGCTCACGCCCGCATTGATCGACCGCGAAGCCTGGGGCTGGGGAGATGAGCACCGCGCCCAGCCCCTGGTTGTCTCCATCACCCAGACCACAGAGTTGGGCACGTGCTACACACCCGAAGAAGTGCGCGCCATCGCCGATCACGCCCATGCCAAGGGCATGAAGTTGCACATGGACGGAGCACGGCTGGCAAACGCCGCAGCTCACCTTGGAGTCCCCCTACGTACGTTTACGCGCGACGCCGGTGTGGACGTCCTGTCGTTCGGCGGTACCAAGAACGGACTGCTTTTTGGTGAAGTCGTGGTTGCCCTCAACCCCGAAGCCGCCGACGGCCTGAAGTTCCTTCGGAAAATGAACATGCAGCTGGCCTCGAAGATGCGCTTCATCTCTGCGCAGTTCATAGCCCTGCTTGAGGACGGCCTGTGGCTGCGGTCAGCTGCCCACGCCAACGCGATGGCAGCACGCCTGCGCTCGGCCATCGAGGGTATCGACGGCGTGGAGCCCACCCAGGCCACGCAGTCGAACGGCGTCTTTGCGATTCTGCCGGCCGGAGTCGCCGACCGCCTGCGCTCATCCTTCGCCTTTTACGATTGGGACGCTGCCCGAGGTGAAGTCAGGTGGATGTGTTCCTTCGATACCACGGAGGAAGATATTGATGCCTTCGTCGCCGCCATTAAGCGGGAGATGGCCAGCGATTTGGCGGCCAGCTAACAAGTGAACAAGGAATTGTCCGGGGCGGCGAGCCTACAGGGATTCGCCGCCCCGGACGCATAATCTGCGATGGTGAACGCCCTCGCCCAGGTTCCCTCGGAATTTCTTTTCGCCTTGGGAACGCTACGAAAAGCACAATGCCGCAGCGAATTGCGGTTGGACGAAATCCCCGCGCCCGCCCGTCTCGCACCATATGCGGTAGCCCTTGGAGCGGAAGTCTTCAGCCCCACGGCAGCCACCCGGCAAGTACCGGTCCATGGCCCTGCAGCCAAAGCCTTCGCCGAAAAGCAGAACGCCGGCCCTCCGGATGAAGAGGATGAGGAACTGGCCACGGGCCGTTTCATCCTGCTGTACGATCCCGATGGATCAGCCGTTTGGGAAGGCGAATTCAGGATTGTCACCTACATCCGC
Organism: Paenarthrobacter sp. YIM B13468; assembly: GCF_042788025.1. NCBI lineage: Bacteria > Bacillati > Actinomycetota > Actinomycetes > Micrococcales > Micrococcaceae > Paenarthrobacter > Paenarthrobacter sp. YIM B13468. Next base: position 169,952 of record NZ_JBHZPI010000009.1, on the reverse strand, counting down.
GCCCAGATGGATGCCGAAATGGGAAACGACACCATGCTGGGTTCCGTGGCCTGGACCTGGCTGGTGGAAGCCCTCGAAAACCATGCTGCCCAGTACCGGGCTGCCGGAGGGACCGCAACGAGGATTCTCTCGGAGAGCTTCGGTACCCTGTCCGATCGCCCCGACACGATAGATATCGAATTGCGCGCCTCTTGGACCCCTGCCACGGCCAATGTCCAAGCGCATCTGGAGGCCTGGTCTGACATGGTTTGTACGTTCGCCGGACTGCCGCCCCTTCCGCCTGGGGTCACTGGACTACCCAACAGGAGGCTCAATTGAATGCCCTGAATTCGTCCGCAAGGGCCTGCAGCAGCAGGACTCGGTAAGCTTAAGCCACCATGACCCCTGAAAACCTGGATAAAACCACAGCCGGCGATCCGGTTGCTGATCCCACGACCCACATCAAAGTTGAAGGCTTCGACAGCCACATCCCTGAAGTCATCGATCTCGATACCCCGCGCGAAGGCGTGCCACTGGTCATCGATACCTTGGCAGGCCTGGAGCGATGTGCCGCAGCTATTGCGGCCGGAACCGGTCCCGCCGGCGTCGATGCTGAACGCGCTTCCGGATTCCGCTACGGCCAACGCGCATTCCTGGTACAAATTCGGCGCGAAGGCGCAGGCACCTGGTTGATCGACCCCGAGCCCTTTGACAACCTGGACATCGTCAATGACGCTCTGCGGGGCGCCGAATGGATCCTGCACGCAGCCACCCAGGACCTTCCGTGCCTTTCGGAGCTGGGCATGTGGCCGGACAAACTCTTCGATACCGAACTCGCGGCCCGTCTCGCCGGACTTCCCCGCGTAGGGCTCGCTGCCGTCATCGAACAACTCCTTGGATTCGGTCTCGCCAAAGAACATTCCGCGGCAGACTGGTCCACCCGGCCGTTGCCGGAACCCTGGCTGCGCTACGCCGCCCTCGATGTCGAAGTCCTGGCTGAACTGCGCGAGGAACTTATCGAACTTCTGGAGGCCGACGGCAAGCTCGAATTCGCCGAGCAGGAATTCGCAGGGATCCTTGCTGCTGGTATCGCACCGCCCCGCGTGGATCCATGGCGGAAGACATCCGGGCTGCACCAGATCCGTGACCGCCGCCAGCTGGCCGCCGTTCGGGAACTGTGGCAGGAGCGTGATCAGCTTGCCCGCAAGCGTGATGTCGCTCCCGGGCGGCTCATCCCGGATTCCGCACTCGTCGCGGCAGCCAAGGCGCTTCCCACCACCGTTCCCCAGCTTCTGGCTACCAAAGGCTTCCACGGCAGGTCAGCCCAGCGCGAAGCCCCGAGATGGCTGCGCTGCATAACGACAGCCCGCACGCTCACGGACTTGCCTCCACTGCACTTGGCCACCAATGCCCCACCCCCGCCGCGCGTATGGGCGGACAGGGATCCGGCAGCTGCAGCACGTCTTGCCACAGCCCGCCCTGCGCTCCAAGCAAAGGCTGACGAACTCAAGCTTCCTATCGAGAACCTGCTCACCCCGGACTACCTCCGGCGCGTGGCGTGGCGGCCGCCGTCGGACGTCTCCCTGGAATCGGTGGCCGATGAGCTACGCTCCCTGGGCGCGCGGGAATGGCAAATCTCCTTCGCCGCACCCATCCTGACTGAGGCATGCCTGAACCCCAAGCCATTGCCCGGCAAGGAGTCCAAGCCGAGGGAAACGCAGCAATCCAAGGATTCTGACTGAATCACTACCCCGCTCACAGGCCCGTCACGCGAACTACGGTTCGACGCGGCGGGCCTTCTGCGTCCCGGGACACGCCTGGCATTCATCGCGCACTGGATCCTCAGTACCTTGCAAGCTAAGTTACTCACGAGTAACATTGACATCAATGCCAAACGGAGTTCCTCCCTACGGAATCCGGCACCATGTCTCAACGAGGAGTTAACACATGAGTCCATCACGCAATGCTCAGAGGAGCGTCCGCGACGTCGTGTTCGTGGATGGTGTGCGGACACCCTTCGGTAAAGCCGGCGAGAAAGGCATTTATGCGGGTACGCGCGCTGATGACCTTGTCGTGAAATGCATCCGGGAACTGATGCGCCGCAATCCGTCGTTGCCTGCTGACCGCATTGACGAGGTAGCCATCGCCGCGACCACCCAGACGGGCGATCAAGGCCTCACCATTGGCAGGACGGCGGCCCTCCTGGCAGGCCTGCCCCGCACGGTGCCTGGCTTCGCAATCGACCGCATGTGCGCCGGAGCCATGACAGCAGTGACCACGACGGCGAGCGGCATCGGCTTCGGCGCGTACGACGTCGTCATTGCCGGCGGTGTGGAGCACATGGGCAACCACCCCATGGGCTCAGGTGCTGATCCCAATCCGCGGTTCATGTCCGAGCGGCTCGTGGATCCAGCAGCACTGAACATGGGCAACACGGCCGAGAATTTGCACGACCGCTTCCCTGACATCACCAAAGACCGAACAGACGCATACGCGGCCGCGTCCCAGGCGAAACTGGCCAAAGCATATTCCCGCCAGCAGATCCAGGAAGACCTTGTCCCAGTCGCCACCATGAAGCCAGGGCAGGGTTGGACACTTCACACCCAGGATGAGCCGCCCCGCCCAGGAACCACCGTAGAGGATCTCGCCGAACTGCGAACGCCATTCCGGGCCCATGGGCGGGTTACGGCGGGCAACGCAGCAGGCTTGAACGACGGCGCGACGGCTGCGGTACTCGCTTCGGCAGAAGCCGCTGCGGAATTGGGCCTGCCGGTCAAGATGCGCTTGGTTTCCTATGCCTTCGCGGGAGTGGAACCTGAAGTCATGGGAATCGGCCCCGTGCCAGCCACGGAAAAGGCCCTTAAGAACGCGGGCCTCACCATCGAAGACATCGGACTATTCGAGATTAACGAGGCCTTCGCCGTGCAGGTCTTGAGCTTCCTTGACCACTTCGGCATCGCTGATGACGACCCCCGGGTAAACCGCTACGGCGGGGCGATCGCCGTCGGACATCCGCTCGCTTCCTCAGGCGTTCGGCTGATGAACCAACTGGCCCGGCAGTTCCAGGAAGACCCCTCTGTCCGTTATGGGATTACCACCATGTGCATCGGCCTGGGGATGGGTGCCACAGTGATCTGGGAGAACCCGAACCACGCTGACTTCGAATCATCCGTCCAGGCTTCAGGCCAGACAACCTCAGAAGGAGCCGCCGCATGAGCGCCACAGAATTCCAGAAGCTCGCCTCCCTCTTTCCTGACGAGATCGTGACGCATTCCTACGTTCAGGACATCCAGCTTCCAGGCGGTGCAGGCACCTTTGCGTTAATCACCCTGGACAACGGACTGGACCACTCCAAACCCACCACCCTGGGTCCAAACACGCTGGTGGAACTGGGCGAAGTCCTCGAAGGGCTCAGGGAGCGCGCCGCCAAGGGCGAAATAGTCGGAGTGGGCGTGACCGGCAAACCATACTTCCTAGTCGCTGGCGCAGACCTGTCTGCCGTGAAGACCCTCAAAGACCGGGATCACGGCCTGTGGATGGCCCAGCTCGGACACTCGGTCTACTCCACCCTGGCCAACCTCGGGGTGCCCAGCTTCGCCTTCATCAACGGCCTTGCCCTTGGCGGCGGCCTGGAGATCGCCCTGCAGTCCACCTACCGGACCGTCTCCACCGGCGCAGGCGCCCTCGCACTGCCTGAGGCATTCATTGGCCTTGTTCCGGGCTGGGGCGGCGTTTACATTCTTCCCCGCCTGATCGGACCCGAAAACGCCGTCAAGGTAATGATCGAGAACCCGCTCAGCAACAACCGCACACTGACCGGCCCACAGGCATTTGAGCTCGGTATTGCCGATGCCATCTTCGAGCCGGCAGACTTCGTGGAGCAGTCCCTGGCTTGGGCTGCCCGTGTCATTGCCGGCGAAGAAACACCAGCGCGGAAGAACGCCGTCGACCCCTCGGACGAGGACGTCGCCCGCCGCTGGGCTGCAGCGGTCTCCGCAGGGCGGGCCTTTGTGGAGGCGAAGACCTCCAATGCCTCGCCTGCGCCTGCCAAGGTGCTGGACATCATGGAAGCAAACCGCACCATGAGCCAGGGCGAGTCGGCTGGACTGGAATGTGAAACCCTTGCTGGCCTGATGCAGACGGATGAGTTCCGCTCCACCGTGTATGCCTTCCTGGACCTCGTCCAGAAGCGCTCCAAGAGGCCAGCAGGCGCCCCGGACCGTAAGCTGGCCAGGCCTGTCACCAAGGTGGGTGTGGTAGGCGCGGGGCTCATGGCAAGCCAGTTGGCCTTACTTTTCGCCCGCCAACTCAAGGTGCCTGTCGTGATGACAGACATCGATCAGGCCCGAGTGGACAAGGGCGTTGCGTACGTCCACGCAGAAGTCGACAAATTGCTGGCAAAGAAGCGAATCAAGCCCGACGCCGCCAACCGGACCAAGGCGCTCGTCACCGGTTCGGTATCCAAGGAAGTCTTCGCTGATGCCGACTTCGTCATCGAGGCCGTGTTTGAAGAACTGAACATCAAGAAGCAGGTCTTCGCGGAAGTGGAAGAGATCGTCTCCCCCGAGTGCATCCTCGCCACCAACACTTCCTCGCTGTCTGTTACCGCCATGGCCGAGGACCTCCGCTACCCGGAGCGGCTGGTGGGCTTCCATTTCTTCAACCCTGTTGCCGTCATGCCTCTCCTGGAAATTGTCAGGGCGCCAAAGACTGACGACGCCGTACTTGCTACGGCTTTTGAACTCGCCAAGGGCCTGAAGAAGACCGCCGTCCTCGTAAAGGACGCGCCGGCGTTCGTCGTGAACCGCATCCTGCTCCGCCTCATGGGCGAAGTTATAGCCGCCTTCGACGAAGGCACCCCCGCAGAGGTGGCAGACACCGCTTTGCGGCCCATGGGCCTGCCAATGACTCCCTTCACCTTGAGCGCCATGGTGGGGCTACCGGTTGCACAGCATGTGCAGGAGTCCCTCCATAATGCCTTCGGAGACCGTTTCCCCGTTTCACAGAACCTGCAAAAGCTCATCGACAACGGCGTCACGTCCCTCTGGGCCCCCGGGCCCGATGGAGAGCCCGTCATCCCTGCTGAGACCCTCGCCATCATGTCCTTCGGTAACAACCCCTCTACACGCGAGGAAGTGCTGCGGCGAACACAGGATGCACTGGCCGAAGAAATCGGACTGATGCTTGAAGAAGATGTGGTTGCCGGGCCAGAGGACATCGACCTCTGCGTCATTCTGGGCGCCGGCTGGCCCATGTTCCTGGGTGGCATCACTCCCTACCTGGACCGTGTCGGCGCCTCTGAACGCGTCAACGGGAAGCGATTCCTGGAACCGGGCGTCGCCTCCGCACCAGCCTAAAGCGGCAAGAGAGAAGGGCAGTGGCCGGAGCGAAAGCCCGCGCCACTGCCCTTCCCCTTCTATGAGCCTTTTACGGTCTAGAAGAGTGCCACCTTGGGAGCACGCGGGAAGATCTCGTCCAGTTCCTCGCGCTCCGCCTGGCTCGGGATCCAGCACACTGCTTCCGCGTTCTCACGAATCTGCTCCGGACGCGTCGCTCCAGCGATGACACTGCTGACGCCGGGTTGGGCTGCCAACCACGAGAACGCCAGCTGGAGTTCGGTGATGCCCCGTTCCTTGGCGAACTGGCCAAAGCGGCCCAGCTGCTGCCAGTCAGCATCATGCACCAGATTGGTCCGTGTGTGGCTCAGGCGCGAGCCCTCGGGGGCATGACCGGCGGAGTACTTGCCGGTGAGCAAGCCGTTGGCCAGGGGGAAGTAAGGAAGCACGCCAAGCGAGAAGGCGCCTGCCGCCGGAAGAACCTCGAGCTCCGCGCGGCGGTCCAGCAGGTTGTAGTGGTTCTGGGTTGAAATGAAGCGAACCCCTCCAGACTGCCGCCCAACGTACTCGGCCTCTGCGATCTGCCACCCTGCGAAGTTCGAGTGTCCGATGTAGCGGACCTTGCCGCTGCTGACCAGGACATCCAACGCTGCAAGGGTTTCCTCGATGGGCGTCTGTGGGTCCGGGGTGTGGAACTGGTAGAGGTCGATCCAGTCTGTGCCCAGCCTGCGTAGGGAGGCTTCCACTGCCTTAAGAATGTAGCGCCGGGAACCACGCGCCCCAAGGTCGTTGCCATTGGCCCCGTGCATATCCATGCCAAACTTGGTACCGATGACGACGTCGTCGCGATGTCCCTTCAGCGCTTTGCCAAGCATGGCCTCGCTGAGGCCAGGCTCCCGGCCGTAGACATCTGCGACGTCGAAGAAGGTGACGCCGGCGTCGATCGCAGCATGAACAACGGCATCCGTGCCTTGCTGCGACTCGGTGGGAGTGTTGGCGCGTCCCAGGTTGTTACAACCAAGCCCTACAGCTGATACGGTCAGTCCGGAGTGGCCAAGGCGTCGATATTCAGTCATGGAACCCAGCCTATAACGCTCTTCCAGTGGCTATGGCCGACGTTAAAGCGAGCCGAAAGTGATGCCGGATTCCTCCATTGCCTCCTCGAGTTGGGCTATGGCTACCGGTCCCATGCCGTGGAGCTTGGAGGCCTTCTGCTCGCCATACTCGGCCAACTGTTCCAAGGTTTCGATGCCCTCATGCGCAAGCGCCCGTTTTGCCGGGGCCGCAAGGCCTTTGGGTAGCGGCGTATGCCCGGGCCAATTGCTCTTGGACGACATGGAACATCCCTCCTGAGTGCGTTGGATCCTACTTAGAGGGTAAAGCCCACACCTTGCTTGGGCGAGTGCTTCAGGCGGAATGCGGTGGGGTCGCTGTGCGGAGCCGCTGCGATGGAGAGCTTGGTGAAATCCAGGTCCTCATTGCGAACGCAGATCTTGATGGCATTGACGGCCTTGTTGACATCCGGGCAAAGGCAAAAGACATTCAGTCGCGAATTTCCGATCTCGGTGCGGTCCACGATTCCCAGTCCTCGCCAAGCCAGTTCACCAGTCAGCGCCGCCTTCGCCTTGCGCTCGAAGTGACGGTCACGTTCGGTGCCGTCCTTGGTCTTCAGAGCGAACTGTGCCACCACCCAAAACTGCTCGGACTCGGGGATCTCGGCGAATCCGTCCTCCTCACACTGGGCAGCGAAAGCCGTCATCAAACCATCTACGGAAGAGTCGTCGTCGACGTCTGTTTCATCCGTCTTGCTTTGGTGGCCCACCACACCGTGATTGATCACGAACTGCTGGTCGTCCTCGTCGTACCAAGCTTCACGGAAGTGAAGTACTCCCTCATCGTCGCGCTTGTATGCCCGGATAATGCCGCTCATGTCCGTCCTTTCCTGAACCACTCTGCACTGGTGTTGCTGGTGCCCTCGACGTCGAATGGAGCCTTCATGGCGTCCACTGCTTCACGAAGGGCTGCGCACTCCGCACGCATGGTTTCCACGGTTTCTGCGGGATATCCCATGCCTACCCTGTGGTCCTCAAACTCATCCTCGTCATCGACGAACACACCGTGGAGGGTGGAGCGGATGACGTCCAGGTCCATATCAATCATGTGGAACTCGGTAACGCCCGGCTTGATGGTGTTCCATCCATGACCGGTTGCCAGGTCTACGTAAACCCGGAAGTCACCCGGATACGTGTCGTCATAGAAAGTGGCTACGAATTCGCCGGTCCGCGGTACCAGCAGGACCGCATCCGAGGCTGTGTAGAAGGCAGCACCGGGACGCGAACAGAACTCCCCCGCGCGTTGGAAAATCCACCACCCGTGGATGTCCTCACCCAGGTAGCGGCCCGGCACAACCCAGTGTGCCTTGCCATTCCACTTCCTGTTTCTCGCCACCACGAGGTCGCCGGGCTGCAGTGAGCCCGGCTCGCGATCGGAGCTCACAGCTTGGGCAGACTGCCGGTGGTGGGGTGTTCCTGACCTGGCAGTGGCCGTGCAAAGGGGACCTTTGTACCCAGGACCTGGGCTACGACGTCGTGGGCTATCTTCTGGGCCGTCAGTCCGACGCGCTCCAGGACCTGGCTCCTGGATCCGTGCACCAGGAACTCAACAGGCAAGCCAACCTCGTTCAAAGCCGTGTCAACGCCGGCTGCGCGCATTTCCTGGCGGATGCGCGAACCCACGCCGCCTGCACGGACGCCGTCTTCGATGCAGATGACCAGGCGATGCCGGGCGGCAAGGGCGATGATCGATTTGCGGACGGGCAGGAGCCAACGGGGGTCAACCACTGTGGAGCTGATTCCCTGGGCGCCAAGACGGCCGGAGACATCCAGGGCGAGCTCGGACATGGCGCCAACGCTGATGATGAGGACATCGTTTTCGGTGGAACCCTCGGGACGGCGTGCCAGGATATCCACGCCGTCATGGAGCCGCTCAATGGCCTCCACTTCAGAGCCAACGCTGCCCTTGGAAAACCGCACCACTGTGGGGGCGTCATTGATGGCGACCGCCTCGCGCAGTTCTTCCCGGAGCCGGGTGGCGTCGCGCGGGGCCGCCAAATGGAGTCCGGGAACAATCTGGACCATCGCCATGTCCCACATCCCGTGATGACTGGGACCGTCCGGCCCTGTAACACCTGCACGGTCCAGGACAATCGTGACCCCTGCCTTGTGGAGTGCGACATCCATCAGCAACTGATCGAAGGCACGGTTCAGGAAGGTTGCATAAACCGCCACCACCGGGTGCAGGCCACCGTAAGCCATCCCCGCAGCAGACGTGAGTGCATGCTGTTCGGCGATACCGACGTCGATAACGCGTTCAAGATGGCGCTCCGCGAACTTGTGCAGACCGACAGGTATCAGCATCGCCCCGGTGATACCGACAATCTCAGGACGCTCATCAGCGATGTCGGCGATTTCCTCGGCGAACACCGAGGTCCAGGACCTGGCGCCCGGCCTTTCCGTCGGCTCACCCGTCTCTGGATCGATGATTCCTACGGCGTGGAATTGATCTGCCTCGTTGGCAAGGGCCGGAGCATATCCATGGCCTTTTTCGGTCATCGCGTGCACGATCACCGGGCCACCGTAGGCCTTGGCCGTAGTGAGGGCGTGTTCCATGGCCTGGAGGTTGTGTCCGTCCACCGGACCGATGTACTTCATGCCCAGATCTTCAAACATTCCCTGGGGCGCCCACCAGTCCTTGATGCCCTTCTTCATGGCGTGCAGGCTCTTGTAGGTGAACTGACCTACGGGACCACCGTTCTGGAGCTTCTTCTTCCACCAGTCAAGCATCCGCTCATAGGCCGGCGTCGTCCGCAAGGTGTCGATGGTGGGGCGCAGCGATGCCAGGTAGTCGGCAAAACCGCCCACAGTGGGTGCATAGGAGCGGCCGTTGTCGTTGACCACGATCACCACGCGGCGCCGCTTATCAGCGGCAATATTATTGATGGCTTCCCAGGTCATGCCACCAGTGAGGGCACCATCACCTACAACCGCGACGACGAACCGGTCGCCTTCGCCGGTCAGCTGCCGGGCGCGGGAAATGCCGTCCGCCCAGGACAAAGACGAGGAAGCGTGGGAGCTTTCGACGATGTCATGCTCGGATTCTGCGCGGTCGGGGTAACCGGAGAGGCCACCCTGCTGCCGGAGCGTACTGAAGTCCTGCCTGCCCGTGAGGAGCTTGTGGACATAGGACTGGTGCCCGGTATCAAAGACAATGCTGTCCCGGGGAGACTCGAAGATGCGATGCACAGCAAGCGTGAGCTCGACGACGCCGAGGTTGGGACCCAGGTGTCCACCCGTAGCGGCTACGTTGGTAATCAGGAAGTTCCTGATCTCGCCGGCCAGCTGTTCCAGCTCTTGGCCGGATAGTTTGGCCAGGTCCTGTGGATCCTTGATGGTTTCCAAGAGTCCCAACGGCCCTCCTTAGGGTGAATGACGTGCCTGTTAACTCTAGCGCGTGCCCGGGGCTGGCGTTTTCGCGCCTGTTGGAGGATTTCCGGGAATGGCGACAATCAGCGTTCCAAGGCCTCGACCCTCTTCCGGCCGACCACGTTGAACAGCGGCAGGACCCTGTTCTGGAAGTGGGTCTGCAGGACGATCGCACTGCGGGTCCTGGTGACTGCTCCGGTGCGGGAGATGGAATCCAGGACACGTTGCAGGTCGTCGTTTGATTCGGCGACGATGCGGATGAGGACGTCCTGGTCGCCTGAGACGGTGTACATTTCCACGATCTCGGGGATGACTTCCAGTGCGGCGCCGACGGAGACGTGACCGACGTTTTGAGAGATCTCCACCGAGACGAACGCCATGACGGGGAACCCGAATTTGGCGGGGTTCAGGATCGGGGCGATCTGCTGAATGACGCCTGTCTTTTTCAGTTTGTCCAGCCGGGCCTGGACGGTGGGGCGGGCGACGCCCAACTTTCTGGAAGCGGCCAGGACGCCGATGTCCGCGTCGGCGGTAAAGAGCTCCACGATCTTCGCGTCCAGTTCGTCGATCTTCATCGTTGGCTCCTGCCCGTTCACACTTTATGACTTACAAAGTGTAAGTCTTTTTTGGGCATCTGAAGGGAGATTTATACATAACGGATAGTTTGGGATTGACCAGTTGTCAGGCTTGCCCTTCCCCTGCGAACGTGAGTCATCCCACTGCTCTTCGTGAAGGAGATCACCTCTCATGGAAAACGTTTTGCCCCCATCATCTACTGCGGAACGCGTGCAACTGCGCTCCGCGCTACGTGTCCTTCCCGCCTACAAGCCCGGCAAATTCCCGGCTGTCTCCGACGTCGTTCAGTACAAGCTGTCATCGAATGAGAACCCCTATCCACCGCTTCCTTCGGTGCGGGAAACCGTGGAGAAATCCGCTGCCGGCATCAATGTCTACCCGGACATGGCCTGTGCCGCGATTACCGAAGCTGTGGCCAAGCGCTGGGATGTTCCGGCGGGCTCTGTCAGTTTCGGTGCAGGTTCCGTGGAAGTCGCCTCCCAGATCATCCGGGCCGTCGCCGGCGAAGGCGACGAGGTGATCTTTGCGTGGCGCTCCTTTGAGGCGTACCCCATGCTGACGGCACTGGCAGGCGCGACCGCGGTCCATGTGCCGCTGACCACGGACGAACGCCACGACTTACCCGCGATGTCCGCAGCGGTCACCCACAGAACCCGGCTGATTTTCCTGTGTACGCCGAACAACCCGACCGGAACCTCTGTCACGGCCGGGGAACTGCACACGTTCATGGAGTCAATTCCACAGGATGTGCTGGTGGTTATCGACGAAGCCTACGTTCACTTCAACGTCGACCCCTCCGCAGCGCACGGCATCGACTTCTTTCGGACCTACCCGAACGTAGTCGTCCTGCACACCTTCTCGAAGGCCTACGGCCTGGCTGGACTGCGCATCGGCTACGCCATCGCACCCGACTACATCTCCGCCGCCCTGCGTGCGGTCGCCATTCCTTTCGGAGTCTCCGCCCTGGCACAGACGGCCGCGCTGGCCAGCCTCAACGCCGAAGACGAGATCAAAGCCCGCATCACTACCTTGGTTGCCGAACGAGAAAAGCTGCACAGCGGATTGGTCCGTATCGGCTGGGACGTCGTCGCATCGGATGGCAACTTCCTGTGGCTCCGCACTGGGGAAGCCACCGACGAACTGGAGGAAATCTTCACCAACGCCGGAGTCATCGTCCGGGCTTACCCCGGCGATGGCATCCGCATCAGCATCGGCACCGTCGAGGCAAACGCGAAGGCCCTCGAAGCAGCAAAGAATGCTTTTTCCCGCTTCACCGCCACTACCCAGCGCACCGGAGAAAGGTAGGACAGCACAAATGACCCCAACATCAACATTCGCCACCTCTGCAAAGACCGCCGGCTCATCAACGCGGACAGTCCGTGGCCTGAAGCCACGCCAGCTGACCATGATGGGCCTTGGCGGCGCCATCGGCGCCGGCCTGTTCCTCGGCAGTGGCAAAGGTGTCGCCGCCGCGGGCCCTGCCATCCTGGTCTCCTATATCGTTGCCGGCGCCCTGGTCATCCTCATCATGTGGATGATCGGTGAGCTCTCCGCCGCGAACCCGGCCAGCGGCGCCTTCTCAACCCACGCAGAAACGGCGTTCGGCCCTGTGGCTGGCTACACCATCGGATGGCTCTACTGGGTCCAGCTCGCTGTCGTCGTTGCCGCTGAAGCCGGCGGCGCAGCGGCGATCCTGACCGGCGTCCTCAAATCGGCCCCTGCGGGCACACCCATGCCGCCCACCTGGCTGCTCGCGACGGTCTTCATGGCCGCGCTGACCGCAGTGAACATGTTCGCTGTCGCCAAGTACGGCGAGTTCGAATTCTGGTTCGCCTTCATCAAGGTCGCAGTCATCCTGGCCTTCCTCCTCGTCGGAGCACTCCTTCTCTTGGGTGTGCTCAACGGCACCAGCCCCGGATTGTCCAACTTCAGCGACTTTGCACCAAAGGGCGCAGCAGGAATCGGCGCAGGGCTGCTGATCGTGATCTTCGCCTTCGGCGGAACCGAAATCGTAGCCATCGCCGCCGGCGAGACCAAGGACCCCGAAAAGAGCGTTGCCACGGCCATCCGCACCGTCGCCTGGCGGATCTGCGTCTTCTACGTAGGCTCGGTCTTCATCATCGTTGCAGCACTCAGCCCCGAAGCAGCCAACGCACCCGAAGGGCCCTTCGCCGCGTTGCTGAACGTTGCTGGTCTGCCCGCGGCGGGGACAGTCATGGCCCTCGTCGCTGTGTTCGCCCTTCTCAGCGCCCTGAATGCCAATATCTATGGCGCTTCCCGCATGCTGCACTCCCTCGCACAGCGCCGTCATGCACCGGCTTACCTGAAGAAAACCGCCACCAACAGCGTTCCCCGCCCCGCCGTGCTCTGGACCGTTGCCTTCGGGTTCATCGCCGCCATGCTCGAAGCGATCTTCCCCGGCAAAGTCCTGGAAACCCTGCTTGCCATAGTCGGTTCCACCATCATCGTCATCTGGGCCTCTATCGCCGCATCCCAGATCAAACTCCGCCGCAGCAGGGACCGCGGGACAACGCCGTTCGCCCCTGCCACGTATCGGATGCCCCTGTTCCCATACCTGTCCTACACCGCCGTCGGCCTCCTGCTATTGATCACCATCGTCGCCATGCTCGACGCCGGCACCCGCACCCAGCTGCTGCTGACCTTCGCAGCCACCGCCCTCATTGCGCTCAGCGGCATCGCCATCACCCGCCGCTCGACCAAAATCCCCGAACCACAGGAAGACAACGTATGACCTCCGAAACCCTCGACAATCCAACCACCTGCACCAAACCCGAAACCCGCAAAACCCGCACCGCCGGCCAGGCCGTCATCGACGGCCTCCGCGCCCACGGAGTCAATACCGTTTTCGGCATCCCCGGGGTGCAAAGCTATGAGCTGTTCAACGCCCTCAGGGAAGAAGACAGCATCGAACTGATCGGTGCCCGCCACGAACAAGCGTGCGCCTACATGGCTCTCGGATACGCCCAATCCACGGGCAAAACCGGTGTCTTCAGCGTCGTTCCCGGGCCCGGCATCCTGAACGCCGGAGCCGGAATCCTGACCGCCCTCTCAACCAGCACACCGATCGTGTGCCTGACTAGCGAAATCCCTACCGACTACATGGGCCGCGGCATGGGCCACCTCCACGAGATGCCCGACCAACTCGCAACCATCAAATCCTTCGCCAAGTGGGCAGAAAACGTCCTGGACCCCGCACTGGTCCCCTCCATCGTCGATGAAGCCTTCCGCCAAGCAGGCAGCGGCAGGCCCGGCCCTGCCGTGGTCGCTGTTCCCTGGGACGTCCTGACGCAGCAGGCCGCAATGCCCGAAAACCAGCCGTGGCAGGCGCCGGCACCGCGACTCAATCAGCACGTTCTGCGAGAAGCAGCCGACATCCTGGCTGCTGCCAAGAACCCGATGATCATGGTTGGCAGCGGTGCCCGGCACGCGGGGCCGGAGATCCAGGCCCTGGCCGAGCAACTCCAAGCACCAGTCGTCTCCTTCCGGGGCGGACGGGGAATCATCCCGGACAGCCACCCGCTGGGCTTCACCTGCGCCGCGGGCTTCGAACTCTGGAGTGAGACTGACGTCTTGCTCGGCATCGGATCCCGGCAGGAACTCATGTGGTTCCGCTGGCCGGACAAGCCTGGGAACCTCATCCACATCAACCTGGACATCGACCCCACCCAGCACGACCGCCTCCAGCCACACCTCGGCATCACCGCCGACGCGAAAGAAGCAACCGCTGAGCTCGTAAACGCCCTCGAGACAGCGCCCGCCCGCAAATCACGGCACGAAGAATTCGCTGCCGTGAAGGCAGCCAAACAAACAGAAATCGCTGGACTTGCACCACACACGGACTACCTCAGCGCCATTCGCGAAGCACTTCCGCGTGACGGGTTCTTCGTCGAGGAGGTCTCCCAGATCGGGTTCTCCTCGTTTTTCGCGATCGAGATGTTTGAACCCAGGCATTTCATCACCTGCGGTTACCAAGGCAATCTCGGCTTCGGCTTCCCGACCGCGCTCGGGGTCCAGGCCGGCAACCGGGATAAAGTGGTCATCTCCGTTACCGGTGATGGTGGCTTCATGTACGGGGCACAGGAACTCGCCACCGCAGTCCAGTACGGGCTCAACGTCATCACGATCGTGTTCAACAACGCAGCCTTCGGCAACGTCAAAGCCGACCAACTGCGTATCTACGGTCAGGAAACGGCCTCCGGACTGCGCAACCCTAACTTCGTCACCTTCGCCGAATCATTTGGTGCTCTGGGGCTCAAAGCCCAAACTCCGGCAGAACTGAAGCGCGCCATTGAACAGGCCATCGAGGCCCAGCGCCCCACCGTGATCGAAGTCCCCATGCCGCTATCTCTTGAGAACACCCCGTGGAAGTTCCTCATGCCGGCCAGCCGCAAGTAACCGCCTGCACGCACCCCGGCCGGTTGGGAGGCCTTGAGCTCCAGCCCGCCTCCCAACCGGCAATCACCCTTAATTCCTGACTGAAAGAGCTATTCCGGCAGCACCACGATGACGATGCGCCTGCAAGTGCCAGGACAGCAGTGCCAACCTACTCCGGAAACACACGACGGAGTACGAACCGACAAAGCACAAGTGCCCCGCCAGGCCGAAGCCTGACGGGGCACTTGTCCGAGCTCGTCAGCTCAAGAACCGCTAATTTGACGCAGGACGTACTGCAGGATTCCACCGTTGCGGTAGTAGTCCGCTTCACCCGGGGTATCGATGCGCAGGACGGCGTCGAAGGACTTGGACGTGCCGTCCTCCGCCGTTGCCGTTACCTTTAGCGTCTTGGGCGTGGTGCCGTTGTTCAGCGCCGTGACGCCTTCAACCGCGAAGGTCTCCGTGCCGGTCAGGCCCAGCGTTGCAGCGGACTCGCCGGCGGGGAACTGCAGCGGAAGAACGCCCATGCCGATGAGGTTGGAGCGGTGGATGCGCTCGTAGCTCTCGGCAACGACTGCCTTGACACCCAGGAGTGCAGTGCCCTTGGCTGCCCAGTCACGGGAGGATCCGGAACCGTATTCCTTGCCTGCAAGGACAACCAGCGGCGTTCCCGCAGCCTGGTAGTTCTGCGCGGCATCGTAAACGTAGGCCTGGGGTGCGCCTTCCTGGCTGAAGTCGCGGGTGAAGCCACCCTCGACGCCGTCCAGGAGCTGGTTCTTGATGCGGATGTTGGCGAAGGTACCGCGGATCATGACTTCATGGTTACCGCGGCGGGAGCCGTAGGAGTTGAAGTCCTTGCGCTCCACGCCGTTTGCCAGGAGGTACTGGCCAGCGGGGGTGTCCGACTTGAAGGAGCCGGCCGGGGAGATGTGGTCCGTGGTGACGGAATCGCCCAGCTTCAGCAACACACGGGCGCCCTGGATGTCCTGGACGGGGTCCGGCTGTGCCTTCATGCCCTCGAAGTATGGGGGCTTGCGTACGTACGTGGAGTCCTCGGCCCAGGCGAAGGTGTCGCCTGCAGGCGTGTCGAGTGCCTTCCAGCGCTCGTCGCCGTCGAAGACGCCCTCGTAGCCCTTGGCGAACATGGCTTCGTCGATCGAGGAATCGATGACTTCCTGGACCTCGGTGGGGTTCGGCCAGATGTCCTTCAGGAAGACCTCGTTGCCCTCGGAGTCCGTGCCCAGGGCATCGGTGTCGAAGTCGAAGTCCATGGAACCGGCCAGGGCGTAAGCGATGACCAGCGGCGGGGACGCCAGGTAGTTCATCTTGACGTCCGGGTTGATGCGGCCTTCGAAGTTGCGGTTGCCCGAGAGGACGGCCGTCACGGAGAGGTCGTTGGCCTGGATAGCCTCGGAAATCTCCGGTTCCAACGGACCGGAGTTGCCGATGCAGGTGGCGCAGCCGTAGCCCACGATGTAGAAGCCGAGCTTCTCCAGGTACGGGGTAAGACCGGACTTCTCGTAGTAGTCCGTGACAACCTTCGAGCCCGGAGCCACGGAAGTCTTGACCCACGGCTTGGCAGTCAGGCCCTTGTCAACAGCGTTGCGTGCAAGCAGCGCAGCGGCCAACATGACGGACGGGTTGGACGTGTTGGTGCAGGAAGTGATCGAGGCGATCGACACGGCACCGTGGTCCAACTCAAATTCACGGCCATCTGCGGTCTTCACGTGCACGGGTGCGGACGGACGGCCCTGCGCACCGTTGGCGGCGGACACAACGCGTGCCGTTTCCGTGGTGTGCGAGTCGGCGTGGGTGAAGGACGGAGCATCCGAAGCCGGGAACGATTCGTCCAATGATTCGTCCACGCTACCGTCTTCAATTGCGACGTAGTTGTGGATGTCCTTGCGGAACTGCTCCTTGGCATCCGTCAGCTCAATGCGGTCCTGGGGACGCTTCGGGCCGGAGATGGACGGAACAACCGTTGAAAGGTCCAGCTCGAGGAACTCGGAGAAACGCAGCTCGCGGGAAGGATCGTGCCAGAGGCCCTGTTCCTTGGTGTAGGCCTCCACAAGGGCGACATTCTCTTCGGACCGGCCGGTCAGGCGCAGGTACTCCAAGGTGACATCGTCAATCGGGAACATAGCGGCCGTGGAACCGAATTCCGGGCTCATGTTTCCGATGGTGGCGCGGTTCGCCAGCGGCACAGCGGCAACGCCTTCACCGTAGAATTCAACGAACTTGCCCACCACGCCGTGCTTGCGCAGCATTTCGGTGATGGTCAGCACGACGTCCGTTGCGGTGGCGCCGGCCGGGATGCTGCCGCTGAGCTTGAAGCCCACAACGCGCGGAATCAGCATGGAGACGGGCTGGCCAAGCATGGCAGCCTCTGCTTCGATGCCGCCGACGCCCCAGCCCAGGATGCCCAGGCCGTTGACCATGGTGGTGTGGGAGTCGGTTCCAACGCAGGTGTCCGGGTAGGCACGCAGCACGCCGTCGATCTCACGGGTCATGACGGTGCGGGCCAGGTACTCGATGTTGACCTGGTGGACAATACCGGTTCCCGGGGGAACAACCTTGAAGTCATCGAAGGCCGTCTGGCCCCACCGCAGGAACTGGTAGCGCTCACCATTGCGCTGGTATTCGATCTCCATGTTGCGCTCCAGTGCGCCGGAGTTACCGAAGGCGTCGATCTGGACGGAGTGGTCGATGACCATTTCGGCGGGTGCCAGCGGGTTGACGCGCTTGGGGTCGCCGCCAAGTTCCTTCACGGCCTCGCGCATGGTGGCGAGGTCTACAACGCAGGGTACGCCGGTGAAGTCCTGCATGATGACGCGGGCAGGGGTGAACTGGATTTCCGTGTCGGGCTCCGCATTGGGGTCCCAACCGGCCAGGGCGCGGACGTGGTCAGCCGTTATATTGGCGCCATCCTCAGTCCGCAGGAGGTTTTCAAGCAATACTTTGAGGCTGAACGGAAGGCTGTCTGCGCCCTCTACGGAGTTCAACCGGAAAATTTCATAATCGGTGCCGGCTACATTCAGTACGCCTTTGGAACCGAAGCTGTCCACAGTGCTCATGGCAGGACTCCTCTCGCAACAGTTTCATCTTTGTCGCGTGGTTGGCCGCTAGCCAGTTAGGCGCACCTTACTTAGCCGGGCGGCACTCTCAGTTGGTCAACCCCTGTCCCCCGCGCGGAACCATGCGGAGCGGGGCTGCTATGTGGGACTACTATGCCCATCGTAGTGGCATCGATCACGTTCAAGCACGGCTGCACGGCAGCTCCACTAAATGCGGCACCCCACGTATCGCCCGCCATCCGGTGGCGTGGCGGGCGATAACCGGCCTAACCGGCGGGAACGATGAGGCTGACGGTCTCCAAGTGATGCGTGTGGGGGTACAGGTCGAATGCCCTCAATGACTCCAACCGCCAACCGCCTTGCTGGAAGTAACCCAGATCACGTGCAAAAGAAGCCGGATCACAGGACACATAGGCAATTGCCCGGGGATGTGAGGCCATGAGTTGGTTTACCACCGCTTTTCCGGCCCCCACGCGCGGTGGGTCAAGGACCAGGGAATCGAAGTTCCGGGGACGCTGGTGCAATACCCGCTCCACTCGTCCCTGCACGATCTCAACGTGGGATTCTCCGTGCAGGTTCTTGCGCGCGTCACGGCTGGTGCCGGGCGATCCTTCAACGGACAATACCGAGCCCGTAATGCCTACCGCATCAGCCAAAGGAGCCGTAAACAGGCCGGCACCGGCGTAGAGGTCCGCCACCGCAGCACCGGGTTGGAGATACCCTCCGCCTGCGAGGTAGCCGGTCACCGCGTCCACCAGGGTCTCCGGCGCGTCCTTATGAATCTGCCAGAAGCCTTCGCCCGTCACACGGTACTCATGCCCTGCCGCCGATTCCTGCACCCAGGTCCGCCCCCGAAGTTGCAGCACCTGGCCCTTGCCGGGATCGAAGCTCGCTACGGAGACGTCATTCGGCAACTGCGAAAGGACGCTGTGCAGCCGCTTGGGACTGGTCGTTTCCTCCGGCGCCAGCAGCACCAGCGGCCTGGAGCCATTGGCAGGCGTCGCCACTTCTACGCGTGCTATCCCGCTGAGATCGAGGTCCCACAGCTTGAGGTCGTTGATTCCCGGAAGCGCCAACGGCATCTCCCGGATGGGCACCACGACGTCGGAACGGTGGGCGTGCATGCCCAGCCGCCCCTTGGGGGTCACAGCAAAGCTGGCGCGCGTACGCCAGCCGAGTCCGCCGTCGTCGTTCGCACCTACACCCTCAACCTCCACCCCAAGGTCCAGGCCAGCGAGTCTCTTGAGCTGTTCGGACAGCACTTCAGCCTTGAGGGCGCGCTGCCGCTGCAGGGAAATGTGGCCGAGCTCGGCACCGCCCACGGGCGGATTTCCGTGCTTCCAGGCCGTCAGCGAATCCGCCGGCTTCCAGAAGTGCGGCACGCGGTCCGGCGAGGCTTCCAGGACCTCCACGACGTCGGCACGCCAGAAGCGGGACGAGTCGCCGGAGTCGGTCAATCGAATCCGGACCTTCTCCCCTGGAATGCCGTGGCGTACGAAGATGACGCGACCCTCGTGGCGTGCGACGAAATGGCCGCCATGCGCGACAGGGCCAACGTCAACGGTCAGCTCGGTGCCGGGTGCACCTTGGCCTCCGCTGGTGTCAGTGACGGGTGAAATGCTGTGGGAGGTCATTGGGTATCCTGCAGTGCCTTTGCTTCTTCGGAGGACTTTAGCTGCCACGGAACGCTGGCAACCATGACTCCAGGTTCAAAGTGGAGCCGCGTCTTGATTCTGAGTGCCGTCTGGTTGTGGACCAACTGCTCCCACCATTTGCCCACGACGTATTCAGGGATGTACACCACGATCAAGTCGCGGGGTGAGTCGCGTCTCATGTTCTTGATGTACTCCATGATGGGAGTCACGGTTTCACGGTAGGGGCTGGCCAGCACCGTGAGCGGTACTGGAATTTCCAGCTTCTCCCAATCCCGGACGGTATGTTCTGTCTCTTCGGAGTTGATATCCACGGTGACCGCGTCGAGTCGCGAAGGCCGCGAGGCCCGGGCATAGGCCAGGGCACGCAAAACAGGCTTGCGGACGTGCGAAACAAGCAGTACGGCGTGGACACGGGTAGGCAATGCGCGCGGCGATGAATCCTCGTCAACTGCCAACTCCTTGGCAACATTGTCATAGTGTGCCCGGATACTCCACATGATGAGGAACAGCACGAACATTGCCAGAAGGGCGATCCAGGCACCTTGCTCAAACTTGGTGATCAGGACGATGACCAAGACCAGCCCGGTCATGCCGAAGCCCACCATGTTGATGGTCCTCGACTTGATGATCCTGCGGCGGACCGATTTGTCCCGCGCCAGTTTCAGTTCACGCCCCCAGTGGCGGACCATGCCAAGCTGGCTGGCGGTGAAGGAAATGAAGACACCCACGATGTACAGCTGGATGAGCTTGGTGACATCAGCGTTGAACGAAAGGATGAGCACCAGCGCTCCGGCAGCCAAGGCCAGCACACCGTTGCTGAATGCCAGCCTGTCGCCGCGGGTGCGGAGCTGGCGGGGAAGGTAGCCGTCCTGCGCCAGGATGGAACCCAGGACAGGAAAGCCGTTGAAAGCGGTGTTGGAAGCGAAAACAAGAATGACGCCGGTGGCAGCCACCACGATATAAAACGGGATGGAACCTGCCCCAAAAATGGTGTCTGCGATCTGGCTGATGGCCGGGTTCTGGATATAGCCCTCGGGCAACGGCTTGCCATCAAGAAGGAACTCTTTGGCGGGATCCAGAACAATGTGGACCTTCGTGGCGTTGGCGAGGTAAAGGATGCCGGCCAGCATGGCGGCCGCGATCGCTCCCAGTAACAGCAGGGTTGTGGCAGCGTTCTTGCTCTTGGGCTTCTGGAAATTGGGCACGCCGTTGCTGATCGCCTCCACGCCCGTCAAGGCCGCGGCGCCCGAGGAAAACGCACGGAGCAACAGGAACGCACCGGCGAGTCCAACGAGACCTTCATCGAAGCCGGCCTGGGGCACGATGGTGAAGTTGGCGGACGGCGCCTGGCCCAGTTGTCCCGTAAGGGCCTGGAAGATGCCCACGAGGGTCATGCCCAGGATGGACGCCATGAAGATATAGGTGGGGACGGCAAAGACCGAGCCGGCCTCCTTGATGCCACGCAGGTTGACCAAGGCGAGAATGATCACGCCCACAGTCGCGATCATCGCCTGTTGCCCGTGCAATGAAGGGATCGCCGTGGTGAGGTAGGCGGCGGCGGACGACATCGACACCGCAACGGTCAGGACGTAGTCCACCAGGAGCGCCGAAGCGACGGTGAGCCCGGCATATTTGCCCAGGTTGACGTTGGCGATCTCATAGTCGCCTCCGCCCGATGGGTAGGCGTGCACATTCTGCCGATAGGAGGCAACCACTGTGAGCAACACCACCATCACGGCCAAGCCGACGAAGGGGGAGAATGCCACGGCACTGACACCGGCGAGAGCAAGGGTCAGCAGGATTTCATCCGGCGCGTAGGCCACTGAAGACAGGGCGTCCGAGGCGAAGATCGGCAAAGCGATGCGTTTGGGCAAGAGGGTGTGGGATAGGCGGTCATTCCGGACTGGCCGGCCCACCAACACACGCTTCGCAGCATTCAGTATTGTCAACACTTTCGCAAAACTACTCTGAATCCCCAGCGATGTCATGACGGCGGTCTCCGCCTTACGTCCATCGCACCGGTAAAGTCTTACGCAGCGGCACGGTAAACACACATAAGGAGACACGGTGGCTCACTTCGTGATCATGGGTTGCGGCCGTGTTGGCGCAACCCTGGCACACACTTTGGAAGACGCCGGCCATTCGGTGGCCATCATCGACCAGGACGAGCGGGCGTTCCGTAGGCTTCGCAACACGTTTACCGGCCGCAAGGTCACCGGCGTGGGTTTCGACAGGGACACACTCAAGCAGGCCGGAGTGGAAGAGGCTTACGCATTCGCCGCAGTTTCCAGTGGTGACAATTCCAATATCCTGGCCACCCGGGTAGCACGTGAGACTTTCCATGTGGCACACGTCGTGGCCCGCATCTACGATCCCGGACGCGCCGAAATTTACCAGCGCCTCGGCATTCCCACCGTAGCTGCCGTGCGCTGGAGCGCCGACCAGGTCCTCAGGCGCATCCTTCCCGAACAGCACCTCGCCGGCGATTACCGGGAGCCATCCGGGCGGCTCGTCCTGGCAGAGGTGGACCTGCACGAGGGATGGATCGGCCATAGCCTGACGTCCATTGAAGCTGCCGCGGGGATTCGCGTCGCCTTCCTGACGCGTTTTGGTGAAGGCCTCCTGCCCCTGCCGGGCACGGCCTATCAGGAAGGCGATACCGTCCACGCAATGTTGAGCCTGGACAGGACCTCGGAGATCAGCCGCGTCCTCGCCAAAGCACCGGCCAAGGAGTCTTAGTGAAAGTTGTCATCGTTGGCGCAGGCAGCGTCGGCTCGTCCATTGCCCGTGAGCTCCTGGCCCACAACCATCAGATCCTGCTCATCGACCTCAAGCCTGAAGTCATTGGCCGCAGCGGCCTTCGGGGTGCGCGCTGGCTGGTGGGCGATGCCTGCGAACTCAGTACCCTGCAGGACGCCAAACTTGAGGATGCCGACGTCGTGGTTTCCGCGACGGGTGATGACAAAGTGAACCTGGTGGTGTCCCTGCTGGCCAAGACGGAATTCGCCGTAGGGCGCACTGTTGGACGCGTCAACAACCCCAAGAACGACTGGATGTTCAATGACTCATGGGGTGTGGACGTCGCCGTCAACACTCCCCAGCTAATGACTGCCCTGGTTGAGGAAGCCGTGGAAATCGGCGACATCGTCCGGCTGTTGACTCTGCAGACCGGCGTCGCCTCGATTGTGGAATTCACCGTTCCCCACGACTCCCACGTCATTGGGAGCACAGTGGGCGCAATCGAATGGCCGGAAGACGCCACCTTGGTAGCCATCCTGCGCGATCAGGCACCCATCACCCCAAGCCGGGACGATGTCCTCGATGGTGGCGACGAACTGTTCTTCGTCACCACCATCCAGGCAGAGGACGGCCTGCGCGCCCTGTTGTCACCGGCGTCGATGGCAGGCCAAGGGCCCCGCGACGGCGATGCCAACGTTGCGGATCAGGCCGAGGACGACGGCTTCGACGGCTGAGGTGCCGGCTTGGTAACAAGCCAGGCCACCCACAGGCCAAGGATGTACAGCGGTGCACCCATGAGGAGCCGGGTAGTAGCCAAGGCCGTCAGGCCTGGCTCACCCAGGAAGTACAGGGGCACCTGCACCACCAGCCGCAGCGCCAGCACCGCCACAACAATCCAGGTGCCAAGCTGGTACGCCCGCAGGCGTTCGGGATCCTTGCGCCATTCGAGACCCTCATTACGGACGAATCCGAACAGCAACCCGGCAAGGGGCCACTTGAGGACGATGGAAAGCACCATGCCCGCGATATAGGCAATGTTGGTGAAGAAGCCGAGAACGTAGAAGTCCTCGGCCTTCCCTGTAGTGTTGGCCAACCAAGCAGAAATCCCGACGCCGACCACACCGGCGAGTGCCTGCGTCAACGGGCGTCGTTGGATCAGGCGGACAACAGTGAAGATTGCCGCCGTCGCCAGCGCCGCCACCAGGGAAACCGTCAAGTCGCGGCTTACAGTGAAGGCCACAAGGAAAACGAGGCCCGGGAGGATACTCTCCGCGATGCCTTGCACTCCCCCGGCAGACTTCAACATGTCTACATGGCCGGCACTGTTGCGCTGAAGCCCTGCCTTCTCTGCATAGCCCGCAGCCAAATCCGCGACCCCCGGGGTTTCGACCGCCGGGGTCTTGGCTGATCCTGTGGCAGTGGCTTCACTCTTGCCTGGCGTAGGCTGTGCGGAATCCTTCGGCTCTGATCCATTGGCCACGGTCATAGGTGCTCCTGACGGGAAAGTATTTCGTAGCGTGGATTGAACATCGCAGGCAGGCCGTCCACTTGCGTCACCATGCCGTTCAAGCGCAGTTCCACTCCTGCTTCAATCCCGGGTACACGGTTCCTGCCCAACCAGATGACGCGCAACCGTGCATAAGGCCTTTTAACTCCCCCGCCACCAACAGAGGGCTGGAAACTGTGCTCCAACGCATCCACCACAACTGCTGAAAAGAAGGGTTGCTCACTTGGCGGCTGATGCGTGACAGACTCGATGAATCCAGTGCAGGTGGCCCTGCCGCGGGCAGGGAGATCACGAACCCCCACTGGCGGAGACTGCTGGCCTGCCGGTCCTGGCGAGCCGGGCTTATCAGCCAATCTGGGTGATCTCCGGTCCCCGCTCCGGCTGCTGCATGGCAGGACCGCCTTGCTGTGCACCGGGATCGGGAACGTGGGATGGAGCCTGGGCGGCAGCGTCCTTGGGCAGACGCAGCTGCAAGAGTTCGCGCGGAGGCATCGGATTGTCGCCGCGGACAACCACTACTCGCCGGAAGAGCTCCTCCAAGGCAGCCGCAGCGTCCCGGTCCAGTGCGGCTTCGCCGCCGAGGACACCACGCAGGAACCACCGGGGACCATCCACGCCCATGAAGCGGGCAGCGCGGAAACCCCGGCTGCCGTCCGTAGCTTCCGCGGGGAGCTTGGCGACGAGTTCCGTGCCAAACGTTCCAGCTACTTCTTCTGTCTCGCCACCCTGGCTGGCTACGGATTGGCCGATCTGCTCGCGGATCTCGTCCCACAGACCCTCCGAACGCGGAGCAGCGAACGCCTGGAGCTGAAGGCTTGAGCCAGCCAGGTCCATGGTCACAGCCACCACGCGCTGGGTAGCTTCTTCCACCTCCAGCCGCAGCTGGAGTCCGTCGGAGGGTGCGATCAGCAGAGCGCCGAGGTCCACGTATCCGTCGCGGTCCTCGATCTCATCGATGTCCCAAGGACCTTTG
Source organism: Paenarthrobacter sp. YIM B13468 (assembly GCF_042788025.1). Lineage (NCBI taxonomy): Bacteria > Bacillati > Actinomycetota > Actinomycetes > Micrococcales > Micrococcaceae > Paenarthrobacter > Paenarthrobacter sp. YIM B13468. The sequence goes on along the minus strand of NZ_JBHZPI010000009.1, from coordinate 145,237 downwards.
CCAAGCCGGAAATCACCCTTGGTACCGGACGGGCCGGTTGCAGGGGCTGTTGCCTCAGCCGCGTCGTTTTCCTCGACGGTGCCAGCGGTTTCCAGCCGCTCGGCCTTGGACTTTTTACCGCGCCCAAAAAGCATTGGGTTGTCTCCTTAGTAGTGGTCTATCCCCAAGTAAACCGCAACCCCGTGGGTTATCAGGCCACCGGTGCGTTGAATCCGCCAGTGGAACCAAAGCCGCCCGTACCGCGGGCGGAGTCGGATAGATCATCAACCATCACGAAGCGTGCGTACTCGACGCGCTGAATCACCATTTGGGCAATTCTATCGCCGCGCTTGAGCTCAATGGCCTGGTTTTGGTCAGTGTTCAACAAGGTGACCGCGATTTCGCCGCGGTAGCCTGCGTCCACAGTCCCGGGTGCGTTGACAACGGTGAGGCCATGTTTGGTCGCGAGTCCGGACCGCGGGTGGATCAGTGCCACAAAGCCATCCGGGAGGGCAATCGAAACGCCCGTCGGAACCAATTTCCGTTCCCCAGGGGCAAGTTTCACGTCCTCGCGGGCCCGCAGGTCCGCGCCGGCATCGCCCGGGTGCGCGTAGGACGGTGCTTCCAGCCCGGCGTCGAGCATTTTCAGCTGAACGTCCAAAGTGGGCGCGCCATACGCTGCGGTGGTGTCATTACTGAATACTGCGGTCTCGTTGCTCACAGTGGTTCATTCTACGTGGGGCACATCCATGCGGGCACTCCGGGCATATAGCCGGTCCAAGGGCCGATAAGCTGGACCCATGCCTACGTCTGACCAGTCCGCCCCCATGCCTGCCCGGAATACCGCCTCCGAGGTGCTGTTCACCGAGAAATTATGGCCGACCATCTGGATCTGGGTTGTCGTCGTGGGCCTCTCGAGCGCTGGAATCCTGATGTTCGCACCCATCAGTGCCGCCGCGGGCCTCATCGCCGCCCTAGTGCTTCTGGCCGTCATGACTACCCTGTTGGTGGTCACAACACCCACCATCACCGTTACGCGGGACAGCCTTAGGGTGGGGCGAGCCACCATCGACCGCAAATTCGTCGGCACCACCGAGGCGTTCAAAAAAGGTGAGGCCACCGCCGAACGTGGAACCCGCCTCAATGGCCTCGCCTACATGTGCTTCCGCGGGTGGATAGATGCCGTAGTGAAAATCGAGATCACCGATCCCGCCGATCGTACGCCCTACTGGCTGGTGTCTTCGCGCAGGCCGGATGAACTCGTCGCTGCGCTGGGCGGGAATTAGCGACTGGGCGGGCATTAACGCTGCGCACGGCGGGCATTAACGCTGCGCCCGGCCGGCACCAGTTCCGCCCCGTGCCTGGCTCCTGAAGGCGCTGATACTGCTAGCTCTCGCATTCCGTGCAGTACAGGTGTCCGTCCCTCTCGGTGGCGATCTGGGAGCGGTGCTTCACAAGGAAGCAGTTGTAGCATGTGAATTCGTCAGGCTGTGGTGGCATGACTTGAATGAGGAGCTCTTCCCCGGAGAGGTCCGCTCCCGGGAGCTCGAAGCCATCGGCAAGATCGGTCTCATCGACATCCACCGCGGAGGATTGCTTCCCCGACTGGCGCGTCTTGAGTTCCTCAATCGAGTCCTCACTGACGTCTTCCTCGGTCTTTCGAGGGGCATCGTAATCCGTGGCCATGGTCCTTCTTCGTCCTCCGTACTTGCTCCGGGTAGGATTCCGGCCTGGCGAATTTTACTGCCCGCCGCCGGTCTAAGGGTGTAACGCCGGACGCCCCGGATTTGTGCCCGATATCGGCCAGATTGTCCTCCCATGCCCGGCGATTGTCCAGAGGCGGCAAATTGCGCTCGGATTGCGGGGAAGGATCCGCCCAGCAATCTGCCATTTTCGCCGGAATATCACGGCACGCCCTTTGTCCTAGTAGGAAAAGGGCAATGGGGGTGGCAGAGTTTCGAATGTCAGTTATGCCATGTGGTGGAGGGTGTTATGCAGGATCTACGGCTGGTAGGCGTCCACGACGACGGCGGGCATCTGCTCCTGAGCGGACCCGGCGGTGCGATGTTCCAGCTTCCGATCGACGAGGCACTTCGTGCCGCGACGAGCAGGACCCCCGCCCAGGTCGCTGCGCGGGCGTCAAACAGCCCGATTGCCATGTCCCCCAGGGATATTCAGTCCAGAATCCGCAGTGGAGCCACGGCGGCTGAAGTAGCGGAGTTGTCCGGTCTGCCCCTTGCCAACGTGCAGCGCTACGAAGGCCCTGTCCTGGCCGAGCGTGAGTACGTTGCGCAGCAGGCCAGAAACATTGAAGTAGCTTCTCCGGCCCCAGGCCAGGACATCTATCGCTCCGCCTTTGGCGACAATCCAGCGACCCTCGGCGAAATGGTGGCCCACCGCCTGTCCGCGCACGGCATCGATTCTTCAACGGTTGAATGGGACTCCTGGCGCCGATCGGACGGTTCCTGGACCGTCGTCGCGCGCTTTGAAGCGGTCCCCGGTACGCACGGAAGCATCGGCGAGGAGCCACCGGCGATGTGGACGTTCAGTCCGCAGCGGAAATCCCTGCAGAACGCCAACCGCTGGGCTCAGCAGCTCAGTGAGTTGGAGCCTCTGGACGGGCCCGTTCCGGCACGCCGGCTTGCCGCCGTCTCGGACCGCCCTTTCGACTTCGAGACCGACGCCGAAACCGCGGCGCGCGCGTCTGCGAAGGAATCCGACAGCCTCCTGGAAATGCTCCGCTCACGCCGGGGGCAGCGCCTGGGCGTGGACGAAGACGGCGACGACGCCTTGGCCGTCCTGCTCAGCAACGTTCCCGCAGCCCACCCACGTTCCGGCGTTGAAGATCAACACCCGGCCGAGGAACCCGCCGGGGATCAACCAGAACCAGAAGCTTCTCCTGTGGCTGAGCCTCCGCGGAAGGAAGGACGTCCGTCCATGCTGTCCCGGCTAAGCCTCGCGCCCCGGAACCATGACTCAGACGACGACGACTCACTGAAACTCCACGACGGCGTCAGCACGGAGACGCGCGAAATCACCGTTGTCGCCAGCCCATTGCGGCCCGTCACTTCCTTAACCGATCGCAAGCCGGGGGCGGCCAGCGCTCCTGATCCCAAAGATGCGGATCGAATCGATTCCGGGACCACCCAGACGCAACGGGCAGGGCTGGATGAACTGCTTGGTGGAGCCACCACCCCGCAAGCACAGTCTGATCGTGCTGCATCGCATTCAGAGACAGCAGCAGAGGACAAGACATCCCTTGATGCCGGGGACCATAACACGCACAAGGACACTGAGGCAGCCGTAGAGCGCCAGCCCTCCCGTCCAAAACGGTCAAGTATCCCCAGCTGGGACGAGATTGTCTTCGGCGCCCGCGGCGACTAGCGCCTGCCGCGCCGACTAGCCTCCACCGCGGCCACTACTCCCTAACGCGGCGTCAAGCCAGTGCCGGAACCGGCTCCCGGCCAGAGGCAGGCATCGACGTCGAACGGAAGAGTTTGGTCTCCGCCGGCCATCAGGTTGGCCCCGTGGGCTGTCACGCGGCGCATGTAATGGCGCCGGCACAATGTCTCATAGCCAACCACGGGTTCGTGGCCAACAACTTCCCCTGCATGAACTTGATCGCCCACGCCCGGGAGATCACCGGCAGTCCGGGGAGCAACATCGCCAACCATGACCTGGTCCCCTTCCACCACCATGATGCCGTCTACCGTTCGGGCATTTTGAGTTGCCCTGCGCCCGCACCAGCACAGTGCCTCGACCTGCAGTACCTGTACTTTGTCGGCGAGTTCGATCAGACGTTGGGAGCCGGGAAACAGGGTGGTGCGAAAGTCCGAGGTGATCCCGAACGCGAAGACGTCCACCTCCATCTCATCCACCAGGCGCGCCAACTGCTCCACTTGGGCAGCGGAGTAGAACTGGGCTTCATCACAGATCAGGTAGTCCACGCGGAGCCCACTGGTCCGGCGTACAACCACTTCGTCCCAGAAATCAGTATCGGTCCGGACCTCGACGGCGTCGGTCTGTAGGCCCAACCTGCTGGAGATCCTCGAATCACCGGCACGGTCATTGCAGCTGAAACGTACGCCGCCCCTGCCCCGCGCACGGTGGTTGTAATCCATTTGCAGAGCGAGAGTGGACTTACCGCAGTCCATGGTGCCTGAAAAGAAGACCAGTTCAGCCACGTTTTCCCTTTTTACCGGCCGCGGGGAAGCAAAGGAACGGCACTTCGCGTTCCGCCTTCGTCAAGGAACCATGTTGGCCGACTACTTCCAGCGATGCTGGACGGACCCTGCGGGTATCGTAAAGGGCCAAGGTATCCCGGGCGGCGATCATCACATCACCGATCCGCGGTGCCACCTCTGGTTGGACATCACCGAACAAGCCAGCGCCTATCGCCTGCTCGCGGGTGAAGGCCCAGATGCGTTCGCCAAAACGAGTACGCCACGCCGAGATCAGGGACTCGCGCTGCGGATCGGTAACGTCCGGTTCAAGGTAAAGATGAACCATGCGGGGCTCGCCTGCAGTGTGGCGGACCCCTGCAACGAGTGAAGCATCAGCTGAGTAGTCAATGCGCTGGGACTCGGGAACGTCCAGCATTCCGTGATCCCCGGTCAGGACGATGGTGGTTCCCGGGGGCAGCGTGGCGGACAGTCTCTTGACAGTGGAGTCGAGCTCTTCAAGTTGGTGTTCCCAGCGGTCGGACTGGCAGCCGTAGCGATGACCGGCTTTGTCCAACTCGTTGACATAGAAGTACATCAGGGAGCGGCCACCACCGGACATTGCCTCTGCTGCGGCGGCTGTGCGCGCATGCAGGCTTGTGCCGCCCACGAAACGGCTGCCCCGGAGGGCTGCCTGCGTCATCGGGGAACTGCCGAACTGCGGGAGGCTCACGGTGACGACGTCGGCTTCGGCAGCTATGCGTTCGAACACGGTAGCGTGCGGCTGCCAACGCGCAGGGTCCACGTGGGCGTCCCAGTTGCCAAGCAGGTTCACGACTTTGTCCTGGGAAGGATCCAGGACGTCATAGCCCACCATGCCGTGCTGCCCGGCGGGAAGCCCTGTACCCAGGCTTGCCAGTGAAGCCGCGGTGGTGCTGGGAAAAGCCGAATCAATCCAGTTGGGGACGCTGCCCTGTCCGCCGGACAGGATGGAACGCAGGAACGGTGTATGCGAAGCCTTTTGCTTGAGCAGGCTGCGGCCCAGGCCATCGGCGAGGACTACACATACACGTTGCGCGGCCGGCAGGTGAAGCTGGTTGGCAAATCCGGGGATGCCCATGCTCGCGGCAGCACTGGTGAAGACTTCGGCGATCGATCTGCTCCCAAAAAGCGGTGGCGCAGGGAGGTCGGAGGCCGGCGCGGTACCGGACGTTGGCTGCGTGTGCTCCTGTGCAGTCACCCTCAACGCTGGTGTCCGCGGCTCAAGCGGTTGCTGAAGACCCCCGAACGTGGCCGCGGCGCGGGGATGCCGGTGTGTGGGACGGGTGTGGGATTTGCCGTGTTCACGGCCCGAAGGGCGCGTGCGAAGACCTTGGCGTCCTGGACCGCTTGGAGGCCGTCCGCTTCGGCACTGATGCGCAGGACGATGTCCTCCTGCGCGATGGTTCCGGTGTAGCCGTGGTCCGCTTCGCACTGCGGATCACCGCAGCTTGCCGGGCCCATGTCCAGGCGCTGCCCACCGGACCAGGCAATGGACACCGTCATTTCCCGAACGGGATCCGACGGCTTGTAGTCCTGCGGCTGCGAATACATGTAGCTAAGGACCACAGAACGGATCTGCGCCACAGGTACTGACTCCGTGGAAATCTGGGCGACGATCTGTTCCCCGGCTTCATCCAACTGCTGATCGTCAACGTGGGTGATCACCAACATGTCTTCCGTGAGCACCAGCACGGTGATGTGACGGCGAACTTCGGCGCGATCAAAGTGCGTCTCAAGGTGCACCAGGTGTGACAAGCAATCGCGGCCATCCAAGGCGTCATCCACGACGTCGGCCACCAGCCGGGGGTAGAAACCAGCCTGTTGGAGCGCTTGGTCCAGGCTCTGTCCCTGCAAGCTGTGGTTATGGGCGCTGTGGGGCCCGGCATTGGACGGACGGGACTGAGGCGTCGGAGACTGGGTGCTCATTCACCCATTTTCACAGATCCACTGGGGACTTCCTAACTGCCGGCTTCGCCACTGGGCTGGTCGCTGGCGTGCAGGAAGCGCCTATCCACGCATTGCCCTGCGAGCGCTGTCGGTGCGCCTGGCCGCGTTTCCTATCCACACATCGGCGCCCAGAATCGTTGCACCGGCAGGGCCGGCGAGCACAGGGTTGAACTCCACCAAGGCAATTCCGGGGTGGTCATCCTTGAGTTTGGCCAGTCTGGCGGCGATGTCCTCAAGGGCAGGCACGTCCACGGCGGGGAGGCCTTGGTAGCCGAACAGTTTCCTGGAGGCCCGAGGTGAGCGGATGAGGTCGTGCAGGTCAGCCGCCGACAACGGTGGGACTCGGTGCGCCCAATCGTCCAGCAGATTCACTGCATCCCCTGCCAAACCGAATGACACCACTGGGCCCAGCAAGGGATCCTCCATGGCGCGGAACGTGCACGCCTGGCCTACTGGGGCCATTGCCTGAACTTCAAGGGATGGCGAACCGTAAGGTTCCAGTGCCCGCTTCATTTGTGCGATGTTCTGCAGCAAGGAGTCTGCATCCTGGATGTCCAACCGGACGCCGCCCAGGTCCAAACGGTGCCTCAGGGCGGGATCTGTGGTCTTCAGAACCACTGGCCAGCCCACACGTTCGGCTGCTTCAACAGCTTCCTCTGGTGTTCCGAAGCCGATTGTCGGCACCACGGCAATACCGTAGCCAGCGAGTAATTCTGCGGCAGCACCGGCGTCGAGCTTGCGGAGTTTCTCGCCTGTCACGCCGGTCAGCATCCTGGCCAGGGTTTCCTGGGTCCCTTCGGCGTCGCAGCCACCGGGCTCGACAAAAAGGCCTTGGTCGCGATCCAGCCATTGGGCGTAGCGGACGATTGCGGCCAGGGCGCCTACGGCGGCACCTGCATTTGAATAACAGGGGAGTAACGGACCATCGGCGCTGCCTACCATTCCTTCCACGGGGATGGAGGGGTCCAGAATGCCTGTGAACACAGCCACCACAGGCTTGCCGGCCTCCGCCGCGCACTCGGCCAGGACACCGGCCAGCGCTTCTACTGTGAGTCCGCGTGCCGGCAGGAGTGCGGCCACGATGGCGTTTACAGATTCGTCGGCGAGGCTTGCCTGCAGGCTCTCCCGGAGCGCTGGAAGGGCGAGCGACATGCCGGCGTCGAGGTCCACGTCCGTCACCATCCGGTTGACATCAAGCCCAAGGGGTCCCGCACTGTCAGCGACGACCTTGGCCAAGGCGACGGAATTGGAGTAGACAGCGAGGCCGGGGCCGTCGGGCAATGCCTGGGAGGAGACGATCTGGGCGATGTCCATCAATTGCTCGATGGTTCCCACCCTGATGACCCCTGCCTGCCTCATCATTGCGTCCACTGCGGCGGCGGGTGCCTGAGTGGTCCGGACTTCATGTCCGGGCGGAAGGCGGAGGCCCGTGACATCGGATTTTGCGACGATCACTGGTTTGCTCCGGGACAGCCTGCGGGCAAGCCGGGAGAACTTACGGGGATTCCCGATTGACTCGAGGTAGAGCCCCACAGCGGAAGTATCGGCGTCGTCCTCCCAGTACTGCATGGCGTCGTTGCCCGAGACATCCGCGCGGTTCCCGGCGCTGAGAAATGTGGACAGACCCAACCGGCGCCGCCTGGCCGCCGCGTAGACGGCAACACCCACGGCGGCAGACTGGCTGAAAAGGCCCAGTCCCCCGCGGGGCGGCATGCTCGGAGCCATCGAGGCGTTCAGGGATACAGCAGGATGGGTGTTCAGTATCCCCAGGGACTCGGGCCCAATCACCCGCATGCCATTGGCCCGGGCGCGCCGCACCAACTCATGTTGGCGCGCAAGGCCCCTCTCGCCGTCATCGGCAAATCCGGCGGTTGCCACCACGATTCCCTTGACGCCTGCTGCTGCGCACTCGTCCACTACTTTGGGAACTTCCTCGTAGGGAACTGCGATGATCGCCAGCTGCACGGGCCCGGGGATCTCCGATAAGCGTGCAAAGGAGATCATGCCGGCGAGCTCGAAGGCCTCCGGGTTGACCGCATAGACGGGGCCCTCAAAGCCACCCTCAATAATGTGTTCCAGGAGTTGGTAGCCTACTGTCCCCCACTTGCGGCTGGCCCCAATGACAGCCACCGACGACGGCGCCAGTAGGTCGCGCACGCTGCGCGCCTCTGCGCGGTGCTCACGCGATTCCATGACGGCCCGCGATTTCTCGGTGGGGTCGATATTGAACTCGACGCTGACCACGCCGTCGTCAAACTGGCGTTTGAGGTCGTAGCCGGCGTCGGCGAATACCATCAACATCTTGCGGTTTTCCGGCAGGACTTCGGCTGTAAAGCGGCGGATGCCGTTTTCGCGGGCGGCAGCCGCCAGGTGTTCAAGGAGGATCGAGCCGATGCCGCGCCCTTGATGGGCGTCGGAAATGTTGAAGGCGACCTCCGCCTCCGTGGGGTCATCGAGCCGGTCGTAGCGGCCAACGCCCATGATTTCACCGCCGATGGTGATGACGAATGCCACCCGGTTCACATGGTCCACTTCGGTGAAGCGCCGCACTTCCTTGCCGGAAAGCTTGGGCTTGAAGGAGAAGAACCGCATGTAGATGGAAGCCTGCGATTGCCCGGCGTGGAAGGCCTGAAGGGCATCGGCATCCTGGGGCCGGATGGGGCGGATGTGGGCTGTTCCGCCGTCCCGCAGGACGACATCGGCTTCCCAATATTCCGGATAAATGCCGACGTCGGGCTGATCCACCATAGGCTTAGCCTAGCTAAAACATCCGCAGTACATCTTTAAGGATCCACCGACCCCATGGCCCGCAGCCAAACTTCCGCACGCAAAGGCGAGCCCCTCGGCGACTTCACCGAGAACATCGTCGACATCGACGTCACTTCCGAGATGGAAGGCTCCTTCCTGGAGTATGCCTACTCGGTGATCTATTCGCGCGCCCTCCCGGACGCGCGTGATGGCCTGAAACCGGTTCAGCGCCGCATCCTGTACATGATGGCGGACATGGGCCTGCGTCCGGACCGTGGCCACGTCAAGAGTGCGCGCGTCGTGGGCGAAGTCATGGGAAAGCTCCACCCGCATGGTGATGCCGCGATCTATGACGCCATGGTGCGTATGGCCCAGGACTTTTCCCTCCGCCTGCCGTTGATTGACGGCCACGGCAACTTTGGATCGCTCGACGACGGTCCTGCCGCCCCGCGTTATACGGAGGCGCGCCTGGCCGCCGCCGCGCTGACGATGACGGACCACCTTGACGAAGACGTGGTGGATTTCGTCCCCAACTACGACAACCAATTGACGCAGCCTGACGTCCTTCCTGCAGCGTTTCCCAACCTGTTGGTTAACGGCACTACGGGCATTGCAGTGGGCATGGCCACCAACATGGCTCCGCACAACCTTGTTGAGGTCATTGCCGCCGCGCGCCACCTGATCGCAAATCCGGATGCCACGCTGGATGACATCATGAAGTTCGTCCCCGGTCCGGACCTTCCCACGGGAGGCCGCATCGTGGGCCTGGACGGCATCCGTGACGCCTATGCCACGGGCCGTGGTTCCTTCAAGACACGCGCCAAGGTGGAAGTGGAGCAGCTGTCTGCGCGCCGCACAGGCCTCGTGGTGACGGAGCTGCCCTACATGGTTGGCCCGGAAAAGGTCATCGAGAAGATCAAGGACGCCGTCAACGCCAAGAAGTTGACCGGCATCAGCGATGTGGTGGACCTCACGGACCGCAACCATGGCCTGCGCCTGGTCATCGAGCTGAAGAACGGTTTCAACCCCAACGCCGTCCTCCAGCAGCTGTACCGCTATTCGCCCATGGAAGATTCCTTCGGCATCAACAATGTCACCTTGGTTGACGGCCAGCCGCAGACTCTTGGCCTGCTGCAGCTCCTGCAGGTTTATGTGGACCACCGTCTGAACGTGGTCCGGCGGCGGACGGCTTTCCGGTTGGGCAAGAAGAAGGACCGTCTGCACCTGGTGGAGGGCCTCCTGATCGCGATCGTCGATATCGACGAAGTCATCCAGATCATTCGCTCCTCTGATGAAGCTTCCGCAGCCCGTGAACGGCTGATGTCCATCTACGACCTCACCGAGATCCAGGCCAACTACATCCTGGAACTGCGCCTACGGCAGCTGACCAAGTACTCCCGCCTTGAATTGGAGAAGGAGCAGGACGAGCTGCGCCGCGAGATCGAAGCGTTGGAGGCCATCCTTGGCTCCGACGAGCTGCTCCGCGACCTCGTTTCCGGTGAGCTTGCCGAAATCGCCACCAAATACGGTACTCCCCGACGCACCGTGCTCCTGGAGTCCGAGGCAGTCTCACCCACGGTCGCCGCGGCCCTAGCGGCTGCGGTACCGGGACCCAAGGGCAAGGCCGCAGCCCTTCCGCTCGAAATCCCGGACGACCCCTGCTGGGCCCTCCTCAGCGTGTCCGGACAGATCGCACGGACAACCAATCAGGAACCACTGGCCGAGGCTGGTCCGCGCGCGAAGCACGACGTCTTCCGTTCTGTGGTGAAAACCACGGCTCGAGGTGAGATTGGCGCCGTCACTTCCCTGGGCCGGATGTTGCGCCTACAGGTCATGGACATGCCTGTCCTACCCCCTGTAAGCGGCCTTCCAAACCTGGCCGGTGGAGTGCCGGCCAAGGATTTCATCACCCTGGTCAAGGGCGAGACGTTGGTTGCGTTTGTTCCGTTGGATGCCATCCTTGCCATCGGAACCGTACAGGGCGTAGTGAAGCGTGTTCAGCCGGAGTACCCGCTGAACCGTGAGGACTGGGAAATCATTTCCCTTAAGGACAAGGACACCGTTCTTGCCGTGGAACCCGCGCAGGAGGACGACGTCGAACTCGTCTTCGTGACCAAGCAGGCCCAATTGCTGCGGTTCAGTGCGTCGAACGTGCGTCCGCAAGGCCGGACCGCCGGTGGCATGGCGGGCATCAAGCTCGCCGATGGCGACGAAGTCATCCACTTCGGTACCGTCCGCGCAGACGATCCAGCCGCCGTCGTTGTCACTATTGCAGGAACCAATGGCGCGCTGCCGGGCACGGCCCCGGGGACCGCGAAGGTGACGGCATTCGAAGAGTATCCGTCCAAGGGGCGCGCCACCGGCGGTGTCCGCGTGCATCGCTTCCTCAAGGGCGAAGACACCCTGCTCCTTGCGTGGGCCGGACACGGGCCGGCAAAGGCGTCATCGGCCGCCGGTGTTGCCAGGGCACTGCCGCACGAGCACGGCCGCAGGGACGGGTCGGGCGTGCCGCTGTCCCAGCCAGTGGAGGCGATCGGTCCGAGCATGGCCTGGGCTGAAACGTCAGTGTCTGCCGAGTAAGCCAGCGGCCAACGACGGCACGGGAACAGTAACAAGGCCGGCGGTTGCAGACCGCCGGCCCTGCTTCTTGCCTTAGCCTGGCAAGCTGCCCCTGTCAGGCCACTTCCGGCTGGGTTAGCCGTTTTGGTTGATGCTCAGTATGTTTCCCTCTGAGTCCAGGAACCAAGCTGCTGCGCTTCCGTCCGGCATCGTAGCAATGCCGTTTTCAGTCTTCAGGCCCGGGAAATCGTAGTCCTCGAACTTGACACCCTTCCCGCGGAGTTCTTCCATCGTGGCCGCGACGTCACTGACCATCCAGCCCATCTGGGTATTCTTGGCGGTCCCTGCGTTGGATGTTTGGTAGATGAAGAATCCGGTCCCGTCTCCGCACCTGTACTGAAGGTTGTCCTCGGCGTCTGGATTTTCTGGTTCGAGTCCGAGTTTCTCGCTGTAGTACGCGCGGGCCCGGGCAATATCCGATGCCGGAAGAACGGCACCCACTTGCTGATCCTTGAGCATGTTTTTCTCTTTCCGACTCTCTCCCCGGAGCGAACTTTACTCCTGGGCGGCAACGAAGTCAGTGGCAAACAGATGCAGGTTTTACCCCTTGCCTGAGATTGCCAGCGGTGACCCCTTAGACTGGCGACATGCCGATCATCCCTGACGAAAAAGACTGGACATGGGTGCTTTCAAGGCCCTGCCCCGAATGCGGCTTTGACGCCTCCACCGTGACGCCTTCCACTGTCCCGGGCACTGTGCTCAATATGCTTCCGAGGTGGCGCGCCGTCCTGCGCCGCGAGGACGTCGCAGTACGCCCGAACGATCACACGTGGTCTCCCCTGGAGTATGCATGCCACGTGCGCGATGTCTTCAGCCTTTTCGATAAGAGGCTGAACCTGATGCTGAGTGATGACAACGCCGAATTTGCCAATTGGGATCAGGACCAAGCGGCCATCGACGGCGAATATGGACGTTCGGACCCCCGGACCGTCTCTGACGAGTTGATCGCGGAAGGTGAGCAGATCGCGGAGTCCTTCGCACGGGTGGTGCAGGATGAATGGCAGCGTACAGGGCGGCGAAGCAACGGTTCTGAATTCACTGTGCTCACGTTCTCGCAGTACTTCCTGCACGATGTTGTCCATCACCTCCACGACGTTGACGGCTAAGCGCGACTGGCTATAGCGTCTTCTCCCACGTCATGCTCCGGTTCACGGGGCTGTAGCCCATGCGCAAATAGAGAGCCAGCGCGCCCGTGGGATTGGCGGAATCCACATCGAGTGACGCAATGTCCATGCCTGCGTCCGCGAAACGCCGCAGGGCGTCGGCCAGAAGGGCTTGCGCTATTCCCCTTCCACGGAAGGCGCGCCGCACACCAAGGAGTTCCGTATAGCCCTCCTTGAATCCCCTGTCCGCTGCAGCATCGGGATCGTAGCTGGCGAGTTGGTATCCTGCTACCTCGCCAGTCGCGGAATCAACCACCACGGCGCTCCAATCGGGCCGTGCTGTGGGTTCCTCAACGGTGAACCGCCATGATTCCTCGTCGCGTGGCTCGCTTCCCCAGTGGTCCCTGAAGGCATCGTTGTGGGCAAGGCGAACCGGTTCGTGGAGGGAGGCATCCAACGTCCGCAGCTCAAGTCCCGGTTGGAGGCTGGTGTCGGGCGCGGGTATGGACAAGGGCCGGTGCATCTCATTGAACCAGCGGACGATGCCGTAGCCCTTGGCTTTCAGCAGTTGCGCCTGGTGACGGTGCTGTTCCTCGGTCCTGATGCGAAGACGTGGCGGGGCGGTGATGGCTCCTTCCGCGGCGTCGGATTGGAACCGGATGCGTGTCTGTGCCTCTTGCCAGGCAAGGACTGCTGAGCCGATGCCTCGGCGTTGCCAGTCCGGGTCCACGCAGCCCATGCCGAGCGCCTTGTCCCCTCCTGGGTTCTTCGTGATTCTCCCGTACGCGCGGGCAACGCCATCCGCATCGAATCCCAGAAGCGTGTTGGTCCTGGGATCATTTTTGGTGGACTCCAGGACGTGGACGAGGTCGCCACGCTTTTCGAACCAGACAGGATGCTCGACGGCGGCAGTCCGGGCGATCAGTTCCGCCCAGTTGTCGAGGTCCGCAGTTGTGGCAGGCCGCCACTGCAAGCCGGTTTGGCTGGCAACGGGCTGAATCAGGGGTGGAACCTCAGAAGGCATGCCAACAGGCTACTGGGGAGTAGGCACTCTCACCAGTTCAGCCGCGCTGGGGAGTTCAAGCCTGGCATCGGCTGGATCGATGTCCTCGGGGTTGTGCGTCACCAACACCACCGTGACGTTCCGCAAACCCCGGCGAAGGGTGGCCATCATCTCGCGTGCAGCTGCAGCGTCAAGGTGCGCCGTAGGCTCATCCAGCAACAGTACACGCGCGCCCGTCAGGAGTGTCCTGGCCATCGCGAGGCGCTGCCGCTCACCACCGCTGAGGAATGCCCCGGCTGATCCAATACGCGTGTCGAGCCCTTCCGGCAAAGAGTCCACCAACACGTCAAGTCCCACGTCCTTCAAGGCCTGGTGCATTTCCTGTTCGTTGGGCTTCTTCGCCGCGGGCCTCGCCAGGAGGAGATTACCCCGGATGGTGGAGTCGAAGAGGTGGGCTTCCTGTGGACACCACGCCGCTGTCCCCGTGAGCATTGCCCTGCCTTCCTTCACAGGAAGGAAGCCCAGCAGGACGGAAAGCAGCGTCGATTTGCCGGCTCCCGACGGGCCGGTGACTGCCAGCCATCGGCCTGGCCCGGCCTCAGCGGTAACTCTTGAGAACACCGCGGGGCCATCTGGCCATGCTGCGGCAATTCCATTCAACTCCAGCCCCGCCTTGCCATCGCGGTCAGGCAAAGGGTGCGTACCGGCGTCGTGATCTGCGTTGTCCGCATCGGCGGGGGCGGACAACGCGCCGGTAGCTGCTACCCGCCCCAGGACGTCTGCGAGCGCAGGGCCTTGGCGGACGGCGGAAACGGTTGCCGCAAAAGGCTCCACAAGGGCCAGTTGCATGAGCACAATCACGGCAACCAGGGCAGGAGCGGCGGAACCATCCTGAACGGATTCAGCGCCCAGGAGTGCCGCCCACAGGGCAGCGAACGAGCAGGCCAGGACGGTGACGGCCTGGCCGAGACCTTCCGCCCAGGCAGAACGTTGCGCCGAAACAGTAGCGGCACGATCCTTGTCCCTGAGTGCGGTCAGGATGCGTCCGGCCACCCCGTTGGCGGTTAGTTCGGCGCGGGCATCGAGGGCGGCCGCAACACCGCGGAGCACCACCGAGCGCAGCTGTTGTTCGGCCTTGGCGGCGTTCCGGTCAGCGAGTACGGCAAGGAGCGGCGCAACAATGAGTCCCGCTACGGTGGCAGAGGCGACGGCGGGCACGGCAACGGGCAACACCATGGCAGTCGCGACGATGGCCGCAGCGCCGACGCCCGCGGCAGTCAACGGCGGGAGCGCGACCCTCGGGAGAAGGTCCCTGAGCCTGTCCACGTCGTCCACGATCGAGCCCAGGACGTTGCCACCCTGCAGAAGACGGCGAAGTGAGAGTGCACGGCGGCTCAGGGTGGCCCAGAGCGCCCCGCGCAGGCGTGTCATCGCAGCGAAGACGGCGTCGTGGGTCAGCAGACGCTCGCAGTAGCGAAGGACGGCCCTGCCGATGCCGAAGAAACGCACACCAACAATCGCTCCCAGGAGGTAGAGAATGGGTGGCTGTTCGCTGGCCCGGATGATGAGCCACCCTGACAGGCCGGACAGGGCGACCGCGAAAAGTGCGGCGAGGACTCCCACCAAGCCCGCCGCGGCGAACTTGGCCTGAACCGGCCGGAGGACCAGTGCGAGCCGTTCCACGTTGGGAAGCCATCCCTGGTTGAAGGCTGTGTGGAGGGCCCCGTTCTGCGCTTCCAGGCCGCCTGCGTTCGCCTCGGCTGTGACAGCACGGGAGGACTGATACGTGGTGGTTGAACCGACGGCCGGGGTAGATGCAGCACTTCGTTCCGCTACGTCGGCGGGCCCCTTCGCTGCGGTTAGGTGCTCCACCCGGACAACGTGGTCGGCGAGCGCCCTGGTGCCGGAGTCGTGTGCTATCAGGATTACGGTGGCAGAGCCTCTAAGGGACGTGATGGCCGAGCGGACAACGCTGGCTGAGTAGTGGTCCAAATGTGCGGTGGGCTCGTCCAGAAGCAGCACGGTAGCACCGGACTCGAGCCGGGCCAGACCACGGGCAAGGGCCACGCGGCGCAACTCCCCCGGGCTGAGTTCGGCAGGGTGCTTGGCGGCGAGGTGGTCCGCTGAGACCCTCCGCAGGATGCTCGCCACAGCGTGTGCGGTATCCGCTGTCCGTTCCCGGCCAAGGTACAGCTCCATCTCCTCCTGCACGGTGTCGGCCACCATTACAGGGCGTTGCGGCACCCAGGCCACGGTACCCGTTGCCACGCCGGTTACGGTGCCGGTCACGGATGCGCTGGGACCCGGCCCGATAAGGCCCGCCAGGACACCCAGGACTGTGCTTTTTCCGGCACCGCTGACTCCGTCCAGCGCCGTGACCGAGCCTGCGGGGGCGGTGAAATCCAAACGCTCGACGGCGGGTGCGGACCGTCCCGTATAGGTCACGGTGAGGCCTTTGACCACGATGTCGGCCAGCCCAGCGTGAGACGTCACGTTGTCGGTAAGACGCTGGTGAGTGGGGGCCTTCAACACGGTGTTGGCAGTTTCCAAGGCCGCCCTGCCGTCATCGCTGGCATGGTGTGCGGTACCGAGCTCACGCAGGGGCAGGTAGCAGTCTGGAGCGAGGATCAGTGCCAAAAGCCCGGCTTCCAGGGCCATGTCCCCCGCAACCAGCCGTACGCCGATGAAGACCGCTACGACCGCGACTGAGATTGTTGCTATGAGTTCCAAGGCAAGGGCTGAGAGGAACGCCGTCCGGAGCGTGACCATGGTGCGGCTGCGGTACTGCTCGGAAATGTCTTCAAGTGCTTCGCGTTGCTCGCTGGCCCGCCCCAAACCCACGAGCACAGGCAGGCCTTTGGCAAGTTCAAGGATGTGCCCGGACAATCTGCGCAGCGTGGTTTGGGCGTCCCTGACGCTATCTTCCGTGTGGCGGCCTATCAGGATCATGAACAGCGGCACCAAGGGAACGGTCAAGACAATGACAACGGCGCTCACCCAGTCGGCAAACAGTATCCGGGCGCCGATGAGCAGCGGAACGGTGGCGCAGTTCACCAAGGCCGGCAGGTATTGGGTGTAGTAGTCATCCAGTGCGTCCAGGCCCCGCGTGGCAAGGATCGCCAGCCCGCCGTCGTTTGTGCCCTCAACAGCACTTGTTCCACCCGTGTCCAGTGAGCGCTTGAGAAGTTGCGACCGCAATTCCTCCTTGACCCCCAACGCGGCACGGCGCGACGCAACGCCTTGGCCCCAGACGGCCAAGGACCGTAGCACCGCTCCAACGGCCCCCCACACCAGCCCGCTGGTCCAATCGGAGGGACTTCCGGCCAAACCGGCCAGTGCACCCGCCACCGCCTGCGCCATGAGTACCAGCGAAAGTGCCTTGAGGGCTGAGAGCAGGCCTATTCCGTAGAGCGCGGATCGAGTGGCCGGGCCGGAGGGGAACACGGGCTTCATGACGCGGCTAGGCTCCCGGGTTGGAAGGGCTGGTGTTTTCCTTGGCAACCAACACCTTGGCGGCGATGGCTGGAAGGAAACCGTGGGCTTCGGGAATGTGCGCTGAGCTGACACGGCGCCGGAACACCCAGTATGTCCAGGCTTGGTAGGCAATAACCAAGGGAAGCCCCACCGCCGCCACGATGCTCATCAGGCCCAGCGTGTAGTCCGAGGAGGAAGCATTGGAAATGGTCAGGCTGAACGCGGGATCCATGGTTGAGGGGATGACCACCGGGAACGCGGCTCCGAAGATCGATGCCGTGGCGCACACCACGAAAGCTCCGATCGCGGCGAACGCCCGGCCCTCGGACCCGTTGCGGGCCCACTGCCAGGCCAAAACAACTGACGCCACTCCAGCCACCACAATGACCCAGGTCCAGGCCTTGCCGCTCAGGAACTGCACCGCAACCATCCAGGCGAGCATGGGCAGGACGGCAACCGGCACCAGCCGCACAAACCAGCGGCGGGCACGCAGCCGCACCTCGCCGTCGGTCTTCAACGCCAGGAAGGCCAAGGCGTGAACCACAGCGAACGCGACAACCCCGAAGCCACCCAGGAGGGCGTAGCCGCTGAACCAGGCGAACGGGCCGCCGCTGCGGTCCCCATTGGCATCCAGTGGCAACCCGGTGGTGGTGAGGGCCAGGGCTGCGCCGATGCCAAAGGCGGCCAGAAAGGATCCAACGGCGATTGCCCAGTCCCACGTGGTGCGCCAGCGTTCAGTGTCCACCTTGCCCCGGTATTCGAAGGCGACCGCGCGGAAGATCAACGCCACCAGGACGCACAGGAGCGGAAGATAGAGCGCCGAGAACAACGAGGCGTACCACAGGGGGAAAGCTGCGAACGTGGCTCCGGCTGCAGTGAGAAGCCACACCTCGTTGCCGTCCCAGACGGGGCCGATGGTATTGAGCAGTACGCGCCTGTCCGTGTTGTTCCGCGCAAACAGCTTCATGAGCATGCCTACCCCGAGATCAAAGCCCTCAAGGAAGAGGTAGCCGGTCCACAGTACTGCGATGGCCACGAACCAGATGGTTGGCAACAATTCCATTGTCTGTTCCTCTGTTTCTAGTAAGCGAACGCCAGGACGTCGTCGGCTTTGTCGGGGCCGGGTGCGCCGTCGTCGTCCTTGTCACGGTCCTGGCCCTTGGTGTAGGCGAGTTCGGGCATTGCCGAGGCGACGCCGCCACGGACGTACTTGACCAGGAGCTTGACTTCCACCACCAGCAAGACGGCGTAGATGGCGGTCAGGACAACCAGGGAGGTCATGAGTTCACCGGCACTGACACCGGGTGAAACAGCAGCGGCGGTGAACATGAAGACCTGGTCGACGCCGTTCATATCCGGGTTTGGGGCTACGACGAATGGCTGCCGGCCCATCTCCGTGAAGATCCAGCCAGCGGCGTTGGCCCCGAATGGTGCCAGGATTCCGAAGACGGCAAGGCGCATGAGCCACTTTGACCCAGGGACGACGCCCTTGCGGGTAACCCATAGCGCTACCAGCGCGGCCAGGGCGGCGACGCCCCCGAAGCCGATCATCATCCGGAAGCCCCAGTAAGTTACTTCCATGACGGGCACGTACTGGATTTCCTGCCCGGCCCGGTCACCATAGAGCGGGTTGTCCGGCAAGTGCGTGCCGTACTTCTCCTTGTACTCACCAAGCAGGCTGTTCACGCCCTTCACCTCGGTGGTGAAGTCGCCTTTGGCGAGGAAGGAAAGGATCCCGGGCACTTCGATGACAGCCACAATGTCGTCACAGTTCTTGGCGCCCAGGTTGCCGACGCTCAGTACGGAAAAGCCGGTGCCGTCGTGGCATGCTGCCTCCGCGGCAGCCATTTTCATGGGCTGCTGCTCGAACATGAGCTTGCCCTGCAGGTCTCCGGTGAGGGCGGTGCCGGCAAAGGAGATCATCGCCACCACGGCGCCGATCCGAAGGGAACGGATCCATACGGTGTAGTCACCCTTGTCGCGGCCCGGGATGTTGGCCTCGCCGGCGACCAGCCGGCCGTCCGCGCCAATTACGTCAATGCCGTCATGACGACGGCGCCACAAGTGGTACCACGCGATGCCGAGCAGGAAGGCACCGGCAACACCAAGGGCACCGAACAGAGTGTGCGGTACGGCAACCAGCGCAGTGTTGTTGGTAAAGACCGCCCAGGCGTCCGTCATGACGGGCCGGCCATCCACCATCTCAACGCCCACAGGGTGCTGCATCCACGAATTGGCCACGATGATGAAGTAGGCGGAGAAGACGGAACCGATCACGGCAATCCAAAGGCATGCCAGGTGGACACCGCGCTTGAGTTGCTTCCAGCCAAAGATCCAGAGTCCAAGGAAGGTGGACTCGACGAAGAAGGCCAGAAGGGCTTCGAGGGCCAGCGGTGCGCCAAAGACGTCACCAACGAACCGGCTGTATTCGCTCCAGGCCATGCCGAACTGGAATTCCTGGACGATGCCGGTTGCCACACCCATGATGAAGTTGATGAGGAAGAGCTTGCCCCAGAACTTGGTCATCCGGAGATACTCGGGCTTTTCCGTGCGGTACCACAGGGTCTGAATGACGGCCACCACCAGGCCGAGGCCGATGGTAAGGGGCACCATCATGAAGTGGTAGACGGTGGTGATCCCGAATTGCCAGCGTGCGATTTCCAAGGCGTCCATGGCTGTCCTTTGTCCGGCGGCCCGAAGTGCGGTGCGCTTACTTCTACGTTGCGTAGAAAACTATTGTTCTACACAGTGTAGAACAAGTAGCCGAACCACATGCCCATTCTTCAAGTGGCGTTACGCACCTGCAAGGGTGAATCCACATCCGCGGCGCGCCGATAGTTCTACCTCACGTAGAATGAAGGCCTGAAAAGCGGTAGATTTATTGTGGAATGTTGGATCATCGCTCCCGGGTTGCGGCTTTTGCCACCGGGACGCGGAAGGTAGGGAAGTATTGATGGCGAGTCTTGGGGAACTGGAACGGGCAGTGATGGACCTGCTCTGGGCGGGTCAAGAGGCTGCAACTGCCAACACCCTGCGTGATCTTCTCGCGCAGGACTCCGAAGCCGGCGACGGCACAGCAGGACACCAGGGCAAAGACCTGGCAGTGACCACCGTCCTGACCGTGCTCTCCAGACTGGAGAAGAAGGGCCTGGTGGAACGCGAACGCGGCACCCGCCCACACCGCTACCAGGCCGTTTCGAGCCGTGCTGACCACACTGCGGAACTCATGCACGAAGTCCTTGGCTCAGCTCCCGACCGCGAAGCAGTCCTTGCCCGCTTCATTGGCTCAGTCTCCGAAAGTGAAGCCGCTACCCTGCGCAAACTGCTCGGCTACAATTAGCCAGTATGTTCTGGACCTCATACTTCCTGGCGGTCCTGGCTTTGATACTGGCGTGGCCGGTACCCGTTTTGCTTTCGCGCGCGCAATGGCCTGCCCGCTCCCCATTCACCGCAATGGTCCTCTGGCAGGCCATTGCCCTCGCAGGTGGCCTGTCCATGATCGGCGCAATGCTGGTCTACGGACTGGAACCGACCGGCGACAACCTCATTGCGGGCCTCAGGAGCCTGGCCGGCATGGTTTTCAACAATGAGCCAACCACAGTGCTGGGCTTCTGGCACCTCTTCGCCCTGTCTGCGGCCGCACTCTTAACGGCGCACTTGGTGTTCACCCTGCTGTTGACTTACTACAAGATTGAACGGCAACGCAGGCGACACCGCGAATTGCTCACGCTTCTGGCATCACCCTCGGACGACGGCCCGGGCACCGTAGTGATCAACCACGACTCCCCTGTGGCCTATTGCCTGCCCGGCGGCGCACGTTCGGTGACAGTATTGTCCGACGGCCTCATGGCCGCCTTGGAACCTGCGGAGTTGCGGGCTGTGCTCATCCATGAAAACGCCCACCTTTCCCAGCGTCACGATCTCCTGCTCTGGGCGTTCGCAGCATGGCGGCAGGCACTCCCCTGGTTCCCCACCACACGGCTTGCCCAGACAGCCGTGAACTCCCTGATTGAAATGCTTGCGGACGACGTCGCGCTCCGGACCGAAAGCAAAGGCACGTTGATCAAGGCCATCGCCATAGTCTCCAGCGGGTCCTCAACGCCAGGGCCGGGCGGCCAGCCACTCAGCCCGCGGGCGCTCAGCGGCGTGGGCGCCGTCGTCGAAGGCGGCAGCATCAGCGCCACCGGCGGGGCAGATTCACCGCGTACGACGGCGTCACGCGTCAGCCGCCTTCTCTCACCCGAGCCGCCACTCGCCACCGCTCTTCGCGCCCTGGTCTTGGCCACTTCAGCCTTGCTCCTCGCCGTACCCACGGGACTCCTTATTGTCCCGGGGATGCTTGGTTAAGGACGAAACCTGACCACGGGTACGGCGCTGCATCGTTAGGGAAGAGTGGCGTCATGGACCAACGACGAATACCCCTCCAAAGCGGTCACGACCAACGCCCATTTGCCCTAGATTGAGAGGCGTGAACGACGACAAGTCAGGCTTGAGAGCAGACATATCCCCCAGCCGCCGATGGCCCCTCTATGCGGCCGGCTTCACCACCGCATTTGGAGCCCACGCCGTGGCCGCCGGACTTGGCGCCGAAAGCGCGGACATCGGTTTGAGCCTGCTTGGCCTGGGCGTCCTGTTGGCCCTGTACGACATCGCGGAAGTCTTCCTCAAACCGGTCTTTGGGGCCGTCAGCGACCGAGTCGGACCCAAACCCGTGATCGTCGGAGGGCTCCTGGCCTTCTCAGCCGCGTCCCTGATCGGATTGTGGGCCGACCAACCGTTCATGCTGGCCGCAGCGCGTCTTGGCCAAGGCATGGCTGCCTCGGCATTCTCGCCGGCATCTTCTGCAGGCGTTGCCAGACTGGCAGGCAAACATACCGGGCGCTACTTTGGCCGCTACGGTTCATGGAAGGGCCTTGGCTACGCGATCGGTCCTCTGTTGGGCGCTGTCGCAATCATCGCAGGCGGGTTCAGTCTGCTCTTCCTTATCCTCTCCTCAGTGGGCTTGGCAGTAGCGGTCTGGGCGATCATCTCGGTGCCGCGCCTGGCTCCCCTGCCCCGGCCCAGATACACCATCGTTGATGTCTGGAAGCAAAGTACCGAGCGATCATTCCTGGGACCTACTGTGGTGCTGGCGGCCTCTACTGGCGCCTTGGGCGCAGCAGTAGGCTTTCTCCCGGCGCTGGCGGCAAGGGAAGGGCTCGGCACCGCCGGCAGCGTCGCTGTCGTAACGGTCTTGGCCCTGGCGTCATCGCTGGTCCAGCCAAGGATCGGACGATTGCGGGATCGGGGAGTCCTCGCAGACCGGCCAGGCATGGTGGCCGGTCTGCTGGCCATAGTCCTTGGCGTACTCATCGCCGGCCTTCTACCCGGAGCACTGGCTACGGACGGCGTCATGTATCGCGCCGTCCCGATCTACTGTGCTGCCGTTTTTATCGGCTTGGGAATTGGCATTGCCACCCCACTGGCATTCGCGCACTTGGCCGATGCGACTCCCGCGGAACGCCTCGGCCGCACGATGGGTTCGGCTGAACTTGGCCGGGAGCTTGGCGACGCCGGCGGTCCCTTGTTGGTGGGCGGGGTTGCCGTAGCCGCGGGTCTCCCTTGGGGCCTGGGTGCACTGGCTCTGGCGGTAGGAGCAGCGGCCTTTGCGGCACCGGTTTCTGCGGTTTCCGGCTCCGTCACGAAAACGGGCCGGAAACCGCGGGTCTGAACCTAGGCGTCGATGCGTTCCCGGTCCAGCGTCGCTGCCCCTGCGATGATGAATTCCTTACGGGGCGCGACGTCCGAGCCCATGAGGAGATCGAAGACCTCTTCAGCACGCTGGGCACTGTCGATGCCGACCTTCCGAAGGGTCCGGTGGCGCGGATCCATGGTGGTCTCGGCGAGCTGCTGTGCGTCCATTTCGCCCAGGCCCTTGTAACGCTGGATGGGCTCCTTGTAGCGCTTGCCCTCCTTGGCCAGATTGGCCAGGAGAACATGCAATTCTGCCTCGGAGTACGTATAGATCATCTCGTTGGCCTTCTGGCCCGGATTAATGACCTCCACGCGGTGAAGGGGCGGAACTGCGGCGAACACCCGACCCTCCTCGACCATGGGCCGCATGTAGCGGAAGAAGAGCGTCAGCAGCAGCGTGCGGATGTGCGCGCCGTCGACGTCGGCATCCGTCATTAGGATGACCTTGCCGTAACGCGCTGCATCAAGATCGAAACTCCGGCCTGAGCCTGCGCCGACAACCTGGATGAGTGCAGCACATTCTGCGTTGGAGAGCATGTCCCCTACAGACGCCTTCTGGACATTAAGGATCTTGCCGCGAATAGGAAGCAGGGCCTGGAAATCCGAAGACCGGGCCAGTTTGGCTGTACCAAGTGCGGAATCACCCTCAACGATGAAGAGTTCGGATCGCGCCACGTCATCAGTGCGGCAGTCGGCAAGCTTGGTGGGCATCGAAGAGGTTTCCAGTGCGTTCTTTCGGCGCTGGGTCTCCTTGTGCACCCTGGCCGAAATGCGCGACTTCATCTCCGCCACGATCTTTTCCAGCAACAGCGCCGACTGTGCTTTGTCATTGCGGTTGGCAGAGGACAACCTGCTCGAAATTTCCTGCTCGACCACCTTGGCGACGATGGCGCGAACAGCCGACGTGCCGAGGATTTCCTTGGTCTGGCCTTCGAACTGTGGTTCGGCCAAGCGGACGGTGAGCACGGCGGTGAGGCCGGCCAGGACGTCGTCTTTCTCGATTTTGTCGTTGCCTGCCTTCAGCTTCCTGGCGTTCGTTTCTACGGCCTTACGGAAGGTTTTCAGCAGGGCTGCCTCGAAGCCCGCCTGGTGCGTCCCGCCCTTGGGGGTCGCGATGATGTTGACGAAGCTGCGCATCGTGGTCTCGTAACCGATCCCCCAACGCAAGGCAATATCGACTTCGCAATCGCGCTCAACTTCGGCGATCTTGCTGTGCCCGTTTTCGTCAAGGACAGGGACAGTTTCCTTGAACTTCCCCGAGCCGTGGAGGCGCCACACGTCAGTCACGCCGGAGTCGGCCGCGAGGAACTCCACAAATTCCGAAATGCCGCCGTCATGGTGGAAGACTTCCTCATGCACACCGTTCTCACCGGGGGTGCCCGCGAGCTTGCGCTCGTCGCGGACAGTGATCTTCAATCCCGGGACCAGGAACGACGTCTGGCGTGCACGCGATGTGAGGTCATCGTAAGAGAACTTGGCATCGGGAGTGAAAATCTGGCGGTCGGCCCAGTACCGCACCCTTGTACCGGTGACCCCGCGTTTGGCCTTGCCAACTACGTCCAATACAGAGTCTTCAACGAACGGCTCGAAGGGCGCGTTGGGGCTGGGCTTGGCGCCGGAATCAATGAAACGTCCCGGCTCACCACGGCGGAAAGACATCTGGTACGTCTTGCTGCCACGATCGACCTGAACGTCCAGCCGGCTGGACAAAGCGTTGACCACGGAGGCGCCCACGCCATGGAGGCCGCCGGAGGCCGTGTAGGAACCGCCGCCGAACTTACCGCCTGCGTGCAGCTTCGTGAAGACAACCTCGACGCCGGACAGTCCCGTCTTCGGTTCGACGTCAACAGGGATGCCCCTGCCGTCGTCATGAATCTCGACCGAATTGTCTGCATGCAAAATGACTTTGATGTCATGCCCGAAGCCGGCCAGGGCCTCATCAACAGCGTTGTCGATGATCTCCCACAGGCAGTGCATAAGGCCACGGGAGTCGGTGGAACCGATGTACATGCCCGGGCGCTTGCGAACGGCTTCCAGGCCCTCCAGGACAGATAGATGCCGGGCGTTGTATTCAGAACTCGGTGCCACTCGCGGTGTGCTCCTTCGGGGTATATCTCAAGGCAAACACTGCCCATCTTAGGCTAGTCGCGGTCCCCCATCGGCACCGGTTGCCACTCCCGGAAACCGGCATTCTACTTCGTTACGTTACGCACATGTGATACGCGGACAGCGAAAGTGATCCATCCTTGCCATGGTTCTGCTCCGAATACTGGTTATATGGATGTACAGAACTACTAAGGAGGCCGACATGACAACAGCAGTTGCAGACCGCACACTGAACGCAGCTGACCGATGCGATCGTTGCGGGGCTCAAGCATATGTCCGCGTTGTACTCGAGTCCTCCGGCGGTGAGCTGCTGTTTTGCGGCCACCACGCACGCGCAGTTGAGGCCACGCTTCGGCCCCTGACCTCCGACTGGCACGATGAGACCGAGCGCCTCAACGAGAAGGCACCCGTTCCGGTCGACTAGACAGGGCTGGCGGTAAGGCTGGACACTCTCCTGCCACATCACTTCGAGCAAGAACAGGGCTCCTCCCATCCGGGAGGGGCCCTGTTTAGTTTGAAGCCAGGATGCCCCAAAAAAGGTAACGGCCCGATCGGATAGTCCGATCGGGCTGTTAACGTTTGTGAGTGGACCTCTTTAGTCCAGGTAGTCCCGAAGGACCTGCGAGCGGGACGGGTGCCGCAGCTTGGACATGGTCTTGGATTCGATCTGGCGGATGCGCTCACGCGTAACGCCGTAGACCTTGCCGATTTCGTCTAAAGTCTTAGGCTGGCCATCGGTCAAGCCAAAGCGCATTGCTACGACTCCGGCCTCACGCTCGGACAGTGTGTCCAGAACCGAGTGCAACTGCTCTTGGAGGAGCGTAAAGCTCACGGCATCAGCCGGAACAACAGCTTCAGAATCCTCGATGAGGTCACCGAACTCGGAGTCGCCATCCTCACCCAACGGCGTGTGGAGCGAAATCGGTTCACGGCCGTACTTCTGGACCTCCACGACCTTCTCAGGCGTCATGTCCAGTTCCAGCGCCAATTCTTCAGGCGTGGGTTCACGGCCCAGGTCCTGAAGCATCTGCCGCTGCACACGGGCGAGCTTGTTGATGACTTCCACCATGTGCACCGGGATGCGGATGGTGCGGGCTTGGTCAGCCATGGCGCGGGTGATGGCCTGGCGGATCCACCACGTGGCATACGTGGAGAATTTGAAGCCCTTGGTGTAGTCGAACTTCTCCACCGCGCGGATGAGGCCCAGGTTGCCTTCCTGGATGAGGTCCAGGAAGAGCATGCCACGGCCGGTGTAGCGCTTGGCCAAGGAAACAACGAGGCGAAGGTTGGCTTCGAGCAGGTGGTTCTTGGCCCGCTTGCCATCGTGGATAACGAATTCAAGTTCACGCTTGAGCTTCGGGTCCATGGAACCGTCGTCGGCGTTGATCTTCTCTTCAGCAAACAGGCCGGCTTCGATACGAAGCGCCAGATCGACTTCCTGTTCGGCGTTCAGCAAGGCGACCTTACCGATTTGCTTCAGGTAGTCCTTCACCGGGTC
This sequence comes from Paenarthrobacter sp. YIM B13468, assembly GCF_042788025.1. Classification (NCBI taxonomy): domain Bacteria; kingdom Bacillati; phylum Actinomycetota; class Actinomycetes; order Micrococcales; family Micrococcaceae; genus Paenarthrobacter; species Paenarthrobacter sp. YIM B13468. The sequence goes on along the minus strand of NZ_JBHZPI010000009.1, from coordinate 118,825 downwards.
AGCCGTGGCACCGGCCGACATGACCTGCTGGACAGGGGCGTCGTCGTCATCGGCGTCCGAGTAGACGAATCCGGATCCGGAGGGCGCTGCCTTGTCTTTGCCGGTTACGGCGCCGTCCTCGACATCGTCGTCTCCGACTTCAACTTCCTCAGCTGCTGCGGGATCGAAATCCTCGTCCTCGACAGCCACTTCTTCGGTGTCGGCCTCGGGATCCGAAGACTTGTTCGCGGCTTCAGCCGCGGCCTTGGCGCCGGGCTTGGGTCCACGCTTCTTTGGTGCCGGCTTGTCAGAGGTGTCCTCTGAGGCCTTGGTGGCAACACGTGTCGCCGCACGCTTTGCCGAAGTGGCCGCCTTGTTTTCCTCAGCGGACAGTTCGGCCTGGGCGGCGGGTTCCTTCTCGACGGAAGACGGGGTCACAGAAAACCTTTCTAGCGGCGGTCTGTGGAATCACCATGCGGGCAACACCACTATGACCCTGTCAAGTCCGCGATCAATTTCAAATGCGATCGCCGTCTGCAGAGTCACTATGTACAACTGCCAACGACACCGTAATGTTCCCGGATTCCGGGCCCATTACGGGCATTCAAACGCGGACCCAACCGGGTCTCGGCATCCATTGTCTCACGGTTTTATGAATCCCACGCTTGATGAAGCGTAATGGCTATCGAAGAGATCCTTTATAGGTCCCCCAGGCGGACTCGGGACGACTTGCCCAGTCGCAGATGCTGCCGTGCCCCAGAATCTCGTCCAGCAATGCGGCGAGCCTGTAACCGGGGCTCGCCGAATTGGCATGCATAAGGCAAGCGTGTGCAGAGGACCCACTCCCCTTGCACCAGGCAATCCAGCCTTGCAAGGTCAATGCAGCTGCAGCAATTTCCCCCATTTCTCCTTGGACGTACAGGTACGACAAGACGGGCTGCAGGGCATCAAGCTGCCCCCAGTCGGGAATAGCTGGTTCAATGCCTAGAAGGATGTCTGCGTAGGCATAGATGCTGAGCATCCCGTTTGATTCAAGGGCCGCCGCAGCCCCTTCATGGGTGTCGGTTGGGGGCAATGCCAACTCTCCGGCGTCGAAGGGAAGTGGCTCAGAGCCATCATCGCTACTGCACAATCCGAACGCTGCTGCCCCTGCCCTAGCGGAACCGGTTCCAGCAGCCGCCATGATCATGACAGCGTCCCGCCATCCGGGCACAGCAAGGGTGGACCTGAGGAAGCCCGCGAGTTGCGGCGTGAGCAAATCTAAGGTCTCGCTGTTGGGACGGATGCGGGCGTTGTCCAGCACCTGACGCCACACCGCCAGTACGGCATCAAGGCACCTCCCACTGCGCCATGACGTTCGCATCCGTTGGGCAAAATCCGACTCGGCTTCCGACACTGCGGGATCGAGGGCACCCGGACGTCCCGGAACGGGTGAATTTTGCTTGCTCCTTGGAGAAGCTCCGATGGTACTGCCTCGATAGACCATCTCTGCGCTGAGCCGGCTGTTCCGGATCTGTTCTATCGGCAGGCCCGGCGCCGGGCAGCACTCCTGGTCGAAGCAGAATGCGCCGCGCCAATACTCAGGACCAACCAACCACGCATCCCGGACAGGCAAATCAGCGTGGCCAAGTGTTTCCTGAAGTTCAGCCAGCAGTGGGAGTGTTTGGGTGACAACCATGCCGTCCTCCCAACCGTCGCCGATGTAAAGGGCAAGCACCACGCCGTCGGCAAGGGTGTCCGCCGCTAAGTAATGAAGTACGTGCTCCGCAAAATCAGCAAGCATGCGGTTCGAAGCAGGGGCAGGCAGGTCGACGCGGAGAGCGGCTCCGAGCATTTTCCCCTGCATCGTGATGGCCACAAGGCTGTCCTCAGGCCAATAGCCCAACAAATGCGGGATGTAACCCAGGATGTCTTCTGGTTGATGAATGCTCAGCGTCTCTTTGGTGGTCATGCTTCAAGCTTGGGCAACGCCACTGGCTGAAAACAGAGACCATCACGCTTATGTGGATAAAGGTGGCCACATAAGGACTAACCACGAAAATGCCCTTACCCGGAGGTTGGTGCCTGCAGTTATTCCTTGCTTCCTTCATCAGACTGCGCACGTGCAGCACGCCGGCGCTCGATCCTTTCGCGGCGCTGCCGGGCCAAGGCTGCAGCCAACGGAGGCACGTGGACGCCCTGCTCGGCCATCTGTAACCGCACCTTCCGTCGGGTCAGCATGATAAGGACCGTCCCGATGCCCAGCAGGACAAACTGGACGCTGAGGGCTACACGGAACGGATCAAGGCCGTACAAGTCCCCGCCTGAGAATCCGCTCGCGTTCAGGACGTCCAGGACCAGGCCAATCAGGTAGATCGCCACCAAGGCAGCGATGAACCCGCCCACGTTGACGATGCCTGTCGCGGTACCAATACGGTGGGAAGGATTGAACGTCCGCGCGAAGTCGAAGCCAATCATGGAGCCCGGGCCGCCAACTGCCAACACCACCACCAGGATCACGAGGAGCCACAGTGGCGCCCGGTCAGGAAGGATGAGCACTGCCGCCCAAGCCAGCGCAGTAGACGCAGTGATCAGCAGGACCATGGCTGAGCGGCGCATTGGGTGTTTGGAGACGAACCGCCCAAATCCAGGCCCCGAGACGATTGCGGTTGCCACGAACAAGGCCATCAAAGCCGAGACCGTCCCCGCATCAAGCCCCTGGGCAGAGAGGAGGAACGGATAACCCCATGTCATTGCAAAGAGGTTGCCACTGAACTGGACGGTGAAATGGCTCCACAAGCCAAGCCGGGTGCCTGGCTGCTTCCAAGCGCGTGACAAGGAGACTCCGGTAGCCCGAAGTCCCTGCCCGGTCTCCCGCGGGGGATGCCCGGGAGGCTGGTCCCGCAACAGCACGAGGACCAGGACGACAGCCAGCACGGACATCGCCGCGAGTGACATGAAGGCGGGCGTCCAGCCGGCAGAGTGAAGGAGCAAGGCGAAAGGCACCACGCTGAAGAGTTGGCCCAACTGCCCGCACATTCCGGTCAGCTGGGTAACCACGGGGACCCTGGCCGGACTGAACCACAAGGGAACGAGCCGGATGACGGAGATGAATGTCATGGCGTCACCGGCTCCCACCAGGACACGCCCCAGTACCCCTCCAGGGATGCTATCGGCGAAGGCGAGCTGCAACTGCCCCAGTCCCATCAGGATGGCACCGCCGGCAATCATGACCCGCGATCCAAACCTGTCCACCAGGACGCCGACCGGGATTTGCAAGCCGGCGTAGACAAGCAACTGCAAGACGGTAAAAAAGGAGATGGCCGAAGCACTGGCATGGAAGCGTTCTGTTGCTTCCAAACCCGCGACACCAAATGAGGTTCGCTGTGCTACGGCCACCAGGTAGGCAAAGACGCCGATCGTCCAGATGAGCCAGGCGCGGGGAGCAGTCACTCCTCAATTATGCCCGCCAACGGTTCAAAGCTGATTTATTGAGGCGAGTCTTTACGCGCCAGATATGCCTCCACAGCCGCTCCGATGTCCTCGGCGTTGGGCAGTTCGTCGTTCTCATCGGCGAGCAACGAACGCCGGACGATGCCCTCGGATTTTTCGTCGTACCGGGCCTCCAGGTTGGCGACTACAGCCTGCACTTCCTCGGAGGCTTCAATCTGCTCCGCAATCTGCCGGCCTACTTCCCGGCCGGCTTCCCGAAGCCGGTCAGTGGGAAGCATTAGGGATGTGGCCGCGCCAAGGTACTCCAGCCCTGCCACCGCCGCTGGAGGATATTCGGCCTCAGCCAGATAGTGGGGCACGTGAATGACATAGCCAGCAACATGGCGTTCAGCCTCGGTGAGCCGGAGTTCAAGGATATGGCCAATGGCGGCGGGGACTTCGACCGTTGGCTTCCAGCTCGAGATACCTTCGATGAGCTCGGGCCGGTTGCCGTGAACGGTTACTCCCACCGGGCGCGTATGCGGTACGGGCATGGGAATGGAGTGAATCCAAGTCACCAGGTTGACGTCGAGTTTCTCCACGATTCCCACGACGGCACGGGAGAATCGCTCCCACTGCAAGTCGGGTTCGAAGCCGGCGAGCAGCAGGAAGGGCTGGCCCAGGCCGTCCGTGAGCTTGTAGAGCGCCAGCTTGGGTGCCTGATAGTCCTGCAAATGGTCTTCGACGAAGCTGATGTGGGGGCGCCGTGAGCGGTAGTCGATGAGCTGGTCGGCGTCGAACATGGCTACCACCTCAGCGTCGAGTTGGTCCAGGAGTTCCGCGTTGATCTGCCTGACTACATGACCGGCATCGGCAAAGCCCGTGAAACCCATGACCATATTCAGCCCCCGCAGTTCCGGGCTGTGGAAAATCTCGATGTTGCTCGCATAGAGCGCCTCGGGGTCCAGGAGGGAGCCGGATATCCGTTCAAACACGGCATGTTCCTTTCGCAGTGGCAAAGTTCGGTGCCCCCATGCACCCCTGGTCATGGCGTCGCTAACGCCATGATTGCGGTGTGGGGACTCTGTGTCTCTTTGTACAACGCTGCACGTCCAGTAGGCATTCCTGCCCTTGGTGTGCCGCAGCTCTCATTTAATTGCTGTCAGCAGCCTGCGAGAGACTACGATCGAAACGGGCCGACGTCCTTTTGCGACGCTGGGCCTGAAGACCAAGGCCGCCGTCGGAACAGGACGTCGGGCGCGTACCGGGGCAGGCCCGCCAAACATGCGGCCCCGCCATGCAATGCAGAGAGAAGTGAGGAAACATCCTCGTGGTCAAGACTACTGACATCATCCTCGGCGTCATCGCCAAGGACCTGAAAAAGTCACCCAGCGACGCACTTGTGATCGGAGTTGCCCAGGGCTCGGACGGACCAGTGCTGCTGGAAAACCCGCTGAGTGCCAAGGCCGCCGAATCCGTGGAGGGATCACTGAAGCTCCTTGGAGTCTCGGGTGCGCCCGACCAAGCGCACCGCCTTCCGGGTTTGCCGGAAACGGGCTCAGGGATCCTGGTCCTGACAGGCGTGGGCAAATTGTCCGAGGACGGCACCATCCCTGAAGAAGCGCTGCGCCGGGCAGCCGGGTCCGCTGTCAGGCAACTTGCCGGAGTCCCCTCAGTGACGTTGGCGTTCCCGACGACGTCCGTCACCGACGTCGCCGCAGTCGCCGAAGGTGCCGCCATGGGCGCCTATTCCTACACCGAACACCGTTCCAGCAAGGACGGGCTCAAGGATCCGGTTGCCAAGGTTCTGATCGTCACCGGCGTTGACGCCAAAGCTGCCCAACCTGCACTTGACCGGGCAACAGTCGTGGGCAGGGCCGTCAACGCAACGCGTACGCTTGTGAACCAGCCGCCCAGCCACTTGTACCCCGAGTCATTCGCCGAATCTGCCAAGGAACTCGCAAAGGGTCTTCCCGTAAAGGTGACGGTCTGGGACGAAAAGCGCCTGGAAAAGGAGGGCTTTGGCGGCATCCTCGGCGTTGGCAAGGGTTCAACCCGTCAGCCCCGCCTGGTCAAGGTCGAATATGCTCCGGCAAAGGCCACCCGGAAGATCGCGCTCGTTGGCAAGGGCATTACCTTCGACACCGGCGGTATCTCCATTAAGCCCGCCCTCGGCATGGGTGACATGAAGAGCGATATGGCGGGCGCCGCCGTCGTTCTTAATACTGTCCTTGCCATCGCCTCCCTCGGCCTGCCTATCAAGGCAACCGCTTGGCTTTGCATTGCGGAGAACATGCCGTCCGGCGCCGCCCAGCGACCCGCTGACGTCCTTACTGTCTATGGCGGAAAGACAGTCGAGGTCCTGAACACCGATGCCGAGGGCCGCCTGGTCATGGCCGATGGCTTGGTGGCCGCGAGCTTGGAAAAGCCGGACGCAATCATCGACGTCGCAACACTCACAGGTGCCCAGCTCATCGCACTCGGATTGCGCACGGCAGGAGTGATGGGTTCCGATTCGGTGACGACAGCGTTGAAGTCCGCCGCTGACAGGGCCGGCGAGCTTGTCTGGCCGATGCCGCTCCCTGAGGAACTGCGTCCCAGCTTGGACTCCCAGGTTGCGGACCTTGCCAACATTGGCGAGCGTAACGGCGGAATGATGACAGCCGCTGTCTTCCTGCGTGAATTCGTAGGCAAGAACGGCGACGGCCAGCAGATCCCCTGGGCCCACGTCGACATTGCCGGCCCATCGTTCAACAACGGCAGCCCCTACGGGTACACGCCGAAGCAAGGAACCGGATGCACAGTCCGTACCTTGGTGGCCTACGCAGAGGATCTGTTGGCAGCCTCCGCGTAAGTAACCCACTCCACCGCGGTTGGAACGGGCAGTGCGGGTAGAGCGGATGCGTCCGCGCTACCCGCACAACCCCGGAATTATGCGGTGTGTAGCGCTGTGTCACAAGTGAACGTGAGTCTGGACACAAGCGCTCCACAAACGCCCGTGGAGGGTGGAGCATGGGTAGGTGGTTCGCTAAGGTGAACTCGATAGTCACAAATGCAAGAGAACTTAGGTGCTGGCATAATCACGGCAGAACAAGTTCCAAAGACCCGATGACACGCAGTCCCGTGTCATCATTCACGCGAGGGAGCGTTTTAGTGGCCGATCAGGCAACTGCGCAAGAATTCGACATCCTGGTACTCGGTGGCGGCAGCGGCGGCTACGCCACCGCTTTGCGGGCCGTACAGCTTGGGTTCACCGTTGGCCTTGTGGAAAAGGCAAAGCTCGGCGGAACCTGCCTGCACAATGGCTGTATCCCCACCAAGGCACTCCTGCACTCGGCTGAACTGGCCGATCACGCACGCGATTCCGCCAAGTACGGCGTGAACGTCACGCTCGACGGCATCGACATGTCTGCCGTGAACGCGTACAAGGACGGCATTATTGCCGGCAAGTTCAAGGGCCTCCAGGGACTCATCAAGTCCAAGGGCATCACCGTCATCGAGGGTGAAGGCAAGCTTCAGGGCAACAACACCATCGTCGTGAACGGCACCGCGTACACGGGCAAGAACATTGTCCTGGCAACCGGTTCGTACTCGCGCTCCCTCCCGGGCCTGGAAATCGGCGGCAGGGTCATTACCTCTGACCAGGCCCTCACCATGGACTACATTCCCAAGAGTGCGATCGTCCTGGGTGGCGGCGTCATCGGCGTCGAATTCGCTTCCGTTTGGAAGTCCTTCGGCGTGGACGTCACCATCATCGAAGGCCTGCCCTCCCTGGTTCCCAACGAGGATGCCTCCATCGTCAAGAACCTGGAACGCGCCTTCAAGAAGCGCGGCATCAAGTTCACCACCGGCATCTTCTTCCAGGGCGTGGAACAGAACGACGACGGCGTCAAGGTCACCCTTGTGGACGGCCAGACTTTCGAAGCCGAGCTCCTGCTCGTGGCAGTCGGACGTGGTCCGGTCACTGCCAACCTCGGTTACGAAGAAGCAGGTCTCACCATCGACCGCGGCTTCGTTATTACCAACGAGCGCCTCCACACCGGTGTTGGCAACATCTATGCAGTCGGCGACATCGTCCCCGGCGTCCAGCTCGCACACCGCGGCTACCAGCAGGGCATCTTCGTGGCCGAGGAAATCGCCGGCCTGAACCCAGCGATCGTCGAAGACATCAACATCCCCAAGGTCACCTATTGCGAACCTGAAATCGCAACGGTCGGCTACACGGAAAAGGCCGCCAAGGAGAAGTTCGGCGACGACCAAGTACAGACCCAGGAATACAACCTTGCCGGCAACGGCAAGAGTTCCATCCTCGGTACCGGTGGCATCGTCAAGCTCGTTCGCCAAAAGGATGGCCCCGTCGTCGGCATCCACATGATCGGCTCCCGCATGGGTGAGCAGATCGGTGAAGCCCAGCTCATCGTGAACTGGGAAGCCTACCCCGAGGACGTGGCCCAGCTGGTCCACGCCCACCCCACCCAGAACGAAAGCCTGGGCGAAGCCCACCTCGCCCTCGCGGGCAAGCCGCTCCACGGCTAAGTCTTTACCCAAGACAAACGGATAGGGTGCATGCGGCGGAATCTGCCGCATGCACCCTGCCCGGACCAGCAGAATTCATCCGCACAAAAGATCAATAAGGAGAACGGGGACGACATGTCTGAATCCGTTAACTTGCCCGCCCTCGGTGAGAGTGTCACCGAAGGAACCGTCACCCGCTGGCTCAAGCAGGTTGGTGACCGGGTAGAGATCGACGAGCCGTTGCTCGAGGTTTCCACCGATAAAGTAGACACCGAAATCCCTTCTCCGATCGCTGGCGTCATCGAAGAAATCCTCGTCGCTGAAGACGAGACTGCAGAGGTTGGCGCCCCCTTGGTACGCATCGGCGACGGCTCCGGCTCTGCCGCACCGGCTGCTGAGGAAGCACCCGCCGCTCAGGAAGCACCCGCTGCTGCCGAGCCGGCTGCTCCCGCAGAAGAGGCTCCCGCTGCCCCGGCTGCTGAGGAACCCCAGGCTGAAGCTCCTGCCGCTTCCGGTGGCGAAGGCCACGAAGTAACCCTCCCCGCCTTGGGCGAGAGCGTTACCGAAGGCACGGTCACCCGCTGGCTCAAGGCTGTCGGTGACACCGTGGAGGTGGATGAGCCGCTTCTTGAGGTTTCCACAGACAAGGTCGATACCGAGATTCCTTCCCCGGTTGCAGGCACCCTGCAGGAAATCCGCGTCAACGAAGACGAAACCGCCGAAGTTGGATCGGTTCTGGCTGTTATCGGCTCCGGCGCGGCAGCCCCCGCCGCTGCTCCGGCTCCCGCGGCTCCTGCCGCTGAAGCTCCGGTCGCTCCTGCCGCTGAAGCTCCGGCCGCTCCTGCCGCTGCACCGGCACCTGCTGCAGCACCCGCTGCTGCAGCACCTGCCGCTGCACCGGCACCTGCTGCCGCACCGGCTCCCGCTGCTGCACCGGCAGAAGCCGGCTCGTCTTCCGAGTCCGGTTACGTCACTCCCCTGGTGCGCAAGCTGGCAAACCAGCAGGGCGTTGACATCGCATCTGTGTCCGGCACCGGCGTCGGTGGCCGCATCCGCAAGCAGGATGTCCTTGCCGCTGCCGAAGCCAAGCAAGCCGCAGCTGCGCCGGCCGCAGCGCCTGCTGCAGCTCCTGCCGCCAAGTCCGCAGCACCCGTTGTTGCTTCCTCCCTGCGAGGCACCACCGAAAAAGCTCCGCGTATCCGTCAGGTCATCGCACGACGCATGCGCGAGTCGCTGGAAGTCTCCACCCAGCTGACCCAGGTGCACGAGGTCGACATGACCAAGATCGCCAAGCTCCGCCTCAAGGCCAAGAACTCGTTCCAGGCCCAGAACGGCGTGAAGTTGACGTTCCTCCCGTTCATTGCCAAGGCTGTGGCGGAAGCACTGAAGCAGCACCCCAAGCTGAACGCTGCCTACGACGAATCCAAGCAGGAAATCACCTACCACAACGCCGAACACCTGGCGATTGCGGTAGACACCGACAAGGGCCTGCTGGTTCCGGTCATCTCCGACGCCGGAAACCTCAACCTCGCAGGCCTCGCCGGCAAGATCGCTGACGTCGCAGGACGCACCCGTGATGGAAAGATCGGCCCGGATGAGTTGTCCGGCGGTACGTTCAGCATCACCAACATCGGTTCTGTTGGCGCCTTGTTCGACACCCCGATCATCAACCAGCCGCAGGTCGGCATCCTGGGTACGGGCGCAATCGTCAAGCGCGCGGTCGTGGTGGACGACGAAAACGGCGACGATTCGATTGCCATCCGCTCCATGATGTACCTGTCCCTCACGTACGACCACCGTCTGGTGGACGGCGCGGACGCTGGCCGCTTCCTCCAGACCCTCAAGGCCCGCCTTGAGGAAGCTGCTTTCGAAGCAGATCTTGGTCTCTAAGCCCAAGCGTTAGCAGGGACCCTCCTCACCGAGGGCGCTCTGGTCAACCAGGCGGGGCAGGCTCCGGGGAAACCCGGTAGCCTGCCCCGCTTCGTTGTTGTCCCAGACCGTTTTGTCCGCCGCGCTGTTTGCCGGCCTAAGCGTGGCTTTGCTACGGGACGTAGAAGCAACTGGATAAGCTGGGGCCATGAGTATTCTCTTCAGCATCCTGGTGTTCTTGCACATCGTCGGCGCGGCCATGATTGTGGGCTACTGGATCGCCACCATCAAGACGCCTACCGTCCACCCCCGCCAGCGGGATGGCGCATTCCTTCAGCTGCTCACGGGCATTGCCATGATGGGCCTCCTGCCACTGATGCCGGATGCCCATCCCAACTACTTCAAGCTCGGTATAAAGTTCGCCATCGGCGTGGCTGTTGCTGTTCTGGCCGTCATCGGCTCCCGCAAGGTCAAGAAGGGCGAGCCAGTCTCCACCGGTCTCGCTCACGGCGTTGGCGGACTGGCCTTGGTGAACATCGCCATCGCAACACTCTGGAACTGAAAGTACGCGGAAGCAGCCCATCCGCCTTTGCCGGGCGGGTAGGCTGCTTCCTTCAAGGCAAGCCAGGGGTCACAATCCACTGACAGCGGAATGACAGTGCAGCGCAGCGCGCAAATCCATAGGATTGATCCCGGTGGCATCCGGCGATGGCTGGTTGCCGACGCACAAACGACCCCAAGGAGTGGACATGGCAGCAACACGCACCGCACACACGGTTTGGAACGGCAACCTGATCGAGGGCGCTGGCAACACGACGCTGGATAGCTCAGGCTTGGGCACCTTCGATGTCACTTGGAAGGCACGCACCGAGCAGTCCGGTGGCAAGACAAGCCCGGAAGAACTGATCGCTGCAGCGCACTCCGCGTGCTTCTCCATGGCCTTCAGCAACGAGCTTGCACAGGCGGGCTTTACCCCTGAAGAAATCCAGACCAAGGCCGACGTGACCTTCGTCCCCGGCACCGGTATCACTGGCAGCCACCTGACGATGACCGCCAGGATCCCCGGCATTTCCGAAGAGGATTTCCGCCGTATCTCCGAAGCGGCAAAGACCGGTTGCCCTGTTTCCGGCGCGCTGGCCAGCATCGACATCACGCTGGACGCAACGCTGGCCTCGTAGCGTCGGGCACCGCTTCACAGCACTAAGACAGCATCAAAGCAAAGGCCCCGCTGCCTCTCCCGTCAGGGAAGGCCGCGGGGCCTTTCGCTCGTTCCCAGCTCAGCGCACTGGAACTACGCAAAGTTGGCGCTGGGCTGCTAGCCCTGTTGCGGACGCGCGGGCAACGGCGCGGGCCGCACCTGGCGGTAGCCTTCACGCAACGGCGGGCGGTCCGTAGGTAGCTCCTGGATCATCTCCTTGAGGGCACCAATGCCATACTCGAGTTGCGGGTCGCTGCCTGCTGCATAGGCATGCGGGGGGAAGAGCACCTCGATATCCGGCTCCACGCCACGGTTTTCAACATCCCAGCCGATCCCACCGCCAAACCACGTGGCGTAGCGGGGCTGCGTCACCCCGGTACCGTCGGCCAGCGCAAAGCGGTTGTCAATCCCCACAACGCCACCCCAAGTCCTTACGCCAATGACCGGGCCAATGCCCCTCAGTTTGGATACTTGGGTGATGATGTCGCCATCTGATCCAGCAAATTCATCTGCCAGGATAATCACTGGACCCCGGGGAGCATGGTGCGGGTAAGTCCGCGGCTTCTCGCCACGCGGCATACTCCACCCAGTGACCTTCCTGCCAATAAGCTCGGCCACGAGCTGTGAAGTGTGGCCCCCACGGTTGCGCCGTACGTCTACGATCAACCCGTCCAAGGCGGTTTCCGTATCGAGGTCACGATGCAGCTGTGCCCAACCATTAGCCATCATGTCAGGGATATGCAGGTAGCCGAACTTACCGCCGGATGCCTCCCGTACTGTGCGCCGGTTGGCCCGCACCCAGTCCTGGTAGCGCAACCGCTCCTCGTCCCGGATGGGGACAACGGCAACGCGGCGCTGGGCACCCGCAGCTGCGCCATGTCCTGGGCCATTCAAGAGTGTCAATTCAACGGTTCGTCCCGCAGCACCCACCAATTGCATGGCAGGCGTCAGCGCCGCGGAAAGCTCGACGCCGTCAATCGCCAGGAGGACGTCGCCCACCTTGGCATCCGCGCCCGGACGCGTTAAGGGCGAGGTTGCAAGAGGATCGGAAGACTCGCCAGCCAGGATTCTGGTGATCTCCCAGCCTTTGCTGCCGAGCTGAAACTCAGCGCCAAGCCTGCCTTGACCATTGCGGCCAGGTTCAGTCACAGCTGCGGGCCGCACATAGGCATGCGAGGTTCCCAGTTCGCCGTGGATCTCCCACAACAGGTCCACGAGGTCGTCATGGGACCCCAACCGTTCCACGATCGGACGGTAGCGTTTGTAGACGGAATCCCAGTCCTGGCCAGCCATGTCCGGCGCCCAGAAGAAGTCCCTCTGCAAGCGCCATGCTTCATCAAAGGCCTGCCCCCAGGCAGCCACGGGATCCAGGATCACGCGGATCCTGTTGAGGTCCACTTTGACCAGTTCCCCGGATTCCTCGTCCACCTTGCGGTCTGACGGGACTGACATGATCTGCTTATCAAGGACATAGACAACCCTCTTGCGATCACCTGACAACCGGTAGCTGTCCACAGCAGCGACGAGGGTGGTTTCCTTGCGCTTGGCAAGGTCAAAGCGCACCAGGGCGGGGGCTGTCTTCTTATCCTGCAGAGTGCCCTTTCCTTCGCCGGTGACACCGGAAAGCTCAGTATCGAGCCACAGCAGCGCCCCGTCACCGGCAGCAAGTCCGGAGTAGTTTCCCTGTGGCACGGGAACAGTGATGACGCGGTGTGCAAGGCCTTCCGCGTCCACGCGCACAACTGGCGCGTCGCCGTCGTCGTGCTTTGCTGTTGTGGCCTGTGCGTCCTCAAGGGTGTCCACGGACGGCCCAAAAGGAGACGGCGTGTCAGCGGCAAGAGCCAGCAGGTACGGCTTGATGGGGCTTGGGAAGGAAAGGTCGAACGAATGGCCGTCATAGACTGGATCGAAGCTCCTGTTAGACAGGAACGCCAGGAACTTCCCGTCGGGGGTGAATCGGGGTGATTCATCGCAGAAGCGTCCGTCGGTGGCATCGATGATGCCGGTGTCGGATGCCGAAGGCCTTGCCAGGCGAAGTTTGCTTCGGGAACCGAAGGACGTCACCGGCTCGGACCAGGCCAGCCACTGCGAATCAGCAGACCACGACAATTGATCCACGCTGCCTTCGCCGATACTGACCAAACGAGTCAATGCCCCGGAGACAGTGTCAGCTACGAAAACGTCTCCAAAAGCCGTGCCGATGGCCAGCCAACGGCCATCGGGGCTGGCCTCCAGTGCGCTCGTCCTTGTTGGTGCAGGGAACTCCAGCCGGAGATCGTCCGCTTGGTCTTCCCGTGTGGCTGCGACCGGTACCGCCGTTTCCCCCACGGTGTCTGGTGAGGGGTCCGCATGGGCGGCTTCATCGGAGGGTTCGTCCGCCTGGCCCATATTCACCGATTGGTTGGCTGGCTGGTTTGCGGCGGAACCTTGCCCCAGGACGTTGGCTGCAGAGACCGGCTTAGGAAGACCGTCGGCATCACTTGAAACAACAGCGGGTTCCGCGGCCTTCGGCACCTCAACAACTCCGGACAAGCGCGCAGCGATGCGCTTGACGTACAAAGCCTCCACTCCCCCGTGGTCGGCCACGTAGGCGATCCGACCATCCGTCAACGGACGCGGAAGGCGGGCCCGGACGCCCGGTGTCGCTTCGACCACCCGCGATGGGCCGTCCTTATGGCGGAGCCAGTGGATGGTGCCATGTGCCTCTACCACGCTGGCTGTTCCTGCAACGTTTGGAAATACGTCGCCCAAATGCTCAGATGCTTTCAGTGGGGCGGGACGCCGCGCCGGGGATGCAGAACCGAGCGTGATCTCCAGCTTCACAGCTTCAGCATCGGCATCGAGTGAGGGCAGGATCCAGAGCTCACCGGCCGATTCGAAGATAATCCGCTGGCCGTCCGTGCTGGCGTGCCGAACATAGAAATCCTCATGGTCCGTGTGGCGGCGCAGTCCTGAACCATCGGGAAGAACGGAGTAGAGGTTTCCGTAGCCTTCGTGGTCTGAAAGGAAGGCGATGCGCCCCTTGACCCACAGCGGGTCAGTCAGGTTGCCCTCAATTTCGGGGATCAAGCGTTCGAACTCACCATTGCCGTCTGCGTCGATCCACAACTTTCCGGCGGTGCCACCCCGGTAGCGCTTCCACCAAGCCGGTTCCCGGGAAAGAACACTCGCCAGGACAACGGGCTTCTCGTCACCGATTTCTGGTCCGAAGGCAACGCCCTCCACCGGTCCGAAAGGAAGTTCGACGGCGGCACCTCCCTCCAGGGGAAGGCTATAGGCGTACGTGTGGCGGCTCTCGGATTGCTGGAACGCGCTGGTTACCAGGACGTTCCCAGCAGGCGTGAAACCCTTGACCCGGGTTGTGGTGTGTCCAAAGTAGCTCAGCTGCTTATAGCCGCCACCGTCGACGTCCGCGGTGACAACCTCCGGTGAGGTGCCAACAACAGCAGTCCACACGAGCCGTTTGCCATCGGGAGTGAATCGTGGGTTCCTTGCCGGCATTTGCTGGGACGAAACACGCCAGGCCCGGCCGCCTGAGACGGGGGCGATCCAGATGTCGTCTTCGGCCACGAACGTGACCAATTCGCCATGCACATGCGGGAAACGGAGGTAGCTGGAGGAGGTCATTGTTCGATCATAGTCAAGAGGCACGGTGTCAAGAGGCACCCGCCCCGCGCTTCGCACGCTGTTTCTGACTCATGCGTGGGTCGTGATGAGATGAGTCATGCGAATCGTAATGTCCGGAGCCTCAGGGATGATCGGGACGGCATTGTCGGAGCACTTGAAAAGTGCAGGTGACGACGTCATCCGGCTGGTGCGGCGGCCTGCAAAGACTGACGACGAAAGGACATGGGATCCAGCCGCGGGAGACTTGGACGAGGCTGTCCTGGAAGGCGCGGACGCTGTGGTGAACTTGTCCGGCGCCGGCATAGGCGACCGTCCCTGGACAAGGCGCAGAATTACTGTCATTCGTGACTCGCGCCTTCAGACCACCCGGACGCTGACTGCGGCCATGCGTCGCCTTGGTCAGCCTAAGTTGTCCTTCGTCAGCCAGTCCGCGTCCGGCTACTACGGCGCCTCCCGGCAAGGCCTCCTCCGCGAGGACTCGGGTCCAGGTGCGGGAGTGCTGGGACCGCTATGCGTCGAATGGGAGCAAACTGCCAGGACCGCTCCATCCAGCGTGCGGGTGGTGACACCCCGGACCGGAGTTGTCCTCAGCACTTCCGGCGGTGCGCTCGGACCGTTGCTTCCGCTGCTCAAGGGTGGGCTGGGTGGACCCTTCGGAAATGGGCGGCAATTCTGGCCGTGGATCACCCTTGCCGACGAAGCCGCTGCCCTGGCCTTCCTCCTCAAGTCCGATCTGGAAGGTGCGGTCAATGTATGCGCCCCGGAAAGCGCAGACGTCAGCACGATCGTCGAGCGGCTTGCGAAAGCGTTCCACCGCCCAGCCTTCGTACGAATCCCACGGCCCGCCCTTCGACTTGTCCTTGGCCAGCTTGCTGACGAACTGGTCCTGGCGAACCAAAGAATGGAGCCGGCAAAGCTTGCCGCCGCTGGATTTCACTGGCAACACCCCGGGCTCGATGAAGCCATGGAGTGGCTGACGGGCAGCCCTTCCAGCTGAACGTTCCGAACCCCCAGAGGGCCACACCCACGTCAAGGAACGTCTCTGACATGACCCCTAACCGGAACCGAGAATCTCCGAGATGCTCCACTGCCCTGCCAACCTGACAAGGACGAGACGCAACTGTTGGGCCTCCCCGGCGGGCTGGGACTTCACCAAACGATCCGACCGGTCGCGCTCCTCGTAGCCGGAGGTCGTTGCAGTCAGGGCAACGACGGCGCGATCAACCTCGTGGGGGCCCAGCACCGATACACTGCTCAAGCTGGTGGTGAGTCCGGCAAAGTGAATACCCTCAGCCCCTAACTGCTGCTTCAACGTCTCATCCGCCGCTTGGGCAGGTGAGCCTGCTGCGTTGACGTTTGCAAGCAATTCAAGACGATCCAGCCCCAGCGCCATATCGCGCACCGCCGATAACGCGTGCACGGCGATTATCGGATCCTCAGAGCGGAGCGCCTCCAAGTGCGTGTCCGGAATGGGCTGGTCGGCTTGGGGAGCTTGGATCGCTGTCCCGGGACTTACTACGGACGTCGAACCCGATGCGGGCTCTTGGACTCCCAGGCAGAAGGCCCACCCAACCGCACCAACCGACGCTCCCGCAGCCACCAGCAAGCCGACCCCTATGGCTATACGTGGCCCTCGCTGCGGTTTCCTTTTTCGCGTTCGCCGTTCGGGACGCGGAGTCATTACTGTCCGCAAGGGACGGAGCCGCAACACAGCCGAAGTCAATGGACTCCTGCGCTGAGGTCGTCCCCCGGCCTGCCGCCGCGTAAGCAGCTCCGGAATCACCGAGGAATGGACGCACCCAGCCAAATCCACAGGCTGTGCCGCAGCGCTGCGATAAACAGCTGTTCCCAGCTCCCGGGCGGTGGGACGCGCCCGGGGATCAGGATCCAGTCCCGCTTCAAGGGCAGCCGCGAGCCCTTTGGGGACATCGGGGACCAAGAGAGGCAGTGGTGGACGGTGCTTGGCGATCTCCGGCGCCACGCCCGTCAAGCAATACCACCCAAGCGCCGCCAGCGAATAGACGTCCCGTTCCGGCTGCAAGGCTTCTCTGGCTCCATCACCAGGCCCGCCCTGGGCGGAAACAGAAGTATCAACAAAGCCGTCGGTGCCGACGTCGAGGCTTTGATTCTCCTCCCCCAC
The DNA here is from genome assembly GCF_042788025.1 of Paenarthrobacter sp. YIM B13468. Classification (NCBI taxonomy): domain Bacteria; kingdom Bacillati; phylum Actinomycetota; class Actinomycetes; order Micrococcales; family Micrococcaceae; genus Paenarthrobacter; species Paenarthrobacter sp. YIM B13468. The sequence continues at coordinate 102,086 of NZ_JBHZPI010000009.1, read as the reverse complement.
AACGCCAGCCACGCCAAGATCCGTCACCAGGGGCTTACCTTGTGCCGTAAACAGCACGTTGCCTGGGGAAATATCCCCATGGGCCGTTCCCTGGGCATGCAGGTAAGCCAAGACCTGGGCAACAGGGGTCAGTACCGTCACAGTTTCCCCGACGCTCAGCTGACGTCGCGCCTTCACCAGGTTCGCAAGGGAACCTCCTGGCGCGAAATCCATCACCAAGCCCAAACTGCCCCGTGCTTCGCCGCCCAGCTCCACCACATCATGAATCCGGATGAGGTGTTCGTGCCTAAGCGCCGACAGGATCCGAACCTCACGGAGGGCAGTTTCACGATTGGCTCCCCGCTGGCTGCGCTGATCCCCCTGGAGCGCGCCTGTGACGCATTTGATGGCGAACCGGGCATGGTCCTTGTCCCTGCTGGCGAGCCAGACCGTCGAGGACCCACCACTGCCCAGTGGGCGTGATGGCGTGTATCCCGGTATGTGCGGGACCGACGTGGCAGGAGCATCCGTAGTTTCCATATCCAAGGTCTACCGGATGATCCGATTTCCCGCAGAAGTTATCCACAGGCAGCTCCGGGTTGCGGGGCAGGAAAGCTACGCCGACGGATGCGACTGAGAGGTTCACCACAAAATCATGGTGAGTGACCTGCTGGGTCTAAGCTTGAACCCATGACTCTTGAGTTTTCACAACTGGGTCTTGCCCCGGATTTCGTTGATTATGTGCAGGGCTGGGACCTACAGCGCGAGATCCACAACAAAGTTGTTGCCGGCGAGAAGAACAGCACCGTCCTCCTCCTTGAGCACTCCGCCGTCTACACGGCTGGCAAGCTCACCGAAGACCACGAACGGCCCTTTGACGGCACCCCTGTGGTCGCCGTGGATCGTGGCGGCAAGTTAACGTGGCACGGCCCGGGACAACTCATCGCCTATCCGATCCTCAAGCTCAAGAACCGCGCGGGAATCCGGGACTACGTCGAGCGGCTCGAAGCAACCATGATCGCCGTCATGACGGACTATGGAATCCCGGCAGTCACCGTGAAGGGCCGGGCAGGCGTATGGATCCTCGCCGATGACAAGGGTCCGGACCGGAAGATTGCCGCGATCGGCATCCGCGTCCTTGACGGTGTCACCATGCATGGTGTCGCCATCAACTGCAGCAATGACCTCGCGCCGTACGCGCAGATTATCGCGTGCGGAATCACCGACGCCAGCGTCACCACCATGTCGCTGGAGACTGGCCGGACCATCAACCCGGCAGACATCGTTGACCGCTTCGTGGAAGAGTTCCGCAAGCATGAAGAAGCACTCGTTTCCACCCCAGAAGGAGCACTCCAGTGACCCTGGCACCTGAAGGCCGTAAGTTGCTGCGCGTTGAGCAGCGTAACTCGGCTGTCCCGGTTGAACGCAAGCCCGAGTGGATCAAGGCCAAGGTCCAGATGGGGCCGGAGTTCGTCGGGTTGAAGAACCTGGTGAAGAAGGAAGGCCTGCACACGGTCTGTGAAGAGGCCGGCTGTCCGAACATTTTCGAGTGCTGGGAAGACAAGGAAGCGACGTTCCTGATCGGCGGGTCCGAATGCACCCGGCGCTGTGATTTCTGCCAGATCGATACCGGCAAACCCTCCCCGGTGGACATGTTCGAACCCACCAAGGTGGCCAGGTCCGTGCAGGCCATGCAGCTGCGCTACGCCACGGTCACCGGGGTGGCCCGTGACGACCTGGCCGATGAAGGTGTCTGGCTGTACGCCGAAACGGTCCGTAAGATCCACGAACTGAACCCCGGCACCGGGGTGGAACTGTTGATCCCGGACTTCTCCGGCAAACCCGAACACATCGCCGCGATCTGCGATTCCCGGCCCGAGGTGTTCGCGCACAACGTCGAGACCGTGCCCAGGATCTTCAAGCGGATCCGACCGGCGTTCCGGTACGAACGCTCCCTGGATGTCATCACCCAGGGCCGGGACCTGGGCATGGTGACCAAGTCCAACCTGATCCTGGGCATGGGCGAAACCCGCGAGGAAATCTCCGAAGCCCTGCGGGACCTGCACGCGGCAGGGTGTGATTTGATCACGATCACCCAGTACCTGCGCCCCTCCGAACGGCACCTTCCGGTGGACCGCTGGGTCAAGCCCCAGGAATTCGTGGACCTGCAGCACGAGGCCGAGGAAATCGGATTCCTCGGTGTCATGTCCGGGCCCCTGGTGCGCTCCTCGTACCGGGCGGGGCGTTTGTGGGCCACCGCGATGCGCAAGAAGGGCTGGGAAATCCCCGCCGCCCTGGCCCACATCGAGTCCTCCGGCACCACCCGCCAGGAAGCCTCCACCATCCTCGCCGCCCACGCCTGAACCCAGGTCGGCAAACACTTCACCAGCAACACCATGAAGCAGTACCGAAAGGGCCGGATGCCAAGCGTAATGGCGTCCGGTCCTTCGACGTACATCACGTAGAATTAAGGCACTATGGCGAATTCCTCTGATTCCAGCAAATCGACCCCCTCGGCCGACGCCCCCAAGCGTGGGCTGTTCCAGCGCAAGCCCAAGGAAGCCAAGGCCAAGAAGCCGAGCCAGCTGAAGCAGATCGCTGAAGTCTTCAAGATGACGCGGCGCAATGATCCCCAGGTCGTGTGGATCATGCTGCTGGCATTCCTGGCGGTAGTTGCCGTGGCCTTCCTTATCGGCTACCTCTTGGAAAACTGGGTTACCGGTCTCATCATCGGTATTCCGCTGGGTCTCCTGGCCGCCGTCTTCATCCTCTCCCGTCGCGCAGAGAAGGCTGCCTTCGCACAGATCGAGAACCAGCCTGGTGCATCCGGCGCGGCCCTGGGTACCCTACGTCGCGGCTGGGTCACCCAGGATCAGCCTGTAGCGGTTAACCCGCGCACCCAGGACGCCGTGTTCATGGCAATTGGTCGTCCCGGCGTCGTTTTGGTCAGCGAAGGTCCCACGCATCGTGTCAAACCGTTGGTGGAAGCCGAGCGCAAGCGCCTCTCGCGCATCCTGCCCAACGTCACCATCCACGTCCTCGAATCCGGTCGCGGCGAGGGCCAGGTGCCATTGAACAAACTCGCCAAGACCATGGGCAAGATGAAGAACGAACTCACCAAGGTGGAGGTCAACGCTGTTTCCAAGCGCATCAACTCCCTTGGTACCCGCCTGCCGATCCCCAAGGGCATTGACCCCTATAAGGCGCGTCCGGACCGCAAGGCTGCACGCGGACGCTGATTGTCCCTAGGCGCTTGAATGCACCAACGAAAAACCGCCCCTCTCTCGAAGGAGACGGGGCGGTTTTTTATTGGTGTTTGCTAGCTTTTGGGGCTGGGTCCAACCGGTGAGGAATGAAGACGCTACATCCGGATGAGGATCGTGTTCATGGCTTTATCGTGAAGTCCGCGCTGGTCCGGATCAAAGATGACTGCGGGGATGACCAGGCACAGGAGCAAGGTACGCACAACCGCGGCAAGCGGGCCTGCGGGGCCTCCCCCCAAGCGGACCACATGAATGCCGGCAATCCTGTGGCCGATGCTGTAGCCGAGGGTGCCGATCAGCAAGATCTGCTCCGCGGCAAAAATTGCGAGCGTTGCCCACTGGTTGCCGCCAAAAGCGAAATTGCTAATGACAAGTGCAATCGTCCAGTCGATCACTATGCCTAGGATTCGTCGCCCAGCCCGCGCCATGGAGCCAGGTCCGGACTCAGGAAGGCCGAGTCTCTCACCCGGATATTTGGAGATGCCGGACGTGTCCGGCCCGCTCAGCCAGGAGCCTATGTCTTTTCGATCAACCACCCTCCAAGCCTAACGGCTTGCGGACGGACAGACCGACGACGAAGGCCACCTTTCATGCCTGCCCTTGCGCATGTATGGCGCCAAAGTGTTCGCCCACTGGACCCGCGTGGACCTGACACCGGAAAGCCGACTACCGTTTACACAACAGATCATTCTGTAACCTGCCCGAAACAATACTGACACTCCCGGGAAATCCCATCTCCCTAAGGTGGTATGAGTTGCTAGCCACCGCGGCAAGGGGAATTTTTTGTGTCTCCGGGCCTCCGGCATGGGCTGGCTCACGCGGCCTTCCGGGCCTGTTACTTGATATGCATAAGGAGCATAGATGTTCAAGACTGCGGACGAAGTCCTCAAGTTCATCAAAGACGAAGACGTCAAATTCGTCGATATCCGCTTCACCGACCTTCCGGGCGTCCAGCAGCACTTCAACGTGCCGGCGAAGAGCGTAGACCTCGACTTCTTCGTGAACGGTCAGCTCTTCGACGGATCTTCCATCCGCGGCTTCCAGGGCATCGCTGAGTCCGACATGCAGCTCATCCCGGATGTGACCTCGGCATTCATCGACACATTCCGCATTGAGAAGACGCTTGCGCTGAACTTCTCCATCGTGAACCCCCGCACTGGCGATCCTTACCACCGCGACCCCCGTGGCGTAGCCGAGAAGGCTGAAGCTTACCTGGCCTCCACCGGTATCGCGGACACTGCGTTCTTCGCTCCCGAGGCCGAGTTCTTCGTCTTCGACAACATCCAGTACCAGTCCTCCCCGCAGGGCAGCTTCTACAAGATCGACTCCGAAGAAGCCCACTGGAACACCGGCCGCAAGGAAGAGGGCGGAAACCTTGGCTACAAGACCCCCGTCAAGGGCGGTTACTTCCCGGTCTCCCCCACGGACAAGCAGGCTGACCTCCGCGACGCCATGTGCGTTGAACTGGACAAGGCCGGCCTCGAGGTCGAGCGCTCCCACCACGAAGTTGGCTCCGCCGGCCAGGCAGAGATCAACTACAAGTTCACCACGCTGACTGCAGCTGCTGACGACCTCCAGAAGTTCAAGTACGTCATCAAGAACACTGCAGACGCATGGGGCAAGTCCGTAACCTTCATGCCGAAGCCGGTCTTCGGTGACAACGGCTCGGGCATGCACTGCCACCAGTCGCTGTGGAGCAACGGCGACCCCCTGTTCTACGACGAAAAGGGCTACGCTGGCCTCTCCGACACCGCCCGCTGGTACATCGGCGGCCTGCTGAAGCACTCCTCCGCAGTCCTGGCCTTCACCAACCCGACGGTCAACTCGTACCGCCGCCTGGTCAAGGGCTTCGAAGCTCCGGTCAACATGGTCTACTCGCAGGGCAACCGTTCTGCCGGTATCCGTATCCCGATCACGGGCTCCAACCCGAAGGCCAAGCGCATCGAATTCCGCGCTCCGGACCCCTCGTCCAACCCGTACCTGGCCTTTGCTGCCCAGCTGATGGCCGGCATTGACGGCATCCGCAACCGCATCGAACCCCCGGCTCCCATCGACAAGGACCTCTACGAGCTCCCGGCCGAGGAAGCCAAGGACATCCCCAAGGCTCCTGGTTCCCTCGAAGAAGCCCTCGAGGCCCTGCGCGAGGACAACGAGTTCCTGCAGGCTGGCGGCGTCTTCACCCAGGACCTGATCGACACCTGGATCGAGTACAAGTACGAGAACGAGATCCGTCCGCTGTCACTGCGCCCGAACCCGTACGAGTTCGAGCTCTACTACGGCGTCTAGCAACACAAGCGGCTAAGCAAGGTTTAGCCGCAGGGAATCCACAGAGATTCCGAAATAAGGAGGGCCGGCAACAGGTTCTAAAACCTGTTGCCGGCCCTCCTTTATTCGTGCCGCTGCCTACTACTCGGATTCTTTGCCCTGATCCCGGTCGCGGATGTTCTTTCCGAACTCGTCCAGTTTTTCCCTGACGGCCTTTGCGGCATCAGCAAGACCTTTTTCGGCTGTGCTCAGAGGATCCAATTGGAGGTACACGTCCCGATCAATGGGGAGGTCATACTCATCCTTCAGATGCGTACCGCCGGAGACGCCATCAAGCGATAGGTACACAAGGGCCTCAGTTCTTGCGATGCCCGCAATCGTCCCAAAGACAACAGTGAAATCATTGGGCTGAAAGCTTATGGACTGGCCCACATGGCGGCGATCCAACTCTCCAGCAGGAATAGCCTTCTCAAACGAACTTCCGTTGTATTCCATGTACTTCTCCTAAGCATCGAGAGTAGTTACGGAACCGAGTCTATAAGGCTTTTCAACGGACGAACCAGCACCTTGTCTATGGTCTTTAGTGCCTGGTTTTCGGGACTTCTCCAGGTTGGTGGGGGGCTGCGCAGTCCGCGCAAAACACCCGATCGGTTTCTTCACCGCAGCACTGACAGCGGTGAACCAGTGCCGCTTGTTCAATCACATAGGTTGTCATAGCAAATATCGTGCCTACCAGGGGCAGGTCAGGGCACGAGTAGTGTGTACTCGTTTTTTACCCTTCCGGCACAGCCAACTACTTGGTTCCGGAGGGGCCCAGCCCCTCCGGGGCACCAGCAGCCAACAGTGAATGGCCCTGCGCTCCCCCATCATCTTGCCGCCATTCGGCGTCAGCAAAAGTGGCGAAACAGCGGCGGCAAACATAAACGTCGCCGCGGCCATGCCGGGAGGACCAGTGCGGCCCGGCCTGCTCGCAGCGAAAGCACAACGCATCTGAGAAGGCTGCACCCTCTGAATCCCGACTGACTGTCACGCGAGAATCCTAAGGGACAGCAGGCCCGGACGAACAGACCCAGGCCAGGCCGGGTTCCTGTCGCCCGGTATAGTGCTACTGCTTCCCGTACTTCTTATGTACCGCCTGCTTTGTGACCCCGAGGCAAAGTGCGATTGCCTCCCACGACAAACCGGCCTGCCTGGCTGCACGTACAAGGGAAGCCTCGGCCCTGCCAACTTCCTTGTGAAGTTCAGCTACGGCATACAGCGCTTCCGCAGGCCCCATGCCGTCCATCGATCCAACAAGTGTTTTCATTCTGTCCACCTCCATGGCGTCAACCATAGTTGACGCCCTGGAGTGGCGTCAACGACCGTTGACGACAGCTCCCCGGGGACGAAGCGTGAGCATCCTCAAAAAGCCTTGTACATGATGCGCTGCGGGCCCGAGTTGCCGCCGAGGTACCGTCCGCAGTCAACGAAGCCGGCCTTTGCATAAGCTGCAAGACCCGCAGGGTTGCGCTCGTTAACAGAAAGCACGACGCCGGCCTGGCCGCCACCCTGCCTCGCCGTCAACTTGCGAGCCTCCTCCACGGCAGCCTTGGCCGCCAGCGCACCGAGGCCGCGGCCCTGGCTTTTCGAGTCGATGAGGAAACCCCTGAGAAGCCATGCGGAGTCGTCGTCCGGCCATCCTGCAAGGCGCGCCGCTCCCCATTGGAGTGTCAGGACGCCCACACCCTCCCCGTTGGCCTCGATCACATAGGGAGAGCGGGATTCTTCTTCAAGACTGATCAGCATCATACGGAGCGGATCGCCGACGAAGTCAGTTTGATCAGCCGCCAAGGCCATTTCCGCCACCGCGCCCAATTGGATGGCGCGCGCGTCATCGTCCAGCATTTTGAGCGGTATAAGCCAAACGCTCGCCAACGCAGGACGATCCCGAGGGAAGACGTCCAGCTCCGGGTCATCATCGGGCATTCCAGGCCTCAATTACCGTAGAACTCTTTTTCGAAGACAGCCCGGGCACGGCGACTCAGGCGCAGGTAGTCCTCCTCGAACTGTCCTGCGGTTCCCGGCGCGTAACCACACCAGCGCGCCACAGCTTCAAGATCCCTCCGCGACGATGGAAGTACGTCCGATGCCCGGCCTGTCACGATGACGTTCGCCGAGCGGACGCGGCTGGCGAGCTTCCAGGCCTCACGTAAGAGTCCGGCGTCGTCCTTGCCAACAAGCCCAAGGTCCTCGGCCGCGGCAAGCGCCTCCAGCGTGGCCGTAGTGCGCAACGCAGGCTGCTTGCCCGCGTGCTGCAACTGGATGAGCTGGACAAGCCATTCAACATCGCTCAATCCACCACGGCCAAGCTTCACATGGCGGGCCGGATCAGCGCCTCGAGGCAGCCGCTCCGATTCCACGCGGGCCTTGATGCGCCTGATCTCCCTGACATCCTGTTCGGCGAGCTCAGCCGGGTAGCGGATGGGATCAATAAGCCGAAGGAAGTCCGCTGCCAAGTCGTCTGAACCGGCCATGGGACGCGCCCGCAGCAACGCCTGCGCTTCCCATATCAGTGACCACCGGCGGTAGTACTCGGCATAGGAATCCAAAGACCGGACCATGGCGCCGTTCTTGCCTTCGGGCCGCAGGTCTGCGTCCACCATCAACACCCGCTCGGCCATGATGGCGGGCTTGAGCGGCTGGGTGAGAAGGCTGGAGACTTTGGCGACTATCGCGGTCGCCTGCTCCTGCGCTTCCTCATCGCTGAATCCAGGCCGGGCGCGGTGAACATACATGACGTCAGCGTCTGAGCCGTAGCCGATCTCGCGGCCACCCTGCCGGCCCATGGCCACCACCAGAACCTCCGTTTTCAGAGGATCGGACTGGGTAGCGATGGCTTCAGCCACGTGAAGGGCTCCGAGGACGGCAGCCCGGTCTGTTTCGGCCAACGCCAGTCCCACGGCGTCTTGGTCAAGCAAACCGGCACTATCGGCAATCGCGGTCCGCAGAATCTCCCGGCGACGGATCAACCGGATGAGGCGCATGGCACTCTCCGGATCCGGATGCCGGGACAATTTAGAGCGGATTTCCTGCCATTGCGCCTCAAAGGGGATGGGAGCCAGGTCCTTGTCGCTGCCAAGCCACGCCACGGACTCCGGTGAGACTTCCAGGAGGTCCGAAATGAGCCGTGAATTGGCCAGTACCTGGCAGAGGCGTTCGGCTGCCGCCTGGGAATCACGAAGCATCCCCAAATACCAGTGCGTGGTGCCCAGCGCTTCGCTGACCCGTCGGAATGCAAGGAGCCCGGCGTCGGGATCCACGCCTTCGGCAAGCCAGCCAAGAAGAATGGGCAACAGTTGCCGCTGCAGTGCCGCACGTCGGCTTACACCGGCAGTCAGCGCCTCAATGTGACGCATCGCGCCCTGGGGATCGAGGTAGCCGAGGGCGGCAAGACGGCCCTGGGCTGCTTCCGGGCTCAACTTGGCGTCTTCGCTGCTGAGTTTCGCGGCGGTATTGAGCAGCGGCCGGTAGAAAATTCGCTCGTGCAGTTCCCGAACGGACCGTTTGGTTTTCTGCCAGGTCGCCCTCAGCTGGTCAGGATGGGGGCGCTCAAGCGAGAAGGGCCCCAGGACAGCCTTCGCCAATACCCGCTGGGCATCCTCCGCCACGGGCATGAGGTGCGTTCGGCGCAACTGGAACAATTGAATCCGGTGCTCCAGAAGCCGAAGATAGCGGTACGCGTTGTCGAAACCGGCGGCGTCGGCACGTCCGATGTAGCCGCCGGCGGACAATGCCGCGATGGCCGAGGTAGTGTCGCGGCAGCGAAGAGACTCGTCCGACTTGCCGTGAACCAGCTGCAACAACTGGACGGTGAATTCGACGTCGCGCAGCCCGCCACGCCCAAGTTTGATCTGCCGCTGTTCCTCGGCAGCCGGAATGTAATCCGTGACCCGGCGCCTCATGGCCTGGACGGACTCGACGAAGCCATCACGGCCGGCAGATGCCCACACGAGTGGCTCGACGGCCTTTTCGTATCGTTGGCCGAGCTCGCGGTCGCCGGCAATCGTCCGGGCCTTCAGCAGCGCCTGGAATTCCCAGCTCTCAGCCCACCGGGCGTAGTAGCTCAGGTGCGAGGGCAGCGTCCGCACCAGGGGCCCTGACTTTCCTTCCGGGCGAAGGTTGGGATCTACTTCCCACAAACCCGGTTCAGGTGCCGACGAGGAAATCGCCCGCGAGATGCCGGACGCCAGGGCGGTGCCGATGGTCGCGGCGCGGGCGTCGTCCAGCTCCTCTGCCTCGATGACGTAAATGACATCGACGTCGGAAATGTAGTTCAGCTCGCGGGCACCACATTTGCCCATGCCAATGACTGCGAGCCCGACGTCGGCAACCTCCGAGGCGTCGAACTGGGCAGCCGCCTCGGCCCGGGAAACGGCAAGGGCAGCTTCAATGGCGGCCCCAGCGAGGTCTGCAAGCTCTGCACCCACGGCGGGCATGAAGTCTTGCGGCGACGCAGCGCAGAGGTCCTTGATGGCAAGCTCTGTTAGCCCGCGGCGGTAGGCCGTCCGCAGGGCCGCGTACGCCGGAAGCCCCGTCAACCCAGCCACTGGACGCTGCGCACCGGGCTCGGCCTTGACCGAACGAAGAAGCAGGGACCTGAGCTCTTCGCTTGATGCCGGGAGTGGCTCCGGGCTAACCCGGACATTAAAAACGTCCAGATGCTCCGGCCTGCGCATGAGGAACTCACCCAGCGCCTCCGATGCCCCCAACAGCCGGTACAGGGATTCGCTCGTGTCCGGGTCAGCGCCAGCCAACTTTTTGAGGCCGGGGTTCTTCTCAATCAGCCGGACAAGTGATTGCAACGCGGTATCCGGGCTCGCCGCCAAGGAGAGCCCGGCGAACAAGGCGTCCTGTTCGATGCCTTCAAGTTCCGGGGCAGCAAGAAAACGCTCACCCTTTTCCAGGTCACTGAATCCGGCTGAGATGAGCCGACGTGCAAGGCTCATTGGCCCTGCCTACAGAATGCCGAGGTTGCGCTGCAGCTCGTACGGCGTGACCTGGAGGCGGTAGTCCTGCCATTCCGCGCGCTTGTTGCGCAGGAAGTGTTCGAAGACCTGCTCGCCCAGGATCTGGGCCACCAGCTCCGATTCCTCCATGGCACGGATGGCATCGTGGAGGCTGGCCGGCAGCGGAGCGTGGCCCATGGCTTTGCGCTCTGCGGAGGTCAGCGACCAAACGTCATCTTCGGCAGCTGCCGGAAGTTCGTAGCCTTCTTCGATACCCTTCAAACCGGCGCCCAAAAGGACGGCATAGGCCAGGTACGGGTTGGTTGCGGAGTCGATGCCGCGGTACTCGATGCGCGCCGACTGGCCCTTGCCGGGCTTGTACAACGGCACACGCACCAACGCGGAGCGGTTGTTGTGGCCCCAGCTCAGATAGCTCGGTGCCTCACCGCCGCCCCAGAGCCGCTTATAGGAGTTCACGAACTGATTGGTGACCGCGGTGAATTCAGGAGCGTGCTTGAGGATACCGGCAATGAATTGGCGGGCAGTCTTGGACAGCTGGAACTCGGCGCCGGCTTCAAAGAATGCGTTGGTGTCCCCCTCGAAGAGCGAGAAGTGTGTGTGCATTCCGGAGCCCGGGTGGTCCGTAAACGGCTTGGGCATGAACGTGGCATACGTGCCCTGCTGCAGGGCAACTTCCTTGATGACCGTGCGGAAGGTCATGATGTTGTCCGCAGTCTGCAGGGCATCCGCGTAGCGAAGGTCAATCTCGTTCTGGCCCGGCCCGCCCTCGTGGTGGCTGAACTCCACCGAGATACCCACCGATTCCAGCATGGTCACCGCGGTGCGTCGGAAGTCCTGCGCAACACCGCCAGGGACGTGGTCGAAGTAGCCGCCCTCGTCAACCGGGACGGGGGCACCATTGGGGCCAAGCTCCTTTGACTTGAGCAGGTAGAACTCGATTTCAGGGTGCGTGTAGCAGGTGAATCCCATATCCGCGGCCTTGGCAAGGGTCCGCTTGAGGACGTTTCGGGGATCTGCTGCTGAGGGTTCCCCGTCCGGCGTCAAGACATCACAGAACATCCTGGACGTTTGTTCGGTCTCACCGCGCCAAGGAAGGATCTGGAAGGTTGAGGGGTCAGGCTGTGCCAGCATGTCCGACTCAAAAACCCGGGCAAGGCCCTCGATCGCTGAGCCATCGAATCCCAGGCCCTCTTCGAAGGCACCTTCAACTTCTGCCGGAGCCAGAGCCACGGACTTCAGTGAACCCACGACGTCGGTGAACCACAAGCGTACGAAGCGCACGTCACGCTCTTCGATCGTCCGCAGAACGAACTCTTGCTGGCGGTCCATAGGGCCTCTTTTCCGGTTCGGTGTCCATGCCGCAGTTCCCAGTCATTGAAGCCACGGCAGCTCAGACTTCACTCTACTAAGCATTCGGTGGGAATGCCGCCGCAGTAGCTGCGCGTAACACAGCGTTTACAAACGTGACCCTTGGCACACTGCTGGCAGGCGTCGTCGGCACGGCTTAGGCTCTATCCATGGCCCCAAGCAACCTTCCTGAGTCCACCACGCCCGCCGAAGTCCCCGCGCCCTACGGCAACGGTCCCGCGGCGGCCGCCCAGGCACCGTCAGTTGGCGCCAAGAAGCAGGTCAGCAGGGTGCGCATCCATCATCTTCAGCAGGCCAAGGATAACGGCGAGCACTTCGCTATGCTCACCGCCTACGAGCAATACACTGCTGAGATCTTCGACCAAGCCGGGATCGAAGTCCTCCTGGTGGGCGATTCCGCCTCAAACAACGTCTTCGGCAACGAGACCAGCCTTCCCGTCACAGTGGACGAGTTGCTGCCTCTGTGCCGGGCGGTGAGCCGTTCATCCAAGCGCGCCCTGGTGCTGGCTGACCTGCCGTTTGGCAGCTACGAGGTTTCAACCGAGCAGGCAGTCGCCACCGGCGTACGTTTCCTCAAGGAAGGATTGGCCCACGCGGTCAAAATCGAAGGCTCTGCCTACTATGCGGAGACTGTGAAGGCCATGGTCCAGGCCGGCATTCCTGTCATGGCCCACATTGGATTCACTCCCCAGAGTGAACATTCCCTGGGTGGCTACCGGGTCCAAGGCAGGGGCGATGACGCCAAGCGGCTCATCGATGACGCTGTGGCCTTGCAGGACGCAGGCGCTTTCAGCGTCCTCATGGAGATGGTGCCCGCAGATACTGCTGCTGCCGTCGATGCCGCGCTGCGCGTACCGACTGTAGGCATCGGAGCCGGCAAGAGCACCACGGGCCAAGTGCTGGTCTGGCAGGACATGGCCGGACTGCGAGGCGGCAAGATGGCAAAGTTCGTCAAGCAGTATGCAGACCTTCGCACGACGCTCACGGATGCCGCCGCTGCCTTTGGAGAGGACGTCAGATCCGGAGAATTTCCCGGACCTGAGCATTCCTTCTAGCTACGTCCTGGCGCCCTAGTCATCGTCCTGGGCGTCCCAGGCATCGTTGCGTTGCTTGACCTTTTCCAGCGCGTGCTCGGCTTCTTCCCTGGTCTTGTAAGGGCCAATCAGCTGTGTCCAATCGGACATGGCGTCCTCTTCGATCTCATGCGTCTTGACGTTGTACCAGTACTCCGTCACGTCTCCTCCTCGTCCCGGTTGCCCTCAAACGCGTAACGTTGGCGGAGTCACGTGGGCCCAGCCGCGCTTTGTTACTTGCGTCTCTTGTGTGCCTTATATGATCAATCTATGCCTTCTCTTGCTTCGACCGCACCCATCGGCACGCTCACTCCGGGAATCATCAGCCCTGAACGGCCCGTCCCGGCGTCGATCCCCCGCCCCGAGTACGTCGGCAAGAAGGCACCCAGCAAGTTCACCGGCTCCGAAGTGAAGTCAGCGGAGACCATCGAGAAGATCCGTATCGCCAGCAGGATCGCTGCCCAGGCCATCGTTGAAGTTGGCAAGCATATCCAGCCCGGCGTGACGACGGACCAGTTGGACAAGATTGGCCATGAGTTCCTTGTGGACCACAAGGCCTACCCCTCCACGCTGGGCTACCGGGGCTTCCCGAAGTCCCTCTGCTCTTCCCTCAATGAAGTTATCTGCCACGGCATCCCCGATTCCACGGTGGTTCAGGATGGGGACATCCTGAACATTGACATCACCGCATTCATCGGCGGAGTGCATGGAGATACCAATTACACTTTCCTGGTTGGCGACGTGGATGAGGAATCCCGTTTGCTGGTTGAGCGTACGCAGGAGTCGCTCAACCGGGCCATCAAGGCCGTGGCCCCCGGCCGCGAAATCAACGTAATCGGCCGCGCGATCCAGTCCTATGCCAAGCGCTTCGGCTATGGCGTGGTTCGGGATTTCACTGGCCACGGTGTTGGTGAGGCGTTCCACACAGGCCTCATCATTCCGCATTACGACGCAGCCCCGGCGTACAACACCGTGATCGAGGCAGGCATGGTCTTCACCATCGAACCCATGCTGACCCTTGGCACCATCGAATGGGATATGTGGTCCGACGACTGGACGGTTGTTACCAGGGACCACAAGCGCACGGCCCAATTCGAGCACACCCTGCTGGTCACCGAGACCGGCGCGGAAATCCTGACCCTTCCCTAGCTTTCCGGAAGGTCAACCGCAGCCCCGGGCGGCTGCGCCATGCCCACCCCTCCTGCCATGATCGGAATTGCATTGTCCAAGAAGGATGAGAAGACCCACAAGAACGCGCCGCTGATCGGAATCGACATCGGCGGCACGGGCATCAAAGGCGGCATCGTCGACCTCAAGAAGGGCAAGCTGATCGGCGAACGCTTTCGCGTTCCCACGCCACAGCCCGCCACTCCCGAGGCAGTAGCCGAAGTTGTGGCAGAGATCGTCAAAGAACTTTCCAGCCGCCCCGACGCCCCTGCCGCGGATTCCCCCGTGGGTGTCACCTTCCCGGGAATCATTCAGCACGGTGTGGTCAACTCTGCCGCAAATGTGGACAAGTCCTGGCTGGGCACCGACATCGACAAGAAGTTCACTGACCGTTTAGGCCGCCCCGTCGAGGTCATCAACGATGCCGACGCCGCAGGTCTCGCAGAGGCCCGCTATGGCGCAGGCGAGGGCGTGGACGGCACCGTCCTGGTCATCACGCTCGGGACCGGCATCGGCTCCGCCTTCATCTTCAACGGCCAATTGGTGCCCAACGCCGAGCTCGGTCACCTTGAGGTTGACGGATTCGACGCCGAAACCAAGGCGTCAGCCGTGGCCCGCGAACGCGATGGCTTGAGCTGGGACGAGTACGGCGTCCTGCTCAACCGCTACCTGCAGCACGTCGAGTTCCTGTTCTCCCCGGAACTTTTCATTATCGGCGGCGGCATCTCCAAGCGCTCGGATGAATATTTCCCGCACCTGCAATTGCGCACCGAAATTGTCACCGCCAAGTTGAAGAACGACGCCGGCATCGTGGGCGCTGCCCTTGAGGTCGCTCTGCACCACAAGCTAGCCAAGTAGCTGAAGTTGCCTGTGGACTACGACGCCATGCCCGGAATCGCGATCGTCACGGGTGCCAGCCGCGGAATTGGCGCGGCAGTTGCAAACGCGGCGGCACGTTCCGGGTATGGCGTAGTGGTCAACTACTCGTTGGACGCCGAGGGTGCTGATGCAGTGGTTGAGGACATCCACGCGCAGGGAGGTAGGGCGCTGGCCGTGCAGGCCGACGTCAGCCAGCCCGCCGACGTCGGGCGCTTGTTCGATGCTGCCGCAGCTTGGGGGCCATTAACAGCCGTCATCAACAATGCGGCCATTACGGGCAACCGGATCGGAACACTGGCAGAGGTGCCTGCCGAGACCGTGCAGCGCGTCATGGACGTGAACGTGGCAGGCATGATTTTCATGTGCCAGGAAGCGGTCCGAAGACTCTCTACCGACCACGGCGGTCCGGGTGGTTCGATCATCAACATTTCCTCGACCGCAACAAAGGCCGGTTCCCCCGGGACATGGGTTCACTACGCGGCGTCGAAAGGTGCGGTGGACGTTTTGACGGTGGGCCTGGCTGCGGAAGTGGCAAAGCAGGGCATTCGTGTCAACGCTGTGGCTCCCGGCAGTACCAACACCGGACTCCACGCAGCCGCAGGAATGCCCGACCGCGTAGAACGGCTCAATCCAACCATTCCCATGGGCCGGGCGGCTGAACCTGAAGAGGTGGCGGCGGCTGTGATGTGGTTAATGTCCGGCGAGGCCGGCTACATTACTGGAGCAGTCCTCCCGGTGTCCGGCGGCCGCTAAAGCTGGCTTTTCTCGGAGCCTTTGGCTTCCTTGGCCCCGGCTTTGGCGTGGGCCTCGGCCTCATGCCGCAGCAAGGATATTGC
This sequence comes from Paenarthrobacter sp. YIM B13468, assembly GCF_042788025.1. NCBI lineage: Bacteria > Bacillati > Actinomycetota > Actinomycetes > Micrococcales > Micrococcaceae > Paenarthrobacter > Paenarthrobacter sp. YIM B13468. The sequence goes on along the minus strand of NZ_JBHZPI010000009.1, from coordinate 86,250 downwards.
GGATTCGAAGTCTTCGAGCGACTCGAATGCTTGATAGACGCTGGCAAACCGCAGGTACGCCACCTCATCCAGTTTCCGCAGGGGACCGAGAATGGCAAGGCCTACTTCGTGGGCATCGATTTCAGCGGCACCCGAAGAGCGGATGTTCTCCTCGACTTCCTGCGCCAGCATGGCCAGATCGTCTTCGGTGACGGGGCGGCCCTGGCACGCTTTCCGCACACCGCTGATGACTTTGATGCGGCTGAACGGCTCCCCGACTCCCGAACGCTTGATGACGGACAGGCTGGTGGTTTCCACCGTGGTGAAGCGTCGCCCGCATTCAGGGCATTGCCGGCGGCGCCGGATGGAAGTTCCGTCGTCAGCCATGCGGCTATCAACGACGCGCGAGTCAGGATTCCGGCAGAACGGACAGTACACGCTGGGCCTCCCCTGATCAGCTCCGGCCCGCGTTACACCGGCAGGGTGCCGGAAACGCAAAGGTGCCGGAAGATTCTCTTCCGGCACCAGTTTACGTTCGATGACACCGTAATGACAAGCTTGTAATTACTACATGTAGTGGTGATGACCCGTATATGTAGTGGTCAGGTCCCGTTTAGCCTGTGAGGGTTCTGACGTCAGCTTCGTCCGCTGAAGCGGATCCTGACCGCATCCCCATGTCCTGGAAGGTCCTCAGCTCCGGCCAAACTCACGATGTGGCCACTGACTTGCTCCAGGGCCGTACGGTCGTAGTTGATGACCTGCACTGCGCGCAAGAAGGTGGTGACGTTCAGCCCCGAGGAGAAGGCAGCGGTACCGCTCGTGGGCAGCACGTGGTTTGACCCTGCGCAATAGTCGCCAAGGCTCACGGGGCTGTAGTCCCCCACGAAAATGGCTCCGGCGTTGCGGATCCTCGCCGCCACCGCCGGTGCGTCCGCCGTCATGATCTCAAGGTGCTCAGCGGCGTAGGCATTGCACACCGCAATCCCCTGTTCCAGGTCATCCACCAGCACCACACCGGATTGCGGACCGGAGAGTGCTTCAAGGACGCGTGCGCTGTGCTTCGTGGCGGTTGCTTGCCGTGCCAATTCACCCACGACGGCGTCCGCCAGGTCAGCGGAGTCCGTCACCAGGACAGAGGCGGCCTTGGGATCGTGCTCGGCCTGGCTAATGAGATCGGCAGCCACCAGTGCGGGCTGGGCAGTGGAATCGGCCAGGATAGCGATCTCGGTAGTTCCTGCCTCGGAATCGATGCCGACGACTCCCTTCACCAGCCTCTTGGCAGTGGCGACGAAAATATTGCCAGGTCCCGTGACGAGATCCACAGGCTCGATAGGAGATACTCCCTCCGAACCGGGGATTCCGTAGGCAAACGAAATGATCGCTTGGGCGCCGCCAATCGCGTAGACCTCATCGATTCCCAGCAGCGCTGCCGCCGCGAGGATGGTGGGGTGCGGAAGTCCGCCGAAGTCCTTTTGAGGCGGCGAAGCCAAGGCGATGGATTCGACACCTGCAGCAACGGCGGGAACGACGTTCATGATCACCGAGGAGGCCAGGGGCGCGAGACCACCCGGGACATACAGCCCAACACGCCCCACGGGAATCCAGTTCTGGCTGACAACCGCGCCATCAGCCAAAGCGACGTCAACATTGGCTGGACGCTGCTGATCGGCAAACTGCCTGGCCCGGCTGATCGACTCTTCCAACGCGGCGCGGACACTGGGATCAATGTCAGCCAAGGCCTTGGCAAGCGCCTCGGCAGGTACCCGCGGGTGGGACTGTTCAACGCCGTCGAAGTTCCTTGCAAGTTCGGTCAGAGCAGCAAAACCGCGGCTGCGGACGGCTCCCATAATGTCCAGGACCCTCTGCTCCGCATCTGCCATCGTCTGATGCTTCGCCCTGGGTACAGCAGCGCGCAGCTCAGCCAGCGAGAGGTGGCGGCCGCGGAAATCGATACTGCGGAAATTCAAGGATGCAGCGGCAGGGGCGGAGGTATCCGAAGAAGTGGTCACCCGGCTATTTTACGGGCTTCCTGGAAAGAACCCCGAACAGCGCCAGTACAAACGTCACGAACGCGATAGCGCCGGGCCACAAGATGAGGACGGCGTAGGAGCGAAGAGTGAAACCGTAGTCGGCACCCAGGGAAGGGTCCGGCGCGGGTCCCCATAGCTGCGCTGCAACCAAGCCAACCACCCAGGCAATCGCTGCGCCGGCCGCGCCCCCTGCCAGTGCCAACGCCAACCGCCTGCCGGCCCCGGTTCCCTGGAGCTTTCCGTCGAGCATCAGGCCGGTGACACACCCGGCCACCAGCATCAGCCCGGCAAGGACCAAATCGCGCGGCAACCACGAATCCGGGTTTGCAGGATTTGCCAGTTCGGGGTTCCCCGATACCAGGTTTCCCCCTCCCGGCGCCAGAATCCACCAGAGAATGCCTATGACTACCCCCGCAGCCGCGGGTAGGACAAGCCACAGGGCGTCCCGCGAACGCCAGGGAGTTGCGGCGTCGGGCTGGATTTCCGCGGGAACGTGCACAGTGGGCTGAGTCATGGAACTCACATTAACAAAGGTTCACGTGTGCCCATTAAAATAGAGAAGTGGGGCACAGGGAGGAATACCCTGAGAGAAAGACGCCCCCGACCCCAGTTCCAGGAGATTCATCAACGTGGCAAGCGAACTATCCGGCTTCGAAAAGACGTTCAGGGAAATGTTCCGCCGCCATGCCGCCGGGGTGGCAATCATCACAGCCAACCTCAATGGCAAGCCCTTCGGCTTCACTGCCACCTCCGTTGCATCCCTGTCCGCCGAACCGCCACGTTTCACCTTCAACATGGCCCGAAGCTCAAGTTCCTGGCCGGCCATCGCCAATGCCAACTACATTGGCGTGCACATGCTCGGACTGGAGAACCAGGCGCTGGCAGATCGCTTCGCGAAGACGCGGGACCGCTTCGAGGGTGATCACTGGGAGCCAGGTCCGTTCGACGTCCCCATTCTCAAGGACGTCGCAGGATGGCTGGTGGGAAAGATCCAAATGCGGTTGTCGTTTGAGAACAACGCTGTGGTGGTCGTGGAAGTCGTGGACGGCCAGGTGGGCGACGACGGCGCTCCCCTGCTCTATCACGGTGGCGGTTACAGCCAGCCGAGGCCACTGGACTACGAAATCTAGCCTCCTCCAGCATTCCGGCCTTCCACTGCGCTAGTTATCCAGGCAGGCCGGACCCAACAGGACTTTCAGGTCGCCAAAGAGCGATGGGCTGGGGTTGACCCGCATGTGCACGGGAAGCCCCATGACCTCAACTTTCGTGTCCCCCATGAGCTTGAGCCGGACCTCGGAGTTGCCCCGATGCGTCCGCAGCACATCCCGAAGGTCAGTAACCACTGCTTCGGTGGCCTTGAACGTTGGAATAGTGATCACCACCGGTCCGTTCACACTCTCACTGAGATCCGGCACCGAGAGTTCCATGCAGTTCAGCGTCACGGCTCCGTCGTCCCTGCGCTGGAGGCGGCCCTTGACCACCACGATCAGGTCTTCAGCCAGGACGGAGGCGATGGGCCCGTACACCTGGCCGAAGAACATGACCTCCATGGAGCCGCCCAGGTCTTCAATCTCGGCACGGGCGTAGGCGTTGCCACTGGCCTTGGCGATCCTGCGGCTCAACGAGGTGATCATGCCCGCGATGGTGACTATCGCGCCGTCGTGCGGTCCGTCTTCGGCGATGATCGAGGTAATGGACTGCTCGGCATGCTGGCTGAGGACGCCTTCCAAGCCCTGCAAGGGATGATCCGAAACATACAGGCCCAGCATGTCGCGCTCGAAGGACAGCTTGTCCTTCTTCTCCCATTCAGGAAGGTCCGGAATTTCCGTAGTCAGCGAAGCTTCAGGTTCCTGGTCCTCGAAGCCGGCGAAGAGATCGAACTGGCCGATTGCCTCGTTGCGCTTGAGGGTGATGACGGAGTCGATGGCCTCTTCGTGGATCATGGCCAAAGCACGGCGATGGTGTCCCAGTGAGTCGAAGGCGCCGGCCTTGATCAAGGATTCGATCGTGCGCTTGTTGCAGACCACTGCAGGGACCTTCATCAGGAAGTCCTTGAAGGAGGTGTAGCTGCCTTCGGTGGTCCGCGCAGAGACCATGGCTTCCACCACGTTAACGCCGACGTTTCGGATGGCCCCCATACCGAAGCGGATGTCCGTTCCCACAGGAGTGAAGTTCAACGAGGATTCATTGACGTCCGGCGGAAGAACGGTAATGCCCATCCGGCGGCACTCGTTGAGGTAGATAGCCGATTTGTCCTTGTCGTCACCGACGGACGTGAGCAGGGCAGCCATGTACTCGGGCGCATAATGGGCCTTCAAGTAGGCAGTCCAGTAAGAAATGACCCCGTAGGCGGCCGAGTGCGCTTTATTGAACGCGTAGTCGGAGAACGGAAGCAGAATATCCCAGAGCGTCTTAACGGCGGCCATGGAGTAGCCGTTGTCCTGCATACCTTGGGAGAAGCCGGCGAACTGCTTGTCCAGCTCCGACTTCTTCTTCTTGCCCATGGCACGGCGAAGGATATCGGCTTGGCCCAGCGAGTAGCCGGCAAGCTTTTGCGCCACCGCCATAACCTGTTCCTGGTACACGATCAGGCCGAATGTCCCGCCCAGGATTTCCTTGAGCGGTTCTTCCAACTCCGGGTGGATGGGAATTACTTCCTGGATCCCGTTTTTGCGCAGGGCGTAGTCGGTGTGGGCGTTGGCGCCCATGGGTCCAGGCCGGTACAACGCGAGAACTGCGGAGATGTCTTCAAAGTTGTCAGGCTTCATGAGCTTGAGGAGGGACCGCATGGGTCCACCATCGAGCTGGAACACGCCCAAGGTGTCACCGCGCGCCAGGAGCTCGTACGACGCAGCATCGTCGAGTTCCAGGTTTTCCAGGTCCAGTTCAATGCCGCGGTTCATCTTGATGTTTTCCAGGGCATCCGAAATGATCGTCAGGTTTCGAAGGCCCAGGAAGTCCATCTTGATCAGGCCGAGGCCTTCGGACGTCGGATAATCGAACTGGGTGATGACCTGGCCGTCCTGGAAACGGCGCATGATAGGGATGACATCAATGATGGGATCCGAGGACATGATGACGCCGGCCGCGTGCACGCCCCACTGGCGCTTCAGTCCCTCAATACCCAGCGCGGTCTCGAAGACTTTGGCGGCCTCGGGATCCGTGGCGATCAGCTGGCGGAAATCTCCTGCCTCGCTGTAGCGCTTGGACTCGGGGTTTTGGATATCTGCTAGCGGGATGTCCTTGGCCATGACGGCGGGCGGGAGCGCCTTGGTCAGCTGCTCTCCCATGCTGAACGGGTAGCCAAGCACGCGGGAGGAGTCCTTGAGCGCCTGCTTGGTTTTGATGGTTCCATACGTGACGATCATCGCCACGCGCTCGTCGCCGTACTTCTTGGTGACATAGTCGATCACCTCGGAGCGGCGGCGGTCATCGAAGTCGACGTCGAAGTCAGGCATCGAGACACGGTCCGGGTTGAGGAAGCGTTCGAAGATCAGGCCGTGCTGGAGCGGATCAAGGTCAGTAATACGCATGGCGTAGGCCACCATGGAGCCTGCACCGGAACCACGCCCCGGACCAACACGGATCCCGTTGTTCTTGGCCCAGTTGATGAAGTCGGCGACCACCAGGAAGTACCCGGGGAAGCCCATGGAGGTGATGACCCCGAGCTCGTAGTCAGCCTGCTTGCGCACCTTGTCCGGCACGCCCTGCGGATAGCGGTAGGCCAGCCCTTTGTCCACTTCCTTGACCAGCCAGGAGGTTTCGTCCTCGCCCGGCGGGCAAGGAAAGCGCGGCATGTAGTTGGCGTCGGTGTTGAAGGACACCTCACAGCGTTCTGCAATGAGCAGCGTGTTATCGCAAGCATCCGGGTGGTCGCGGAAAAGCTCACGCATTTCCTGCGGGGATTTCAGGTAATAGCCGCTGCCGGAGAAGGCAAAACGGGACCCGCCATTATCGTAGGTGGGCTCAAGGAGTGTGGAACCGGACTGAATGGCCAGCAGTGCCTCGTGGGCCTTGGCATCGTGCTCGTGTGTGTAATGGAGGTCGTTGGTGGCTACCAACGGAAGGTTCAGGTCCTTGGCCAGCCGCAGGAGGTCCCCTGTGACACGGCGTTCAATGTCCAGGCCGTGGTCCATCAGTTCGCAGAAATAGTTCTCCGCACCAAAGATGTCCCTGAACTCTGCCGCGGCCTCCAGCGCTTCGCGGTACTGGCCAAGCCGAAGGCGTGTCTGGACTTCACCGGACGGGCAGCCCGTCGTGGCAATGAGCCCCTCGGAGTACGTATTGAGCAGTTCCCGATCCAGGCGGGGCCACTTGCCGAAGACGGAATCCAATGAAGCAATGGACGAAGCCCGGAACAGGTTCCGCATGCCCACGTTGTTGTAGCTCAAGAGCGTCATGTGGGTGTAGGAACCACCACCTGAGACATCGTCTTTGCGCTGGCTCTCATCTCCCCAGCGGACGCGTTCCTTGTCACCCCGGGCCGTACCAGGGGTTACGTAGGCTTCTACGCCGATGATCGGCTTGATGCCCTTGTCCGTGGCCTTGCGCCAAAAATCGAAGGCACCAAAGAGGTAGCCGTGATCAGTGGTGGCCAGGGCGGGCATTCCCAGGCGTTCGGTTTCATCGAACAGCTCACCCAGCCTGGCCGCTCCATCCAGCATGGAGTATTCGGTGTGGGTGTGCAGGTGGACGAACGAATCATTGCTGGAAGTCACCACGACAGTCTACCGTCCCGCCCCTGACAAAATGCGGAACCCTTGGACCGGGCCGGCCCGGAAGGATGGCCTAGGCTGAGCCCGTGGCCAGCAGGTCCAAGGCGTACTGAAGGTCCGCTGGGTAGTCGCTGGTGACTTCCACCCAATCGCCGGTCCGCGGGTGCGTGAAGCCCAGTTGCCGTGCATGAAGCCACTGCCGGGTCAGTCCCAGGTTTGCCGCGAGGCGGGGATCAGCACCGTAGGTGAGATCGCCTGCGCAAGGGTGCCGCAACGCAGAGAAGTGGACCCTGATCTGGTGCGTCCGGCCCGTTTCCAGGTGCACCTCAACCAACGTAGCTTTACCAAAGGCTTCCAGGACTTCGTAGTGGGTCACTGAGGGCCGGCCATCTTCGATAACCGCAAAGCGCCAGTCGTGGCCAGGGTGGCGGCCGATCGGGGCATCAATAGTGCCCTCAAGCGGATCCGGAAGTCCTTGGACAACCGCGTGGTAGACCTTGTCCACCGTGCGCTCCTTGAACGCCCTTTTCAGGACCGTGTAGGCATGCTCCGTCTTCGCCACAACCATCACGCCGGAAGTGCCGACGTCGAGCCTGTGGACGATGCCCGCACGCTCGGGTGCTCCCGACGTCGAGATCCGGTAGCCGGCTCCAGCGAGGCCGCCGACCACCGTGGGTCCCACCCAACCAGGCGATGGATGCGCCGCCACTCCCACTGGTTTATCGATGACAACGAATTCCTCGTCATCCAGCAGGATCTTCAGGCCTTCCACAACTTCCTCCACGACTTCCAGGGGATCCGGCCGCTCGGGAACCGTAACGTCCAGCACCGCGCCCGCAACGAGCTTTGCTGACTTGCCGAGGGCCGTACCGCCGCTGGTGACGTTGCCTTCGGCAATCAGCAGCGCCGCAGCCGAACGGGAAATGTCGAGCAACCGTGCTAGCCCGGCGTCAGCGCGCGCACCTGCAAGCTCCTCAGGCACCACAACCGGCTCACTCACCGACGATCTCCTCGCTGGAGCCCGGAGCCGGCTTGGCTGGTTTCTTCGGTGCTGCCACTTGCCGGGTGCCATCCATGCCCACCCCACGCAGGGTCAGCAGGCAAATGATGACAACGCCGGACACCACAGCTGAGTCGGCGATGTTGAAGATCGCAAAGTTCGGTACCTGGATGAAATCCACTACATGGCCCATGGCGAAGGACGGTTCACGGAACAAGCGGTCGGTCAGGTTGCCCAATGCACCGCCGAGCAGCAACCCCAGCGACAATGCCCACCAAGCGGAGCCGAGTCGCCGCAACTGGAAAAGGATGGCAACGGACACCCCGGCCATGACGATCGTGAAGATCCAAGTGACGTTCTCACCAATGGAAAAAGCCGCCCCTGAATTCCGGATGTAGTACCAGTGCAGCAGTGGTGGCAGCACTGGAATGCGCTCACCTTCTGTCATGGTGCTGGTCACCCAGAGCTTGGTGAGCTGATCAAAGGCATAGGCAAAAACTGCAAAGCCGGCAAAGAGCCACAGCATTGCAGGACGCCATTTCCGGACGGGAAGTTCCGGCCGCGATGCGTCGTCAGTGAGGTCGTCGGTCATAATGCTTTCGTTCGTGGAGCGTTGCGGGCTGCTGGCAGGGTGTTAACAGCAAAAGCCGGTGGCGGAGGAGTCCCCAGCCACCGGCTTTCAGAATACTTGCTAAACGTCAGCGGTTGCTTCGCCGACCTCAGGGGCAGCGACGGAACCACGGGCGTCGAGGTCGCGCAGCTGGCCCTCGATGTATGCCTTCAGGCGTGAGCGGTAGTCACGTTCGAAGCCACGGAGCTGCTCAACCTTGCGCTCCAGGACCGAACGCTGCTGCTCAAGGGCACCAAGGATCTTACGGGACTTCTCCTGGGCGTCGTTGACCAGGCTGGAAGCCTCGATCTGCGCCTCGGCGATAATCTTTTCCTTCTGCTGTGCACCGTCGGCAACGTGTTTGTCGTGCATCTGCTGCGCCATGGCCAGCAGGCCTGCAGCGGACTCAGCGGTAGGCGTAACACCATTGCTGGGGGCCGGTGCCTTGGCGGCGGCAGCCGCAGCGGCCTGCTCGGCTTCCTTCTTCTTGGCAGCCTCAGCAGCCTTCGCTTCGGCTTCCGCCTTGGCCTCGGCTTCCTTGTCCACCTTGGCCGGAGCCGGAACCTTCTCGACGACCGGAGCCGCAGCAGTTGCCGCGGGCACGGCCGAGCCAGCTTCGCCGAGCTTCTTACGAAGTTCGTCGTTCTCCTGGTTCAGGCGGCGCAGTTCAACCACGATCTCGTCGAGGAAGTCATCTACCTCGTCCTGGTCGTAGCCTTCGCGGAACTTGGTCGGCTGAAAGCGCTTGTTGACAACGTCTTCTGGCGTCAAAGCCATCTGGTCACCTCGTTGGTCTAGTTAGTCAGTAGGCCTTCCGGCCGTTCAAAACTACGGTACCTAAATATCATCTGGTTCCTCCAATTCAACACCATCGTGTTGAATTGGAGAATTTGCGGCCTTCGGACCCTCACGAGCCCCCCCGGTTCCGCGGTACAGCCTCACCGCGCAGCTACGCCAGGCCGCTGCTCACCGCCATGGCAATACTCACGGCGATAATCAGGATCAGGAAGCCCAGGTCCAAGGAGATTCCACCCAGTTGCAGTGGCGGTATCAACCTGCGAAGCCTCCTCAGGGGCGGGTCCGTCACAGAGTAGACAACATGGGCTGTTACCAACGCCACACCGCGGGGCCGCCATTGTCGGGCGAACATCTGGACCCATTCGAAGATCAGCCTGATGATAAGGGCAATGAAAAACAGCAACAACACAATATAGATAAGGCCGAAAACAATGCCCACGAGTTAGCTCAGATCTCCCACTTGTTCCGGAATGCCGATCAGTCCCTGCTCTTAAAAAGCCGATCGGTCCTTACTATTGCAACACAGATGCCAGGCAGGTTGACCCGCCTGGCATCCTCGTAGCGATGGTTCTTAGCTCTGGTTGAAGAAGCTGGCCTGCGTTTCGCTGGCCTTCTTGTCGTCCCCGATGACTTCAACATACGACGGCGACAACAGGAAGACCTTATTGGTTACCCTCTCGATGCTGCCATGGAGGCCAAAGACCAACCCGGCCGAGAAGTCCACCAGACGCTTGGCATCTGCCTCACCCATGTCGGTAACGTTCATGATCACGGGAATGCCATCCCGGAAGCTCTCGCCAATGATCTTGGCGTCGTTGTAAGAACGCGGATGAACTGTGGTGATCTGCCTCAAACCCGAGGCATCTTCGCGGCTCGACGCCGCACGCTTAATGGGTGTCACGGGTGCGCGGTATTCCTCTTCGGCGTCAACAGTGGGCATTTCACGGACAACTTCCCGGACGGGTGCAGGCGCTCGGCGCTCTTCCCGGTCCTGTGCCTGGGGGCGTTCTTCGTCGTGGTGCGCGACGGCCTGCTCAGATTCGTAGTGTTCATCGCCGTCGGCGAGCCCAAGATAGATCATTGTCTTGCGCAGAGCGCCAGCCATGGTGCACTCCTATCGTTTCTGCAGTAGGCGGGCCGCCATGACTTGACATATTGGAACCCCGGCCCGTCATTCCAATACTTTGACGCTACCCCACGGCCGGACGCGAACCGAGAATATCGGAGCCAATTCTCAGGTGTGTCGCCCCAAACTTGATAGCGGCCTCAAGGTCCTGGCTCATCCCCGCCGATACCCCTGAAGCCTCCGGATGATTGGCGCGGACTTCCGCGGAAACAACCGCAAGTCGTTCAAAGGCCGCTTCAGGATCGGCGCCCAGCGGAGCCACGGCCATCACGCCGGCAAGCTTCAGTCCGGGCGAGGAAGCGATCTTTGCCGCCAGGGATTCCACCTCCGAGGGGCGGGCACCACCGCGGTGCGCCCCGGCGTCGTCGTCCAAACTCACTTGGATGTAGCACTCAAGGTCATGGCGCCCAGTGAGGTCCCTTTCACGGGCGACAGCCTTTTCAAGTGCCTCGATCACCTGGGGACGATCTACTGACTGCACGGAGTAGGCGTATTTAGCCACTGATTTCGCTTTTTTGCTCTGCAACTGGCCTATGAAGTGCCATCGGACGTCCAGGTCCGTGAGTTCGGCGCTTTTGCCTGCAGCCTCCTGGTCCCGGTTCTCGCCGAAATCCCGGACGCCCAGCGTAGCCAGTCGCCGGACATCAGCTGCCGGGTGGAACTTGGTCACGACGATCAGTCCTGGCAGATCCACACGTCCCGCCGCAGCCGTCGCCGCGGAAATCCGTGCCTGAACAACCTCAAGCCGCCGGGCGAGTTCAGTGGTGCGGGCGTCCGAAGCTGCAACGCCGGACAGGGCGTCGTCGTGTCCAAGGCTAGTCATGCGTCCACACCAAACCTGCGAATCGCCCCGTACGGGAATCCCGCCGGTAGGAAAAAAGGGACTCATTTTCCAAGGTGCATTCCCCGGAGTACTCAACGGTGACGCCAGCTTCGGCCAGCTGGGCACGAACACCGGCAGGAAGGTCCAATGCCGGCGTTCCCCACGACGTGCTCGACCAGGCAGCAGGTGCCACCGCGGCAACTTCGTCGCGAAGCTGCTCGGGAACCTCATAGCAGGAGCCACAAATAGAAGGCCCCAGCCAGGCACTGATATTCACGGCACCGAGTGTGCGCATCTCGTTGACGGTTGCGGGAACAACCGCGGAAGCGACGCCCGGACGTCCTGCGTGCGCGACAGCGATGACGGGACCGCGATTGCCTGCATCTCCAACGAGGACCACGGGAACACAGTCAGCCACCATGACGGACAATGGCTGGGCAGCTTGGTTGCCCGAAGGCGTTGAAACCATTGCATCCGCAGTAGGACCGGGACCGTAGCTCGAAATAAGCGCGACCTCATTGCCATGAACCTGGTCCATGTACTGAAAGCTACGATTGCCCAAGTTTGCGGCATCGTCCAACCGGGCACGACGCGCGGTCACATCGCCGGGGTTGTCCCCCACATGCAGGGCCAGGTTCCCGGCGCCTGTGTCCGTGAAGGCAACAGAAACGCCGGGCTGTACTTCATTGCGCCACCAAAACACCGGATATCGACTCTCGAAGCCCGCTTACTTCAGGAAATCGGGAACGTCGAGGTCATCTGAGCGGCTGCCCGACAGGTCCGGCTCCACAACGGCCGGAAGGTCGACGTCGAAGCCTGAGTCCGCGGGAAGCGCCGACGGACGCTGCTGGCCCCAGTTGCTCAGCCCTGCGGCGCCGATGCCTGCAGTTGCATGCTGCGGCGCGTTTGCGTTGGACGGAGCCGTGCTTGGCGCAGCAGGACGCTCGGCAGGCACGGGGTTCTGCGCGGGACGCGACTGGTCCATGGACGGTGAGGTTGCCTTGACGTCGTCGAATCCGGCGGCAATGACAGTGACACGGGCTTCGTCGCCGAGGGCATCGTCGATAACCGCACCGAAGATGATGTTCGCCTCCGGGTGCGCCACTTCCTGCACCAAGCGGGCTGCCTCGTTGATTTCGAACAGGCCGAGGTCTGAACCACCCTGGATGGAGAGCAGCACGCCATGCGCGCCGTCGATGGAGGCCTCCAGGAGGGGCGAGGCGATGGCCAGCTCGGCAGCCTTCACTGCGCGGTCTTCGCCACGGGCGGATCCGATACCCATGAGGGCGGAGCCGGCACCCTGCATGACGGACTTGACGTCGGCGAAGTCGAGGTTGATGAGGCCCGGGGTGGTGATGAGGTCCGTAATGCCCTGGACACCGGAAAGCAGTACCTGGTCAGCTGAGCGGAAAGCGTCCAGGACGGAGACGTTGCGATCGCTGATGGACAGGAGTCGGTCGTTGGGGATGACGATCAGGGTATCGACTTCATCACGCAGGGCGTCGATACCGGCTTCGGCGGAGCCAGCACGACGGCGGCCCTCGAAAGTGAAGGGGCGGGTTACCACGCCAATGGTCAGCGCACCCAGGGAGCGGGCGATGCGCGCGACAACAGGGGCTCCACCGGTGCCGGTGCCACCACCTTCGCCGGCCGTAACGAAGACCATGTCAGCGCCGCGGAGAACTTCTTCGATCTCGTCGGCGTGGTCTTCAGCGGCCTGCTTGCCGACCTCGGGGTTGGCTCCGGCGCCAAGGCCGCGCGTAAGCTCACGACCGACGTCGAGCTTGACGTCGGCGTCGCTCATGAGGAGCGCTTGCGCGTCAGTGTTGATGGCAATGAACTCGACGCCCCGGAGGCCGACCTCGATCATGCGGTTGACTGCGTTCACGCCACCGCCGCCGATGCCGACGACCTTGATGACGGCCAAGTAATTCTGCGGTGCTGCCACGTTTCGTGCCCCTTGCTTGTGTCCTATAGCGAAACTGATCGAGTCCAACTTGAATCCTTGGACCTTAACCCTCTAGTTGAAGGTTATAGTTATGTCAAGTAACTCTACTGCGACGGTATTTCCTCCGCTTCGGACATGCAATGACCGCTTGCGCGTGTCGCTTGATTGTCGCGAAATAAGGTCCCCGAGGCCCGCAGGTTACGTGCTCAATGCTCTTTATTTGGTGAATGGATGCCGGGGCACGCTGACGTCGTAGACGTTCACGGGAACTTTGGGATCCGGCGGCATCTTCAATAGTGCCTCAAGCGCCTTCGCCTTCAGTTCCTTGTCCTCGGCATTGCCCCACACTACCGTCTTTCCGTCCACCAGTTTTAGCTCAACGGCATCAGGAGACGCAGCAGATGCGGTGGACATCCTGGCGAGCACATCGGCCGGCAAAGTGTTCAGGACAGCTGCAATTGCTTTGAACAACCCAGTGTTGGTGGCACCTGCGCCAGCGTCGATCAGGGGCAGCGCCACCGCTGACTGATCCTGCGTGGCTCCGAGCTGAACTCCATCTACATCCACCATCACGAATGAGTCGCCTTGCTTCAACAGGGCCACGGGTACGCGCTCATTGACGTGCACAAGCAATTCCGACGGCGGCCTTGCCTCCACAGTTGCCGAACGCACCTGGACCAGGGGCTTCAGGAGCTCATTGACTTCCTGCTCGCTCACCTGCGGCAGCGGCTTGCCCTCCATTCCTGACAAGGCCTTCTGCACGTCCTCAGGAGTCAGCAGCTTGGTGCCGTCCACTGTGATGGTGCGGACCGCGAGCACGGGCGAATAGATGGCACCCGCTATGAGCACCGCGACGACAGCCGTAACGATGGAGAGCGTCCACAGCAAGAGCCTGCGCTTGCGTTTGCCCTTCGGCTCCGGAAAGGCAATGACATTGTCCGCGCTGTTTTTTGGGGAAGGCTCAACGGACCGCTGGGCGGTGATGACGCTTTCCGTGGAACCACCGGCCGGACGGCCCTTATTCTCCCGGCCGGAATCCACGGCGGGCTTGAAGGTTGGCCTGCGGGTGCTAGCCACCCAACGCCTCCACAATCACCGGGCCGTAAGCAGTGACATCGCCGGCTCCCACCGTCAGCACTATGTCACCCTCACCAGCGGCCGCCACAATAGCTTCCACAGCTTCGTCACCGGAGACCAGCCGCCCCTGGGAGAGCCGGTCAGCAATCAACGAACTGGTGACGCCGGGGATGGGGTCTTCACGGGCAGGGTAGATGTCCAGGACCAGCGCCGTGTCAGCAGCGTCCAGAGCCGATGCAAACTCCGCAGCGAATTCCCGGGTCCGGGAAAACAAATGCGGTTGGAAGAGAACGTGGACCTTGTTGCCGCCAGCCACAGAACGGGCGGCGGACAAGGCGGCACGCACTTCGGTTGGGTGATGGGCGTAGTCGTCGTACACACGCACACCCCTCCCCTGCCCTTTGAGTTCAAAGCGCCGGGACGCGCCAGTGAAGTGTCCAAGCGCCGTAGCCGCCGTCACTGGCGCCACGCCAAGCTCCAGGGCGACGGCGAACGCGGCAGCGGCATTCAGCGCGTTGTGCCTTCCGGGGACCTGCAGGTTCAAGGTATAGCTGGCTCCATCAACCGCTACCGACACATCACCCGGACCGCCGTCGCCTAGGCGGATATCGGCGTCGTCGCCTGTCCCGTACGTCAGCACACGCGTGGTTCCCTTGGCGGCCGTCCGCTCCGCCAACGCGCGGGCGCCCGCGTCGTCCGCACATGCCAGGAGGAGTCCGTGGGGCGGCAGGAGCGCTGCGAAGTTATCGAACGAGGCGAAAACAGCTTCAGCGGTTCCATAGTGGTCCAGATGGTCCGCTTCCACATTGGTGACGACGGCGATCAGTGGACGGTAGTTGAGGAACGAGCCATCCGACTCGTCCGCTTCAGCCACGAAGATGTCCGAGGATCCGTGGGCCGCGTTGACTCCCAGCGCCGGGACGTTGGCGCCAATGGCGAACGACGGATCCAGTCCTGCTTCCTTGAGCAGGACAGCAACCATGGAGGTGGTGGTGGACTTGCCGTGCGTACCGGCGATGGTGACCACCCTGTGGCCGTCCATGGTCGCAGCGAGTGCCTCGGAACGATGCAGCACGGGCAAACCGGCCTGACGTGCCGCAGACAACTCAGGATTGTCCGCACGGATTGCGGAGCCGGCAACAACAGTCTGGGCGTCCCCCAGATTGCCGGGGTCGTATCCCACGGCAATACGGGCACCTGCTGCAGCCAGGTCATGCATGACCGGAAGGTCCTTGGCGTCAGTACCACTCACGGGAACACCGCGGGCCACCATGATCCGGGCGATGGCAGACATTCCCACCCCGCCGATGCCGATGAAATGTACTCGTCCGAGGGACTCAAGTGGTGCAATCGGGTGCGTCATGCGGCTACCGCTTCCAAGACAAGATCAGCCATGCGCTGATCGGCGTTTCTGATGCCAAGGGCCTCGGACCTGCGGGCCATTTCGACCAGCCTGCCGCGATCCGATACGAGTGGAATGAGTTCTTCCTTGAGCCATTCCGGGGTGAATTCTTTGTCTAGAACCATCAGCGCTCCGCCGGCCTCCACCAGGGCAGCTGCATTAAGGGCTTGCTCACCATTGCCGATGGGCAAGGGCACGAACACCGCAGGAACCCCTACAGCTGCCACTTCGCTGACCGTTGCGGCTCCGGCCCGGGCGAGCAGGATGTCTGCAGCGGCGTAGACATCCTCCATTCGATCCACGTACTCCACCTGCCGGTACCCGTCAGCGGCGAGGAGTCCGCCGTCGTTATCCAGAACAGCCTTGCCGGTACCGGTGATATGCAGTGTCTGGATCCCCGCAGCTGCCAGCGCGGGCAAGGCAGCAGCCACAGAACGGTTGATGCTTAGTGCTCCGGAGGACCCACCAGTCACGATCAAGGCAGGACGGTCCGGATTGAGGCCCAGCGAAGCCTTGGCAGCAGGCGCGGCCATAGAGCGGTCCAGCCCTGAGATAGCGCGACGCATCGGCATTCCCACGTGGCGGGCGCCGCGCAGGCGCGTACCGGCAAACGCCACGGCAACATGGCGGCTGAACCGTGCACCCACGCGGTTTGCGAGCCCCGCCTTCATGTTGGCCTCATGGATCACGATGGGCGTACCGCGCCTGCGGGCCGCCAGGTACATGGGAGTGCAGACGTAGCCGCCCACACCCACCAGGACATCGGCCCGGGCCTCATCAAGGATTCGTTCCGCTTGCTTGACGGCGCCCCGCAAGCGCCCCGGCAGCTTCAGGAGATCAAGGGACGGTTTTCGTGGCAACGGGACGCGGTCAATAGTGGCGAGCTCGTATCCGGCCGCCGGGACAAGCCTGGTTTCCAAGCCCGACGGCGTGCCGACAGCCAGGATGGCAGCTTCCGGACGCTTTTCCTTGATTGCATCCGCGATGGCCAGCAAGGGACTGACATGGCCGGCCGTGCCACCGCCAGCAAGCACGACGGACAACGGCTTGGACGCATGGGGGGAATCTGAAGTCATGAAGTGCTATTTACGCTTTCGTGCGGTCTTGGACAAACGACGCGGCAAGAGCCGGGGACGCTGCTGTGGTGGCAACTGTCCGCGGGCCAAGGACAACACTACGCCCACGCCGCACAGCGACATCACCAAGGCCGAGCCACCTGCAGATATGAAAGGCAGCGGGACACCGATCACTGGAAGCAGCTGGGTCACCACTGCCATGTTCATGCTTGCCTGTCCCAGGAGCCACACCATAATGCCACCAGCGAGCGTGCGCTGGAACGGATCGGTCTGCCGGACAACGACGCGGAAAATGGCGATGCCAAGGATAGCGAACAAGACCAGGACTACAAGGGTGCCCACGAGTCCCAGTTCCTCGCCGATGATGGCAAAGATGAAGTCGTTGTGGGCCTCAGGAAGCCAGTTGTACTTTTGCCGGCTCTGCCCCAGCCCAAGTCCGGTCCAACTGCCCTGCGCCAGCCCATACATGCCGTTGGTGGACTGGTAAGTGAAGTCGGAATCTGCGGTGCAGGAATCCCCTGCCATGCCCAGCCAGGCTGTCACCCGGCAGATCCGGTTTGGACTGATGATTGTCATCGCTGTAGCGCCAAGGGCTCCGGCGACGCCCGCAATTGCCAGCATCTTCGTGGGAACCCCGGCAAAGTACAACCCCGCAGCCACAATGGCCATGACAACGATTGCGGTGCCCAGGTCATTGCCCACGAGGATCAGCCCAAGGACAAGGCCAGCCCCCGGGACTACCGGTATGATCACGTGCATCCAGCGATGCAGGTATTTCTCCTTGCGTGCCAGGACCGCTGCTATCCAAACACAAAGAACCAGCTTCGAAATTTCCGAGGGCTGGATGCTGATGCCGCCGATGTCGATCCAGTTCTGGTTGCCCAGGGTGCTGCGACCGAAAACCTGCACAAGTATCAGCAGGACCACAACGGCACCGAGTCCCCACCAGGACAGCCTCTTCATCCAGCTGACGTTGGTCCGGGAGATCAGGTACATCGCCACAAGTCCAACGACGCCAAACATCGCCTGCTTCAATGCATCGGCGTACGGAGACTTACCTTCGGAGATCGCCTCCACACTGGAAGCAGAGAGCACCATCATCACACCGATTGCGGTAAGGGCCAGGGCGCATCCAAGAATGAGGTAGTACGTGGAGCTGTTGGGCGCTTTGCTCTTGCCCTCCAGGCCTTCCCAGAAGGAGCGGACGTGGCCCCGAAGCCGGGCTGGTTTCTTGCGGGCAGCCGGCGAAGCCTCGGCTCCGACGTCCCCGGAAGCCTTGCCGCGGCTGCGGGTGGGCGTGCTGACCATTGTTACTCCTCGGTGGTCTTTGCCTGCCCTTCCACGAGCTCGCGTACTGCCTGGACGAAAGCGTCGCCACGGTGAGCGTAGGAAGAGAACTGATCCATGGATGCAGCCGCTGGAGCCATGAGCACGGTGTCACCTGGTTCCGCCACGCTGGCCGCTGCCCTCACAGCCTGGGCCATGATGGTCTCACCAAAAATCGGCGAGGAGGCGTTACCGTCTGCGGTCTGCACACTTTCAGTGTCGCCCTTGGGCTGGGCTATCACGGGGACATCCGGTGCGTGTCGCTGGAGGGACGCTTCCAAGGCCTCCGTGTCAGTGCCGATGAGCACTACGGACTTCAAGCGGGGAGCGTGTTCCTTGACGAGGTCATCGTAATTGACGCCCTTGGAGAGCCCCCCTGCGATCCATACCACATTGTGGAAAGCTGAAAGAGCGGCCGACGCAGCGTGGGGGTTGGTGGCCTTTGAATCGTTGATCCACAGCACGTCGTCCTGTTTGGCCACGAGCTGGATACGATGCGCACCGGGCAGATAGTTGACCAGGCCCTCCTTCACGGAGGCAGGGTCAACCCCATAGGCACGGACGAGGGCCGCGGCGGCCAGGGCATTGGCCACCATGTGGCGAGGTGCCACTGGCCCAAGATCGGCAATGGACGCGAGTTCGGCGGCTGAGTTTTTCCGCTCTTCGATAAACGCGCGGTCAACCAGCAATCCGTCCACGACGCCGAGCATGCTGATGCCAGGGGTGTTCGTGGTGAATCCGACCGCGCGGCAGCCTTCAACGACGTCCGCGTTCTCTACCATGCGTTCGGTTTCAATTTGATCGGCGTTGTAGATGGCAGCCTTCTGCGTGTTCTCGTAGACCTTCGCTTTATCGGCAAGGTACGACGCGTACGAGCCATGCCAGTCCACGTGGTCCTCGGCGACGTTCAGGCATACGCTGGCCACCGGTGACAACGAATGGCTCCAATGCAACTGGAAGCTTGAGAGTTCCACCGCAAAAGCGTCGTACTCCACCGGATCCCTGAGCGCGTCAAGGATAGGCGTACCCACGTTGCCCACGGCAATGGCTTTGAGTCCGGCCGCCTGCAGCATGGACTCGGTCATCCCTACCGTGGTGGTCTTACCGTTGGTGCCGGTGATGGTGAGCCAATCAGCGGTCTTCCGGCCAGCCCGTTCGCGGACGCGCCACGCCAATTCGACGTCGCCCCATACGGGAATGTGCTTGCGTTTGGCAGCGGCCAGCAGGGCTTGGTCCGGGCGCCAACCCGGCGAGGTCACAATGAGCTCCGGCTTCTCGCCGTCAATGAGGGGAAGGACCTTCACGGCCTCTTCGCCCAGCAGCACATCCACTGCACCCACGATTTTCAAAGTGTCGGCCTGCGCCTTTGCTTTCGCCGTGGTCGAGGCATCCACCACCACAACTTTTGCACCGAGTTCGATGAGGGTGTCAGCGGCAGCAAAACCGGACACGCCAATTCCGGTCACCACCACCCGCAAGCCACGCCAATCAGCATCCCAGCTGGTGAGATCCTTCAGGCGGTCGTTGGCCGACGGCGCGCTCTCCTGGCTTGCGTTCACAGCAGCACCACCCATTCAGCGTAGAAGATTCCAAGGCCTGCGGCCACGAAAAGCCCGGCAAGGATCCAGAAGCGGACAACAACCGTGACCTCTGCCCAACCCTTCAGTTCGAAGTGATGTTGCAGTGGGGCCATCTTGAAGACCCGTTTGCCACCTGACAGTTTGAAGAAACCCACCTGGATGATGACGGAAAGGGTGATCAGGACGAACAAACCACCGATGAAGGCCAGCAAAAGTTCCGTGCGGGACAGGATGGCGAACGCCGCGACAGCGCCTCCGATTGCCAGGGAACCAGTGTCTCCCATGAAGATCTTGGCCGGTGATGTATTCCACCAGAGGAAGCCCACCAAAGCAGCGCTCAGGATTGCCGCCAGGAGCGCCAGGTCCATGGGGTCGCGTACTTGATAACAGCCGCTGCCCGCCTCACGGGGCGAACCACAGGCCTGGTTGTTCTGCCAGATCCCCATGATGGTGTACGCGCCGAACACCATGATGGATGCTCCCGACGCTAGGCCATCCAGGCCGTCTGTGAGGTTCACGCCGTTGGTAGCCGCCGTGATGATGAGGTTGGACCAAACGACAAAAAGAATTGCGCCCAGGATGGTCCCACCGAAAGCAAGATCAAGCCAGGGGATGTCACGGACGAGGGAAATCTGCGTGGAAGCCGGACGGAGCCCGTCCTCGTTGGGAAACTGCAGCACCAGAACGGCAAAAATGATGCCAACGGCGGCTTGCAGGATCAGCTTGGCGCGGGCGTTCAGGCCCAAACTGCGCTTGTTGGAAATCTTGATGTAGTCATCCAAGAAGCCAACGAATCCCATTCCTACCATGAGGAACAACAGAAGCAGCCCGGATGCGGAGGGTCCCGCGGACCGTGGATTCATCATCCACATGATCAAGTGGGTCACGAAATAGCTGATCAGAACCGCGGCAACAACCACGGTTCCACCCATGGTGGGCGTGCCGCGCTTGGTGTGGTGCGAGGTTGGGCCATCATCGCGGATGAACTGCCCATAGCTCTTGGCCACCAGGAACCTGATGAACAGGGGCGTCCCTATCAGGGCTAACAGAAGGGCGACGCCGGCGCCGATCAAAAGTGCAATCACAGCAGCTCGTTCCCTTCGCTTGCGACATCTTCAGCCGCGCTTTCCCCGGTGGGCTCGGCCCGTGGGGGTAATGCTATCCGATCGCCCAAATGCCTCAGCCCCACTCCATTGGAGGACTTGAACAAGACCAGGTCGCCGGGTTTCAGCTCCCTTTGCAGGAGTTCGTAAGCTTCCTCGGCGGTCTCCGTGAACGAACATTCGTCCCCCCACGAACCTTCCTGGATGGCCGATATATAAAGGGCCCGGGCTTCGCGTCCCACCACCACGAGTCTGGAGATGTTCAAGCGCACAACCTGCGTTCCCACGGCAGTGTGCTCGCGGATGGAATCCTCGCCGAGCTCCAGCATGGCGCCAAGGACGGCCCAGGTCCGCCTGCCCTGGCCGAGATCAGCGAGTGTGCGCAGCGCAGCCCGCATCGACTCAGGATTGGCGTTGTACGCGTCGTTGATGATGGTGACACCGTCAGGGCGTTCGGTTCGTTCCATGCGCCAGCGGCTGGCCGCGGACTGGGAACTAAGCGAGGAAGCAATGTCTGCCGCCGGGATGCCCGCGGCAAATGCCGCAGCAGCGGCAGCCAGCAGGTTCGTCACGTGATGGCCGCCGATCAGGCGGCTTCGGACAGGAACGGAAGGGCCGCCGTCGGGCAGTACAAGATCAAACTCGGGGTGGCCTTCGGCGTTGACCACAACGTTGCGGGCTTCCACGTCTTCGTTCGTCGCGGGAGAGGCACTGAAGCCCAGGACTTTGGCCCTGGTGCGGGTCTTCATGGCGGCAACGCGGCCGTCGTCCAGGTTCAGGACGGCCGTGCCGTGCTCACTGAGCCCTTCAACGAGTTCGCCCTTGGCCGTGGCGATGTTTTCGACACCGCCGAATTCCCCGGCGTGGGCGGTGCCCACCACCAGCACCACACCAATATCGGGCTGCACCATCCCAACGAGGTACTTGATGTGCCCGATACCAGTGGCTCCCATCTCAATGACGAGGTAACGAGTGTCCGTATCGGCAGCAAAGACCGTCAGGGGGACCCCAACCTCACCGTTGTATGAGCCCCGCGGAGCCACCGTGGGCCCGGCTTGGGACAACACGCCGGCGAGTAGGTCCTTGGTGGTGGTCTTGCCGGCGGAGCCGGTAATGCCGATCACTGTAAATTCCTCGCCGCGCTGCTCCCGGGCAGAGCGGATGCGGCGGACTGCTTCGGCAGCAAGGGCTCCCATGGCGAGCACCGCGTCATCAACAACGACGGCGGGATACGGCTTGCCGTCGGCGTCGGTGACATCGCGTTCGGCCAGCACCAGGACGGCACCCCGCTCGAAGGCAGCGTCAACGAAGTCATGACCGTCTGCGTGCTCGCCGGGCTTCGCGACGTAAAGCGAACCAGGAGTAGCTTCCCGGGAATCAGTGACGACGGAAGTGGGCGCGATGTCCCCGTCTCCGGTTAAACGGCCATGGGTGATGTGGGCGATCTCCGCCGCAGTAAGTGCAATCATCTCGGTTTAGGACTCTATCCGCTGGTCCGTTGAAACGCTGAATCCCCTGGATGTCAAGGCGGTCCGCAATTCCACTCTGTCGTCAAGAGCCAGGTTGACGCCCTTGACCTCTTGCCATACCTCGTGGCCTCGACCTGCAATGAGGATAGTGTCCTTCGGGGTGGCATACTCCACTGCGAGTCGAATGGCGGCATCCCGCGGCGAGGATTCGATGATTTCACAGGTCAAGTTCGCTGCCTCACGGGCGGCATAGGCACCTGCCAGGACCTCTGACCGGATAGCTGCCGCATCCTCATCGTGGGGGTCGTCGTCGCTGATGATGACAATGTCCGCCAAGCGTGCCGCGATGGCGCCCATCGTAGGACGCTTGCTTTGGTCCCGTTGCCCGGTAGCCCCGAACACCACGATCACGCGGGAGCCTTCTTCACGGGACCGGACGGCCTGCAGCGCGCGGGCCAAGGCATCCGGATTGTGGGCAAAATCCACCACAGAGGCCGGCGCCGCGGAGATGAGCTGCATTCGTCCAGGGACGGCCACGGTAAAGGGATCATGCGCCTCGAGTGCGCCCTGGAGGGTCTCTACATCGATGCCTGACGACAGGACCATGATCGTGGCCAGGGCCGCGTTCGCCACATTGAAGTCACCCGGCAAGCCAGTGTGTACGCGCAGGACGCGGCCGTCTGTGTGCCGCAGTTCAAAATCGGTGCCGAGTCCGCGGGCGGTGGTTGAGGCAACGGACCAATCGGCAGGGGTGCCTCCTGTCGTTGCGGTAAGTGTTGTGACCGGAATGTCCGCTGTTCGCGCCAGGTTGCGGCCCCACTCGTCGTCGACCATCACCACTGCGTGGCGTGCCCGTCCTGCGGTGAACAGCTCAGCTTTGGTGCGGAAGTACTCTTCCATGCTGCCGTGCAGGTCCAAGTGGTCCTGGGTGAGGTTCGTGAACCCGGCGACGTCGAACATCACGCCATCCACGCGGTGATAAGCAACGGCGTGGGAGGACACCTCCATGGACGCCGCCTCCAGCCCACGTTCCCGCATCAGGGCAAGCAGTGCATGGACGTCAGTGGATTCCGGTGTCGTCAACAGGCTCGGAATGGGATCTCCCCCGGCCAGGATTTCTATTGTTCCGATGAGCCCCGGGGTTTTTCCCAAGGCACGGAGCAAGGAGTTGATGAAGTACGTTGTGGTCGTCTTACCGTTGGTCCCGGTTACTCCAAACAGCGTCGGGAACCCGCCGTCGTCCGGCTGGCTGCGGTAGATCAGTGCAGCCAAACGCCCGACAACGGTGCGCGGCTCGTCGACGATCAGGACAGGTACGGGTTGCTCGCCTGCCAGGGCAAGCTGCCGTGCCCCGGCATCGTCCGTGACTACGGCGACGGCGCCAGCCTCTACCGCCTGTGGGACGAAGTCGGCACCATGGCGCGAAGCCCCGGGAAGTGCCATGTAAAGGTCACCAGGTTCAATGGCCCGGGAGTTCAGCGAAATCCCCGTCACTCCCCTGGTGTCGCCGTCCGCCGGGACGGCCACCCCCAGGGCTTCTGCGAGGGTCGACAAAGGCACTGCAGCCACAGACGCCGGGCGGAAGCCGGATGTGCCGGTCTCCGGCGTCTCGGCGTGGGAAGCGGCCTCAT
Source organism: Paenarthrobacter sp. YIM B13468 (assembly GCF_042788025.1). Lineage (NCBI taxonomy): Bacteria > Bacillati > Actinomycetota > Actinomycetes > Micrococcales > Micrococcaceae > Paenarthrobacter > Paenarthrobacter sp. YIM B13468. Next base: position 62,557 of record NZ_JBHZPI010000009.1, on the reverse strand, counting down.
TGTGCTCTGACACGTGGTTCTCCGTTGATGCTCGGTGGAACGACCGGCTTGGGGCCAGCGGCGCCCAGCCGGTAGTGATGGATCAAATTCTTTGGCCGAAACAGACGCCCAAGAAGCTTACTTGACGAACTGCGGCAGGCGCGCAGGGGTGCCGGTTGATGGCGGCACGTTGTAGGTCCTGAGGACCTGGGACATGACGGAACGGAACACGGGACCATTGGTGATGCCGTAGATATTCCCCTTGGGCCGCTGCAGGACGACCTCTACGATGAACCGCGGGTCATCCATGGGCGCCATGCCCACCATCGAGGCCGTATACCCGTCAAAGCCGGCGAGTCCATCTTCGCGGGGTGCCTGTGAGGTACCCGTCTTGGCGCCCACCCGGTAGCCATCAATGGCCGCGTCCTTGATCTGGCCCTCGGTCACTGCGCTTTCCAGGATGTCCCGCATTTGTTGCGCTGTTTCCTTGGACACCACCTGCCGGGACTCCTTGGCCGGAACCTTCTGCTCTTCCCCCTCGGGGGTGATGTAGCTGTCTATGAGCCTGGGCTGCAACATCACGCCACCGTTGGCAATCGTCTGGAAGGCCCGCACGGTCTGCAGCGTGGACTGCGAAACTCCCTGACCAAAGAGAACCGTGTACTGCTGGCGTTCATCCCACTGATCAGGCTTGGCGAGGATACCCGTCGCTTCCGCGGGGAGGCCGATATCCGTTTGTTCGCCAACACCAAACTTCTTCAGCCATTCGTAGCGCTGCTCTTTGCTCAGCCTGCTTCCCGCCATCACGGTGCCGGTGTTCATGGACCAACCCAGGATTCCGGCCAGCGTGCGTTCTTCGGTGCCGTGCTCGAACGCATCGGTGAACGTCTGGCCGTCAATGGTGTAGGACGGCGGGATGGTGAAATGGTCCAGCGGAAAGGACTTGCCCTCCTCGATTACGGCAGAGGCAGTGATCATTTTCTCGACTGATCCGGGCTCGTAGGCGGCCGTTACAGAACGCACACCCCGGTCCTTGGCATCAACTTTCCCGGGATCGTTGGGGTCCGGGGCATTCGTGTCGGCCAGGGCAATAAGGTTGCCCGTCTTGGTGTCGATCACAATAATCGAACCCCACTCGGCGTTCATCTTGTTGACCTGGCTTTGGATGGCCTGCTGTGCGAAGTACTGGATGTCCGTGTTGAGGGTCAGCTTGACGTCGCTTCCATCCACGGCCGGCGTGAGCTCGTCAGTGGCAACGGGAATCCTGAGGCCATCGGCGCCAATCTCGAATACGCGCTTGCCCTCGGTACCGCGGAGGACCTGGTCCTGGGTTTGCTCGATGCCTGCCTGGCCTGTGGTGCCGTCCTGAAGGAAACCCACCACTCCGCCGGCCACGCTGCCGTTCGGATAGACACGCTTACTGACGCCTTCAGCGGCCACACCGGGAATATGCAGCTTGGAGATGCGGTCTTCAAGCTCGGGTTTCACATCCTTGGCCACCGTGAAGTACTTCTTGTCACCAGTGAGCGACTCCCGGACCTTGGCGGGATCGGCCCCCAGGAGCGAAGCCAGTTCGGAGATACCCTGGTCCCGCGGGATTGTCTCTACTTCTTCAGTCTTCTCGTTGTACCGCTTGAACTCAGCGGTGGCGGTGTTCAGGACCTGGTCCACAACAATGTTGTAGCGGATGACACTGCTGGCCAGGACAGTACCATTGGCGTCCAGGATCCTGCCGCGTTCGGCCGGCAGTACCTGTGGCGTGAGACGGTTCGCGAGGGCGGCCTCGGCCATGCCACCGACATCAAGGCCTTGCACCATGAAGAGTTTCCCGCCCACCACCAACAGCAGTGTCAGCATGATGCCAAGACCAACCCGGAGCCGCTTCCTCGCCGCCGGCACCTTCGTCTTTTTTGATTTGCCGGGGTTTTGCGCCACGTGGATTCCTTGCTGCTGGCCTTGCGTCGGTGATCTTGTGGGCTAGTGCCCTGGTGCCTTCTGCTGGGGAGCGGGAACGGATCCCCCGTGAAGCTCCGCAGGCGAAGACGCGGGGGTTGCCGGCTTTGCAGCTGGCGCGGCCGGTGTGGCCGCGGGCGCTGCAGGGGTTGCCGGTTTGAGGTTTTCCAACGGATCCTTGGTAGTCACCGAAGGCACCACATCAAGCTGGCCGGCAACGGCCGGTGGGGCAATCACGGCCGCGGGGTTGTCTCCCTTGACAGCCGGGGTTGCCTTTCCGGTGACCGTCATGGTGTTCACATCGATCTGGCCCTTGACGGTGGACTGTACCATTCCCAATTCTGCAGCCTTTGCGGCCAGATTCTGGGGAGCCTCGAAGTTCTGCTTCTTCTGTGTCAGGTCCTGGTTTTCCTTGTTCAGCGTGGCTGCTTCTGCTTTGAGCTGTACCAAGCGGTACTGGGCTGTGGATACAGAAATGTTAAGGACGAGCACCGTCAGCAGGGCGGCCGCCATCACCACGAAGCACAAGACCACAAAGGGAGTGCGCCGCTTCCCGGGGGCGCTGCGCACAAGCGAAAGCGGCGTACGCGCCTTTCGGCCGACGTCGGGCTTGCCGGCCGGGGCCGGGAGCGCCCTGGCCGTGTTGCCTACCACGGAGGGCAGTGTCTTCGCTGCGGCGGTGCTCATGCGACTCTCCTTGGCTTGATGCGCTCCACGGCCCTGAGTCGGGCAGACGCCGCGCGTGGGTTCTCGGCAATTTCTGCGGCCGTAGGCACTTCCGTGCCTTTGGTCAGCGTTTTCAGTTCGGGTTTATGTTCTTCGAGTTCAACGGGGAATCCGAGCGGTGCTGAGGACTTGGATCCGGCCTGGAAAACGGACTTTACGATCTTGTCCTCAAGGGAGTGGTAGGACATGACCACAATCCGCCCGCCCAGTGCAGTCGCTGCGACAGCGGCTGGAATAGCCCGTTCCAGGACGTCGAGTTCTTCGTTGACCTCGATACGCAGTGCCTGGAAGGTCCGTTTGGCCGGGTGGCCACCGCTCTTGGCTGCGGCAGCAGGTACTACACCGCGGATTTGCTCAACGAGTTCTCCGGTGGTGGCGAATGGCTTCTCGGCCCGGGCAGTGACGATCCTGTTCGCAATCCGTCCGGCAAACTTCTCTTCGCCCCACTTGCGGATGATACGAACGAGCTCTTCTTCGCTGTAGTTGTTGACGACGTCTGCCGCGGTTTGCCCCCGGCTGGTGTCCATGCGCATGTCCAGCGGAGCATCGTAGGAGTAGGCGAAGCCACGCTCCCGTTCATCCAACTGCAAGGACGATACTCCGAGGTCCATGAGGATGCCGTGGACTTCAGCGATGCCGAGATCGGCCAGGACGTCCTCGATTTCGTCATAGACCGCGTGAACCAGATCCGTGCGGTCCGAGAAGGGTTCCAGCCGCGCGCCAGCCAACGCCAAGGCTTCCTCATCGCGGTCGATCCCCACGAGGTGCAGATCAGGGAAGCGTTGCAGCATGGCCTCGGAGTGGCCGCCCATCCCAAGCGTCGCATCGATAACGATCGGCGTCTCGCCACGGCTCCGGGCTGCTTCGAAGCCAGGGGCGAGCAAGTTGATGCAGCGGTCCTTCAGGACGGGCACGTGGCGCTCAGATGTGGGCTTTGCCGCGTCCTGCTCTTCCACGTTGCCTCCTCTTTCCTCAATCGCTTGCATTCAGTTCCTTGGACCGGATCCCCATCCGCGCCTATCGTTCCGCCGGCCTGGCTCAGGGGAAGTTGAGTCAGGAAGACAGTTCGATGGGCGGCTGGAGATCCCATCCAAGGACCGGGGCCAGGGCCCCATTTCCGGTTAGATGAAACCGGGGAGGTTGTCATCGTCGGTCTCCGAGAAGGCTGCTTCCTTCTCGGCGAGGTATTCATTCCAAGCCTCGGCATCCCAGATCTCTGCGCGGGTACCGGCACCGATAACTGCCAATTCCCGGCCGAGCCCTGCATAGGCCCGGAGCGCCGGCGGAATCGTCACGCGCCCCTGCTTGTCAGGTACCTCGTCAGAGGCCCCAGACAGGAAAACCCGAATGTAGTCACGAGCCTGCTTGGAGGACAGTGGTGCCTCCCGCATCGATTCGTGAATGCGCTCGAATTCCCTCTGGCTGAAGACGTAAATGCAACGCTCCTGACCCCTTGTGAGAACCAGGCCCTCGGCAAGTTCCTCACGGAACTTCGCGGGAAGTATGATCCGGCCCTTTTCATCAAGGCGTGGGGAATGGGTGCCAAGAAACACCGGCCCACCGCCCCTCAGTCAAGGTGCCCGTTCATACCCAACACTGCCAATACCCTCTTATGCGCTCCACTTTACTCCACAAAGCCCCACAGTCAACGCACGATGGGGTGTTTCTCCACCACTTTGAGTTTCCGAAGGCGCGTTATTGCACGGATTCAAGGGCGTGGTGGGAAGTGGAGGGCAAAGGAACGCCTGGGGCATGGCTCTATGGGCGGCCGAGGAAATCAGGCCCGGGATGATCGCGTTGCGGATCCAGAGTGGGCTGGCAACCTCGAAGGGGGTGGAAAGTGGAGGACACAGGGTTAAACGCAAAAAGACCCGCAAAGGGTCTTTTGTGTCCCCTGCAACCCAGGGGCATGCACCATTTGTCGGCGCAGGTTATCGGCGCAGCTTATTAAGGAATCGTCGCTTGGAAAGGATCCAGGGCCGGGCTAATGCTGGCGGACACTCAATTGTCGTCGCGGCGGCGCTCGTCCCAGCGCTCCTCAAGATTGCTCATGAACGAACTCTTGGACTTTGACTTTCCGGCTTTCGCTTTCCGGGTCTTACCGAACGCCGCGCCCCTAAGAGTCGCAAAGTAGACACCTGCGCCCATCACTACGAAGCCGAGGACACCAACGAAAATCTGTTGGAGTGACACGCCGACCAGCAGCAAAAGTATGCCTGCGATGGCACCAAGGACACCAATTATCACGTGCCGGGTTGACCAGCTGCGGATGGGATCCGAACCCATCGTGTTGGCAAACTTCGGATCGTCCTCATGAAGCTGCTTCTCAAGTTGCTCAAGCAGCTTCTGTTCATGCTCCGAGAGGGGCATCGCGACCTCCTTTAGTCAGCCAGCGTCTGGACGAATCGCGGCCTGTGCGTCTGTTTCCAAAACGATCGGGCCACGAAAAGCGTTCCCAAAAAATTTCCGCTTTGTTAGCGGACATCCTGGGACCGACTGCTCAGGAAACAGCTGTCCAGACGATCTAAATATCTGTACTAATTAGGATAGTTTGTCAGGCGCTGTTCTGAAAGACGCTCGGAGGGCGCCTGGGCGGGCATCGCGGGGGTCATTCGACGTCAGGAGTCTTGCGCGGATCCAGGAGCCTGGCCGGGAGCAACGTTTTGGAGCCGAAGCGTTCCGCGACGCGGTCAAGGGCCTGCTCCGCGGCCCTCCAGTTGTCATCGCGTCGATCAAGGCTGAGCTGCATGGACGCTTGGCCGGCCGGTTCCAGTTGCTCCGCACGGACACCCACAAGACGAACACTCATGGATCGTGGCCCCAAGGATTCCAGCAGTTGCACGGCAACCTGGTAAATGAGCTGGGCGCTGTCAACGGGAGTATGCACGGTCCGGCTGCGGGTCACAGTGGAAAAATCGGCGTACCGGAGTTTCAGGGCTACGGTTCGGGCCAGCATCCCGGAACTGCGCAGCCGCGCTGCCGTGCGATGGGACAACCTGAGGAGCTCCCTGTGCAACAGGGCGTCGTCTGCCGAATCTGTGGCAAAAGTCTCCTCCGCCCCGATGCTCTTTTCCAGCCTCGTAGGAGTGACCGGCCTGGGATCTATTCCCATCGACAGCCTGTGCACGTGCTCTCCGCTGGCGCCAAGGACCTTTTTCAGCGATGCCACAGGCGTAGCCGCTACGTCGGCCACTGTCCGGATGCCGAGGCGTGCCAGCACCTCGGCCGTCTTGCCGCCGACGCCCCAGAGCGCACTGACCGGCAAGCTGTGAAGGTACGGGATAGTGTCCTGGGCGTCGATCTGGAGGATGCCATCCGGCTTGCAACGGGTGGATGCGATCTTGGCCACAAACTTGGTTCCGGCAATCCCCACTGAAGCGGTGATACCAAGTTCAGACCGAACACGACGGCGGATGAGATGTCCGATGTCCAAGGGAGATCCGAGACGGCGGATAGCCCCGCCAACGTCGAGGAAAGCCTCGTCAACGCTCAAGGGTTCCACGAGGTCCGTGATGGAGGCGAAGATCTCCATGAGCTGCGCCGAAACCTCGTAGTAGAGCTTGTGGCGCGGGTGGATGATGACAGCGCCCGGGCACATCCGCATGGCAATGGCCATGGGCATTGCTGACTTCACACCTGTGGCCCGGGCTTCGTAAGACGCCGACAAGACGACGGAGCGCTCAGCAGGGAAGCCTACGATCACGGGCTTTCCACGCAAGTCCGGCCGGCTACGCAGTTCCACGGAAACGAAAAAGGCGTCCATGTCCACGTGCAGGATGCTGGTTCGCCGCTGTTCCCGCAGGGCGTCGTGCGCGCTGCGGGCTGGTTCGCTGGCCGCGCTTTGGGCGCTACCGAATGCTTCCTGCCTCACAACGGCAATACTATGCCCGGCCACTGACTAAACTGGAGGCACAGTCCCGCGTCAGCCCAAGGAAGGATACCCCTGTGAAGCTCTTTGGAACTCCTCGATCGCGAGGGTTTGCCCTGCTCGCAGCGAGTGTCGCCCTGGCGGTTTCCGCCTGTACTCCGCCCACCAGCAGCCCGGCGGCCCCATCCGCATCGGGGAACTCCTCTGATTCCTCCACGGCCGCGCCCTCTTCCCCGGCCTCTGCATCATCCTCGTCACAGGCTCCCGACACGTCCGCGTCAGCGGGACCCGTGCCTGGCGCAACGGCCACGGTGGGCGCCTTGGTCCCGGGCTTTCCGGAACAGCTCATCCCGGTGATGCCCAAGACGTCCGTGCGCTCCAGCAGCTTTGACAAAAACGTATCTCCTGCCACCGTTGCCCTCGTAGGAACGGTCAAAGCTCCGCCGGAAAGCGTGGTGGATTACTACAAGACCTCGCTTGAAGCACAAGGGTTCAAGGTTGTTCCGGGCCCCGAAGCCGTAGGCAACGTCACGTCGATCGACTTCATCCGCGGTGACGGTGAAACGGTCAACGTCTCGGTGAGGCAAAAGGAAGGCGTTTCCACGTTCACCATCGGCGCCAACGTGGCGGCCGGGTCAGTCAAGTGACGCCGGTTTCCCAACTCCACACGGAGCAAGTCGAGTTTATTTCCGGCGTAGCCGGGAAACTGAATGAGTTCCTGGCGGTCCAACAGGACATGATGGCTACGATTTCCCCGGACGTCGCTCCCCTCATGGGGTCAATATCAAACCTCGTCACAGGCGGAAAACGGCTTCGTGCGCTGATGTGCTACTGGGGCTGGCGGGGTGCGGGCGGTCCCGCCGCTGACGCGGACATCCTGACGGCTGGCTGCGCTTTGGAACTTTTCCAAGCCGCGGCCCTCATCCATGACGACATCATTGACCGTTCCGATACCCGGCGCGGGGGTCCCAGTGTGCACCGTCGCTTCAGCCAACTCCACGAGGCGAATGGATGGGCCCTGGACAACGAACGCTTCGGCCATGCCGCGGCGATCCTGACCGGGGATTTGTGCCTTTCCTTCAGCGAGGAATCCTTCACGGAAATCGGCCCCAGGGCAGCCGCAGGAAGCGAAGCACGCCGTATTTTCAACCTCATGCGGGCCGAGGTAATGGCCGGGCAGTACCTGGACATTCTCGAGGAAGTAGCCGGTCCTGTACGTGATCGCGCGGGTTCCGTGGAGCGCGCCACCTCGATTATTCGCTATAAATCCGCAAAATATTCCACCGAGCACCCTCTGGCACTGGGTGGAGCGTTGGCAGGCGCATCCGAGGATCTGTTGAAGGCATACTCGGCATTTTCACTGCCCTTGGGCGAGGCGTTCCAATTGCGCGATGATGTCCTGGGAGTTTTCGGGGACCCGGAGACAACGGGAAAACCTGCGGGCGATGACCTTCGCGAGGGCAAACGGACAGTGCTCGTTGGATTTGCCATTAACCTGGCTCCCACGGATCAAGCCACGTATTTGGACGAAATGCTGGGGAAACCGAATCTGGGTGAGGACGAAGTTTCCACAATCCGCAACATCATGGTCGACTGCGGAGCGCTTGATGCCACAGAGGCCCTTATTGACGATCTGAGTGACAAAGCCTTCGCCGCCTTGGAACAGCTGCCGCTGGAAGAATTACCGCTCACAGCATTGCGCCAACTGGCTGAGGCAGCTGTCAGCCGGGCTGCTTGACGGGGCTTTTCCAGGCGTTGGGACGACGACGGCGGTCAAGGACCGCCGTCGTCCGCTGTTTAACTGCTTATGACGGAATCCAAGCTGCCGGCTAACCGGCTACCAGGCGAGGGACTGAGTTACCAGGCGAGAGACTGGGCGCGACGCCGAATCTCCGTCTTGCGTCCTTCGCGCAACGCATCCACAGGACGTCCCCGCAACGAATCGTCAGGCGTAAACAACCACACGATGAGTTCTTCGTCGTTATAACCAGCATCGCTAAGAACCGCAATGGTTCCCTTCAAGCTGTCTACGACGTGTCCATCCTGAATAAACAGCGCCGGAATCGAGCGGATATTCCGCTCTCCCCGCCTGATAGCCACCAGCGCACGCTCATCCAACAGTCCATGGACTTTGGTGATGGAAACTCCCAACAGCTCGGCGACATCCGGCAGCGGCAACCAGTCGGAAACAAGGCTTTCTACATTACTCACGGAACAAGGTTGCCACGCCGGGCTGCCAGTCGCCTAGCCGGAGTACGACGGCGGTCCCGCGGTGTGGGAGAAAGTCGCCTTTTCAGAGGGATGAATTCGGCGAAGAGATTTCCAAAGTGCAGGAATTGTTGTGCCGAATGAATAAGTGTGAGAGATTCACACTGATCACACTTGCAACATTGATAACATCAGTCACATTGGCAACACTGGTAACAGCGGCAACACAAACTATTCCCGCTGCTGAGATGAGGACACACTCCATGACGACGCCCCGCTCGCCGAAACGAACCATGAGCATGCCGGTAATTGCGGCAACCACGGCTGCGCTTCCCGCCGTGGTTTTGTCCTCGCTTGCCTTGGCCCAGCCAGCCACGGCCGCACCGGCACCCCAGCCCCGCAAGATTCCCGCTACGCTCGCTGCAGCCCTGAAGGCCCAGGCCACCAAAGTGGACACTGTGATTCCCGCCCAAGCGGTTCCGGCAACGCTTCCTGCTGCGCTGCGGCCCATGGCTCCGTCCGTACCGGACACATACAAGATCGTCCGCGGAGACACCATCAGTGCCATTGCACGCCGCTTCAACCTGGACACATCCGCTGTCCTGCAGTTGAACAAGCTCACTGCAACAACGCTGATTTACCCTGGCCAGACCATCAAACTCACTGGCACTGCCCCGGCCGCCCCTGACCAGGCGCCCGCACCCGCGCCGAGCGCGCCTTCAAATGCCACCACCTACACAGTGGTTCCGGGCGATACGCTGGGCGCGATCGCGGCGCGGCACGGTGTCCCCCTGTCCAGCATCTTCAGCTGGAACAATCTCAGTGGAAGCTCCATCATCTATCCCGGCCAGAAGATCAAGGTCAGTGGCGGCTCTGCACCTTCGGCTCCCCCTGCTCCTGCCCCCGCTCCGGCACCCGTGGCCGCTCCCGTAGCCAGTACGGGCTCTTACACCATCAAAGCGGGCGATACCCTGAGCTCCATTGCATCGCGTCACAACGTTTCGTTGTCAGCGCTGATGAGCGTCAATACAGTTTCGGCAACGACGGTCATTTACCCCGGTCAGAAGCTCACCATCCCCGGCAGTACGTCACTGCAGCCTGCCGGGGACATTAAGCCCCTGGTGCCGAGCTCCTTCCTCGGCTTTACGTACCCGCCCGCTGTTGTCAGCTCCGCCAACGAGAACAAGGCGCTGCTGAACGCTTCGCCTGTCCCAAGCCGGGATGAAATGAAGACAATCGTCGCTGATACCGCCCGCCGCATGGGAGTCAGCCCCTCATTGGCACTTGCCTTCGCCGAGCAGGAATCCGGCTTCGACCAGCGCGCGGTCTCACCCGCCAACGCCATTGGAACCATGCAGGTCATTCCGTCCTCGGGCCAATGGGCATCCGATTTGGTGGGCCGCAAGCTCAACCTCCTGGATCCATATGACAATGCCACGGCCGGCGTCGCCATCATCAGGGCACTCATCGCCACAAGCAAAGACCTCGACAACGCCATCGCCGGTTACTACCAGGGCCAGTACTCGGTCAGCAAGTACGGCATGTACGACGACACCAAGCGCTACGTCGAATCGATCAAGGCCCGGCAACGTACTTTCGGCTAGGCCGTACCCAAGCACCTTCGGACGAGGCCCGGATCCTTCGCGGATTCGGGCCTCTTCCCTGCCTCGTTTAGGATCATATGGTGCAGGAACCAACGCAGGACCACCTCATCGGGACCACGGTGGACGGGCGCTACCACGTCCGCTCACGCCTTGCGAGGGGTGGCATGTCCACCGTTTACCTGGCCACGGACCAGCGCTTGGAGCGCGACGTGGCCCTCAAAGTCCTGCACCCGCACCTGGCCAATGACGAGACGTTCCTGGAACGGCTTAGCCGCGAGGCCAAGGCCGCCGCGAGCCTGTCCCATCCCCACGTTGTCAGCGTGCTGGACCAGGGCGAAGACGGGCATATCGCGTATCTGGTGATGGAGTATGTCAAAGGCCATACGCTCCGCGACGTCATCAACCAGCAGGGTGCACTTCCACCGCGTCTGGCCCTCGCTCTGATCGATCCCGTCATCGAAGGTTTAGCGGCAGCCCACGGATCAGGACTCATCCATCGGGACATCAAGCCCGAGAACGTGCTCATAGCCGACGACGGCCGGATCAAGGTGGGTGACTTCGGCTTAGCCAGGGCTGTCACGGCCACCACAAGTACTGGCGCCTTGATCGGCACGGTGGCGTACCTCGCTCCCGAGTTGGTGCTTGGCAAGCCCGCTGATGCCCGCAGCGACGTCTACTCAGCTGGCATCATGCTGTACGAAATGCTCACAGGCAAGCAGCCATATGCTGGTGAATCCCCGATTCAGGTTGCTTACCAGCACGTCAATGCCGCAGTTGGCCGCCCCTCCGAGGCTGCTCCAGGTCTTGCCGAGGACCTGGACGAACTTGTGCAGTGGTGCACTGCTGTGGACGCCGAAAACCGGCCCGTGGACGGCTCCGCCCTGTTGTCGGAACTGCGCCACATCCGGACCACGCTAAGCGACGAGCAACTGGACCACAGGCAGCCGTCCTCCCGGCCTCTCTCCACTGCCGCTTCCGTTGAGGCAGCCGCCCCGCGGGAGAATCCCACCGAGGCCCTTGCCACGACAGCATCGCCCACCGAGTTCATCCCACACCAGAGCAACCCGACAACCGTGATGGCAGCGTCTGCGCGGCAACCACGCAACGCCGGCCTGGCCCTTCCCGGTGTAGACGATGACCTGCGCCAGCCTGGCAAACGGGAGCAGAAAAAACTGGAGCGGCAACAGGCTAAAGACCAAGCCAGGGCTGCTGCCACCCCGGTGCGGCCCTTGCGTGAAGGCAATCCCAGGCGACGCGCCGTTATCTGGACAGTCGTGATCGTGATCCTGGCGCTGCTCGCAGGATCTGCCGGCTGGTTCTTCGGCATGGGGCCTGGATCTCCAGGCACCGTTCCCGATGTCAAGAACAAGACGGTAGCCGAGGCCCAACAACTCCTGCGCACAGCGGGATTCCAGTCCGAGCCCAAGGACGTATTCGACGACGACGTCCAAGCCGGACTCGCCGTCGGAACTGAACCCAAATCCGGGGAAGTGGTACGTAAATTTCAACCCATTGCCCTTTTCGTTTCGAAAGGCGCACAACTCTTTGCACTGCCCGGGCTGACAGGCGGGACCCTGGATCAAGCAAAGACCGCCCTGAACGCCGCCCAAATGACCCTCGGCAATGTCACCGAGGCTTTCGACGAAAAGATCCCCGCGGGCAGTGTCATCTCCCAGGACCCTGCCCCGGGGAAAGAAGTCCGCCACGGTACGCCGGTATCCTTGGTTGTTTCCAAGGGACCCCAGCCCATCCCCGTTCCCGATGTTCGGGGTTTGCCGCAGGATGCTGCCGTGAAAGCAATACAGGATGCCGGGTTGAAGGCCGTTGTCGCTCCGGAGACAGTCAACGACAAATCAGTTCCCAAGGGTGCTGTTGTGGCACAGTCCCCTGGCAACGGCACGCTCGTCCGCGGCGAAACGGTGACCCTGACGGTCTCCAAGGGACCCAAGCTGGTGAGGGTTCCCAGCTTTATCGGCAAGCAGGCCAAAGATGCTCAGAAGGATCTGGAAAAACTGGGTTTCGACGTGAAAATCAATGCAATTCTGGGCGGCTTCTTCGGAACTGTGCGAGACCAGAATCCAGTAGACACCGAGATCCCGGAAGGCTCAGTCGTCACCCTGACCGTAGTCTGATCCAGGACGAACACAGAAGAGGGGGCGGTCCGGATCGATCCGGACCGCCCCCTCTTCTGTAGAGTTCACCATTCCTACCGCTTGGACAGGGCTCCTGCGACCAGGAAGGCCATCTCAAGTGACTGCATGTGGTTCAGGCGCGGATCGCAGACAGACTCGTAACGGTCCAGGAAAGCGTCCTGGTCGATGGGGTCTGCACCGCCGAGGCACTCAGCGACGTCGTCGCCGGTCATTTCGACATGCAGGCCGCCAGGGACCGTGCCCAGGGAGTGGTGTACCTCGAAGAAGCCACGTACTTCATCGATGACGTCGTCGAAGTTACGCGTCTTGTACCCGTTTGGCGAGGTGACCGTGTTGCCGTGCATCGGGTCCGTCACCCACAGGACCTTGGCGCCGGAAGCGGTAACGCGCTCGACGACGGCCGGCAGCTTTTCGCGGATGTTGGTGGCCCCCATACGGGTAATGAATGTCAGGCGCCCCGGTTCGCGGTTCGGGTCCAGCTTGTCGATAAGGCGGAGGGCATCGTCGCCGCTGGTGGTGGGGCCGAGCTTGACTCCAATGGGGTTCCGCACACGGGAAAGGAAGTCCACGTGGGCATGATCGAGTTCGCGGGTCCGCTCGCCGATCCAGAGGAAGTGGGCGGAAGTGTCGTACGGCAGGCCCGTGCGCGAGTCGATGCGGGTCAGTGCGCGTTCGTAGTCGAGGAGCAGTGCCTCGTGGCTGGCGAAGAACTCAACCCGCTTTAGGGCCTCGAAGTCAGCACCACAAGAGTCCATGAACATGATGGCGCGGTCAATGTCACGGGCAAGGGACTCGTACCGGGCATGTGCCGGATTCTCAGTAAAGCCCTTGTTCCACTGGTGGACCAGCCGAAGGTCCGCGAAGCCACCCTGGGTGAATGCCCGGATCAGGTTCAGTGTGGATGCCGACGTATGGTACGCCTGCAGCATCCTGCCGGCGTCGTGCGCGCGGGACTCGGGCGTGAAGTCGTAGCCGTTGACGATATCTCCGCGGTACGCGGGAAGCGTCACGCCGTCGCGGGTTTCATCGTTGGACGAGCGTGGCTTGGCGAATTGGCCGGCCATGCGGCCCATCTTGATGACCGGCATCGCCGCACCGTACGTGAGTACGACGGCCATCTGGAGGATCGTCTTGACGCGTGCGCTGATCTTGTCCGCCGTAGCGGCCTCAAAGGTTTCTGCGCAGTCTCCCCCCTGCAGGAGGAAAGCCTTGCCCTGGGCGGCCGCAGCCAAGCGCTCCCGAAGAACGTCAACTTCGCCGGCAAATACCAAAGGCGGAACGACGGAAAGTTCCTTAACGGAGGCCTTGAAGACTTCAGAGTCAGACCACGTGGGCTGCTGGGAAATCGGCAGGTCCCGCCAGGCGTCGAGACCGGGGTAATTTGCAGCCCCACTCTGGGCGGTGCTGGCGAGTGGGTCTACTACGGGGGGTGCGGTGTTCGCGGTTAGCTCAGTCACCCTTAAAGAGTAGTAGCCTCCGCCAAAGTTGGGGCACTGCAGGCGTAACTGTCCCTGCCGGATGCGTCACAGTCCCCCGCTGGCTGCTCCCCCGTCTTCCTTGGGTCCGTCCTTGTCATCAGCGATGTCCGAGGGAGCCTCCTCGGCTGCTTTTACTTTCCCAACAGTCCCGGGTCCTTTGCCATCCATCCGGGCCTTGACCACAGCTGCATACTCGTCCACATACTCCTGGCCGGAAAGCCGCATCAACTCGTACATGATTTCGTCGGTTACGGCCCTTTGAATGAGCCGGTCATCTTCCATGCCGTAATAGCGGCTAAAGTCCATGGGCTGCCCAAAGATCACACCGATACGCCTGATGCTGGGCAGCCTCTTGCCAATGGGCTGGACCTTTTCCGTGCCAATCATGGCCACCGGCACTACAGGGACACGGGTCTGGAGAGCGAGCCGGGCAACACCCACCTTGCCGCGGTAGAGCTTGGCGTCCGGACTCCGGGTGCCTTCGGGATAGATTCCCAAGAGCCCGCCGGAATTCAGGACGTCCTTCCCGGCCTGCAGCGATAGCTCGGATGCGGCTCCGCCGGAACGGTCCATCGGCAGTTGGTTCGTCAACCTGAAGAACAACGCAGTCAAGCGGCCCTTAATGCCCTTGCCCGTGAAGTATTCGGACTTGGCAAGGAAGATCACGGGCCGATCCACCATCAGGGGAAGGAAGATGGAGTCCGAAAAGGACAAATGGTTGGACGCCAGGATCGCCGGGCCGTTTTCGGGGACGTTGTCCAGCCCTTTGACCCATGGCCTGAACAGGAGTTTGAGAACAGGACCAAGAAAGATCCTCTTCATGACCCAATAGAACACGTTTGTCCTCTCACGGCCGGTTTACGGGCGTCCTTCCGGCCAAGCCGGCGGCACTCAACAGCAACCCTACTCCAGTGAGAAATGTCGGGAAGAGTGACACGATGGAGCCATGACGGAACGCAACCAACCAGCCGCGCCGCTCGCCTTCCACCATCCCGGCCATGGAGCCAACGCGTCCACCGGAGTGGCCATCTGCCACGGGTTCACAGGTAGCCCGCTGAGTGTCCTGCCTTGGGCCGAGTATCTGGCCGGGCAGGGCTTTTCCGTTTCAGTGCCTTTGCTTCCCGGCCACGGAACCAGCTGGCACGATCTCGCCACCACACGCTGGCAGGATTGGTACAGGACATTTGAGCGAAGCTATCTGGACCTTGCCGGCCGGACTGAAACGTGTTTTGTGGCAGGCCTGTCAATGGGCGGTGCCGTTGCCCTCCGCGTCGCTTCCCTGCACGATGTTCCGGGCCTGGTCCTGGTGAACCCGGGGTTGAGTTTCTACGATCGCCGGGTCAGGTACGTCGGAGCACTCAAGTACGTCATGCGGACCACCTCACCCATTGAGGAAGAAAAGCCGACGGCGGCCCCCACTGAGGACGGTGACTACTCAAAGACGCCTTTGAGGTCCGTGCACGAACTGAAGAAGCTCTTCCGCCAGGCAACCCGCGCCCTCCCACAAATTCAAGCACCGGCGCTTGTCTTCAAATCTTCAGTGGACGGTGTCATCCCGCCCAGTTCCGTAGCTATGATCAGCAGGCATATGGACCCATCACGACTCAAAGTGGTGACGCTCCCGGCCAGCGGGCACGTGGCCACGTTGGATGTGGATGCACCCACCATCTTTGAAGAATCGGCGGAGTTTTTCCGTCAGCATGCCGCGGACAGAGTAGCCTCAGAGTCATCATGAAAATGCTTCCCGATTTCTCCCCGTTCCTCAGCAACTGGACTGGCTCAGGCCCCCGGGTTGGCGTCGTCATGTCACACGGGTTTACGGGAAGCCCGCACAGCGTCCGGCCTTGGGCCGAGCACCTGGCCGCGGCAGGATATGCCGTCAGGGTTCCATTGCTCCCCGGGCACGGAACTACCTGGCAGGATATGGCGACGCGTTCATGGCGTGAATGGCACCGGGCCGTTGACGATGCCTACAGGGAACTGGCAGGCGAATGTGATTTCGTCTTCGCAGCCGGACTGTCCATGGGCGGAACACTGGCCCTGCGCATTGCGGCGACACGGCCCGTGGCTGGCACCATTGTGGTCAACCCGGGCCTGGTACTCGATGACCCTCGGGCTGTCATCGTTGCGGCCCTCAAGTACGTCCTGAAGAGCACTCCGGCGATCGCCAATGACATCTTGAAGCCGGACCAGGACGAAGGGGCATATTCCCGCACTCCGGTTGCAGCGGCCCACGAGTTGAAGAAGATGTACAAGGATACTGCCGCGCTACTGCCCCGCATTACTTCGCCTGTGCGGGTCTTTCGCTCCACGGTGGACAACGTCATCTCCAACGCCAGCCTCGAGTTCCTCCGTGCACGGGTCCAGGCGCCCGTTGACGTCACCTACCTCAGCAACAGCCATCATGTTGCGACCCTGGACAACGACGCCCCTGAAATCTTCACGGGAACTGTCGACTTCATCCAAAAGACCATGGCGGCGCTGGCCGGCAACGGGTCTTCCCTTGAAAAGGACAAAGCCGATGAACAGGCCTGATCCCAACTCTGCCGATCAGAGCGCCAACAAAGATAACGACGCCGTCTGGTTGGATTTAGTGGCCCGGCTGGAAGCGACGGAATCCTTACCGCTCGGAGAGGCCTCCGAACCGGGTCGGCCGGAAATGGGCCAGACAGGAGCGGGGCCAGCCAGGGAAGACGCCCCAAAGGCCTTTAGGGACTTTGATCCGCTGGGACTGTCCTCTCCCGCCACGGCTCCAGCGTCCGATGCCCGGACGCCACAAGGGGAAAAGGAACAATCAGACGGCAGGCCCCTGGGTCCCCGCGATTTCGAGGCGGACGACGACGACGGCGCCTTCGTGCCCGAGGAGCCTCCCAGCCTGGTGGGAACCGAGCCGCTGACCATGCTGGCATGGATCGGCGCTGTGGGCGGCCCTCTCGCCCTGCTTTTTACGGCGATGTTTTGGCGTTCGGCACCGTTGCTGGCCATCCTTGGCATAGTGGTGGCCTTTGCAGCCTCCGTGGTCTACCTGATTATGCGGCTACCGCATGAGAAAAACGAGGACGACGACGGCGCCCGCATCTAGCTGCGCACCCGCTTGATTGTGGTCTTTCCTAGCTGTAGGCACGGCCGCTGACCCTGGAAAGGTCAGCAGCGCCGATCATGCCTGCACGGGGCCCAAGAGCGGCGAGCTCAATCCTTGCCATCGGACGGAATCCACGCCCCGTCAGGTTTCGGGCGAATGCCTCGCGGGCCGGTCCGGCAAGCAGGTCCCCTGCGTCGCACAGTCCGCCGCCGATCACGAACATGCCGGGATCCAGTGCCGCCGCCAGATTGGCCAGCCCCAAGCCCAACCATTCACCTTGGTCCGCCAACAGTTCCCTTGACGTAGAGTCCCCGGCAAGCGCCAACGCCGTAACTGCAGCACCGGTAATGCTCTCTGCCACACCGCCTGCCCGCTCAAGGAGTGCGCGGCCCTCAGGCGAGTTGGTTCGCACCAATTGGCGGGCCTCACGGCCAAGGGCGTTGCCTGACGCGTATTGCTCCCAGCAGCCACGGTTGCCGCATTCGCAACGGTGCCCGCCGGGGAAAATGATCTGGTGGCCAAATTCGCCAGCCACGCCGTAACGACCGCGTTCAACCCGCCCGTCCATCACCATTGCACCGCCGATGCCCGTGCCCAACGTGATGCACACCAGGCGGCTCTCACCCTGCCCGGCGCCAAAGCGCCACTCCGCCCAGGCGGCCGCATCGGCGTCGTTCGTTAGCAAAACCGGCCGCCTCAACAGCTTCTGCAGGCTTTCCCTCAGGGGCTCGTTGCGCCAGGCAAGATGCGGACTGAACAGGACGGTACCGCCGTCGAGGTCCATCCAACCTGCCGCGCCAATACCCACCGAGGCAATCCGGTGGTCCGCGCTGAGTTCGTCAACCAGTTCCACGATGGTCTGCTCCACGGCCCGGGGATCGGCGCCGGGCGTGGACCTGCGTGCCTCGGCAAGGATCCGGCCCTCGGCGTCAACTACGCCGGCAGCTACCTTGGTGCCACCGATATCGATGCCGATGGCCAGCCCACGCCTGCCCAAATGGCTCCTGCGTCCAGCCCAGGGAACGTCCTTCAAGGCAGCGACGGGTGGCCGGGGCCGGGCACGGGAACTGGACCGTAATGAAGGCATCCCAACATCCTATTCTGCCGGGCCCAGGCAGAATGCCGTCGGAAGCGCTGGACGGCGCCAAGTTGCTCGAAACGGACGGTCATCCGTAAAGTTACTCGCCAGTAGGTGAAATAGGACACACCTCCGCGAGTGGGCATACTAGAGTGAAAGCAGCCCCTCGCGGCCCGTGCATATCAAAGGAGCTACCGTGCGTGAATTCAGTGTTCCGCCTCTTGTCAATGTTGCCCCTGAAACCAACATCACGGACCTCGTCGTCCGCGAAGCCGCCAAGGCTTCCAACCCTGCACTCTTCGCCAAGCTGGACAGCAATGCCCAATGGCAGGACATCCGTGCCACGGATTTCCTTGCCGACGTAAAGGCCTTGGCCAAGGGCCTTATCGCCAGTGGTGTGGGCGCCGGCGACCGCGTCGGCATTATGTCCCGGACCCGTTATGAGTGGTCGCTGGTAGACTTTGCCATCTGGTTCGCAGGAGCTGTTTCCGTCCCGATTTATGAGACCTCTTCCCCATCGCAGGTGGCCTGGAACCTGGGCGATTCCGGTGCTGTGGCCGCTTTTGGTGAGACCGCCCACCACGAGGACATCATCCGTCAGGCCGTCGCAGCTGAAGACATACAGTCAGTGGCCAACGTCTGGCAGCTTGAGGGTGCCGGCCTTGATGCCCTTCGCACCGCTGGCACCGGTGTCACCGATGAGGAACTGGAGACGCGCAGGTCCGCCGCAGGCCTGACAGACCTGGCCACCATCATCTACACCTCCGGAACCACAGGCAGGCCCAAGGGCTGCGAACTGACCCACGGAAACTTCGTGGAGCTCTCGGAGAATGCCCGTGCGGCACTGGGCGAGATCATCAACGAGTCGGCGAAGACCATCATGTTCCTCCCGCTGGCCCACGTCTTTGCGCGCTTCATCTCCGTCCTGGCCGTTGCAGGGGGCGTCAAAGTTGCCCACACTCCGGATATCAAGCATCTGCTGGCCGATCTGCAGAGCTTCCAGCCAACGTTCATCCTTGCTGTGCCGCGTGTCTTCGAGAAGGTCTACAACTCGGCGCTGACCAAAGCCGAGGACAGCGGCAAGGGCGCCATCTTCCACCGTGCAGTGGACACGGCGATCGAGTACTCCAAGGCGCGCCAGGCCGGTTCCCTGGGCCTGGGGTTGAAGCTGAAGCATGCGGTGTTCGACAAGCTCGTCTACGGAAAGCTCCGCGACGCCATGGGCGGACATGTGGCGCACGCTGTCTCCGGTGGCGGCCCATTGGGCGAACGCCTGGGCCACTTCTTCCAAGGCATCGGCCTGCAGATCCTGGAGGGATACGGCCTGACGGAAACCACGGCACCCATCTCGGTCAACACACCCTCGATGATCAGGATCGGCACCGTGGGCGCCCCACTTCCTGGCAATGCAGTCAAGATCGCGGACGACGGCGAAATTCTCGCCAAGGGTGTCTGCGTCATGCGTGGCTACTACAAGCGCCAGGATCTTACCCAGGAAACTTTTGCCGACGGGTGGTTCCGCACCGGGGATATCGGCGAGCTCGATAGCAATGGCTTCCTCAAGATCACCGGCCGAAAGAAGGAAATCATCGTCACGGCAGGTGGAAAGAACGTGGTTCCGGCGCTGCTGGAAGACCAGATCCGTGCAGACGCCCTCGTTTCCCAGGTCCTGGTAGTGGGCGACAACCGTCCGTTCATCGGTGCTTTGGTGACCCTGGATGAGGAGGCGTTGCCGGGATGGCTGGAACGCCATGGCCTCCCAGCAGGTACCACCTTGGAGGAAGCTGCCGGGAACCCGGTAGTACGGGCTGCCATCCAGGACCTCATCAGCAAAGCCAACCAGTCTGTCTCCCAAGCCGAGGCGATCAAGTCGTTCCGGATAGTCCCTGCGGACTTCACGGAGGCCTCGGGCCACCTCACTCCGTCGCTGAAGGTCAAGCGCGCGCAGGTCATGAAGGACTTTGACGCCGTGATCGAAGAGATGTACTCGGCGCCTCGGCCGCAGTAGTCACGACGCACCGCAAACGAAAAACCCCTTCCGGAATTCCTCCGGAAGGGGTTTTTCATTGGTGGATCGTTAGCCGATCACCAGCAGCAAATCGCCGCCCTGAACCTGCTCCACCGAGGAGATGGCCAGGCGGGAGACCGTGCCGGCCACCGGCGTCGTGATGGATGCTTCCATTTTCATTGCCTCGATCGTGGCAACGGTATCGCCGGCGTTGACCACGTCGCCTGCCTTGACGGTAACCGTGACCGCCCCCGCGAACGGGGCTGCAACCTGCCCGGGCTGCGCTGGGTCGGCCTTCTCTGCGGCCTTGACGTTGCTCACCACGGAACGGTCGCGGACAACCACCGGACGCGACTGGCCGTTGAGCGTACACATCACTGTACGCATGCCCTTCTCGTCGGCTTCGGACACGGCCTCAAGCTGGGCGATCAGCCGCACACCCTTCTCCAGCTCGATGACGTGCTCAGCGCCGCGCTGCAGGCCGTAGAGGTAATCGCGGGTGTCCAGCACGGAGATGTTGCCGTAGGTCTCCACGCTCTTGAGGTAGTCCTTGGTGGGACCTGCGAAGAGCAACCGGTTCAGGGTGTGCTGGCGGGTCTTCGAATCACCCTTCAGCGCGGCGCTGTCCTCTGAACTGATCTCCACGTCCCGGACCTTGACGCTGCGGCCTTGGAGGGCCTTGGTACGGAACGGCTCGGGCCAGCCTCCCGGAGGGTCGCCGAGCTCGCCGGAGAGGAAGCCGATGACAGAATCCGGGATGTCGTAGTTCTGCGGATTCTCGTTGAAGTCTGCGGGATCCGCATTAAGCCCAACGAGGTGCAGGGCAAGGTCACCCACCACCTTGGAGGACGGAGTCACCTTGACCAGGCGGCCCAGGATGCGGTCTGCCGCCGTGTACATGTCCTCGATGGCTTCGAACTGCTCCCCCAGCCCCAAGGCGATGGCCTGCTGGCGAAGGTTGGACAGCTGGCCCCCAGGGATTTCGTGCTGGTAGACACGGCCTGTGGGACCTGGCAGCCCGGACTCGAACGGCGCATACACGCGTCGAACCGCTTCCCAGTAGGGCTCCAGCGCACCGACGTTGGCAAGGCTCAGCCCGGTGTCGCGCGGTGTATTGGCCAAGGCCGCAACGAGAGCGGATGCCGCAGGCTGGCTGGTAGTGCCTGCCAGGGAAGCAGAAGCGACGTCGACGGCGTCGACTCCGGCTTCCACGGCTGCCAGGAGTGTTGCGAGCTGGCCACCGGCGGTGTCGTGCGTGTGCAGGTGCACCGGGAGATCGAAGCGGTCACGCAAAGCCGAGACGAGCTTGGCAGCCGCAGCGGGACGCAGGAGGCCTGCCATGTCCTTGATGGCAAGGATGTGGGCACCGGCGTCGACGATCTTCTGGGCAAGGTCCAGGTAGTAGTCGAGGGTGTACAGGTCCTCGTTTGGGTCAAGGAGGTTGCCCGTGTAGCAGAGTGCGACCTCTGCGACGGCGGTTCCGGTGGCACGCACGGCCCGTATTGCCGGGGCCATCTGGTTGACGTCATTGAGGGCGTCAAAGATGCGGAAGATGTCAATGCCGGTGGCCGCGGCCTCGTTGACGAACGCCTCGGTCACCTCTTCCGGGTAAGGCGTGTAACCAACGGTGTTCCGTCCACGGAGCAGCATCTGGATACAAGTGTTGGGCAGCGCCTGGCGCAAAGCAGCCAAGCGGTCCCAGGGGTCCTCGCCAAGGAAGCGGAGCGCGACGTCGTACGTTGCACCACCCCAGGCCTCCACGGAAAGCAGCTCGGGCAGCAACGCAGTGACGGCCGGGCCGGCAGCCACGAGGTCGCGGGTACGGACACGGGTAGCGAGCAAGGACTGGTGGGCGTCACGGAACGTGGTGTCCGTAACGGCGACTGCCTGCTGCTCGCGCAGCGCTTTCGCAAAGCCCTCAGGACCCAGCTCCAGCAGCTTCTGGCGGGAACCGGACGTGGGTACCGGGCCCTCGACGACGGGCAGCTTGTTGGCGGGATCGGAGTGGACCGTCAGCTCGCCGTTGGGCTTGTTCACCGTGACATCAGCCATCCACGTCAGCAGCTTGGTGCCGCGGTCCGCGGAGATGTGCGACTTGAGCAGCTCAGGCCGCTTGTCGATGAAGTCCGTGGCTACATTGCCGGCGTTGAAGTCCGGATCGGCCAGCACGGCCTGCAGGAATGGAATGTTTGTTGACACGCCACGGATCCGGAATTCGGCCAGGCCGCGCCGCGCACGGGCAACCGCAGCCGGGTAATCGCGTCCACGGCAGGTCAGTTTGACGAGCATGGAGTCGAAGTGCGGGCTGATCTCGGCACCGGAGTAGACGGTGCCGCCGTCGAGACGCACGCCTGCGCCACCTGCAGAACGGTAGCCGGTGATCTTTCCGACGTCCGGGCGGAAGCCGTTGGCCGGATCCTCCGTGGTGATGCGGCACTGCAGCGCGGCACCCTTGATGGATACCGTCTCCTGGCTAAGGCCAAGGTCAGCGAGGGTCTCCCCCGAGGCAATACGCATCTGCGCCTGCACAAGGTCCACATCCGTGATTTCTTCGGTCACAGTGTGCTCAACCTGGATGCGGGGGTTCATTTCGATGAAAACGTGCTGGCCGGCGCGCTCACCCTCGGTGTCCACCAGGAACTCGACCGTTCCCGCGTTGACATAGTTCAGGGCTTTGGCGAAGGCCACCGCATCACGGTAGAGCGCCTGGCGGATGTTTTCATCCAGGTTGGGCGCGGGCGCGATTTCCACTACCTTCTGATGGCGGCGCTGCAAGGAACAGTCACGTTCGAACAGGTGCATGACATTGCCTTCGGCGTCCGCCAGGATCTGGACTTCGATGTGGCGCGGGCGCAGCACCGCCTGCTCGAGGAACATCGTGGGATCGCCAAACGCGGCATCGGCCTCGCGCATGGCGGACTGCAGGGCCTCAGGAAGAGCTTCGCGGGTCTCCACGCGACGCATTCCACGACCACCACCGCCGGCAACGGCCTTGGCGAAGATCGGGAAGCCGATTTCGTCGGCTGCCGCAATCAGCTCATCGAGGTCCTTTGAAGGCTTGCTCGACTTCAGCACCGGGACACCAGCCTTGCGGGCAGCTTCCAAGGCAGCAACCTTGTTGCCTGCGAGCTCCAGGACCTCCGCGGGTGGACCCACGAAGGTGATTCCCGCGGCCTTGGCTGCACGCGCCAGGTCCGGGTTTTCCGAGAGGAAACCATAGCCGGGGTAGATGGCGTCGGCGCCGGCTTCCTTGGCGACGCGGACAACCTCCTCGACGTCCAGGTAGGCGCGGACGGGGTGACCCACCTCGCCGATCAGGTAAGCTTCGTCGGCCTTCTGCCGGTGGATCGAGTTGCGATCCTCATGCGGAAAGACGGCTACGGTCTTGGCGCCCAGTTCATAACCAGCGCGAAACGCCCTGATCGCGATTTCGCCGCGATTGGCCACCAGAATTTTCGAAAACATACTTCTCCTGCATCATTGCGGGTGGATCGGTCGGTGGTCACAGTGTGTAGTGCCGCCAGCATCAAACACAAATCTTTGTGGCAACCATCACAATGGAATCGTCATCTGGGCTGTATATGCGTGCGCGCGACTCCCCCTCGTGCTAATGCCCGCAGCATCCTCCGGCGCCCGGGCGCGTAGAAAGCGGGATTCCGCGGCCCCGCCCCATATGATGTTGGAGGGGCTTCGGCAAGCCCCGGCTCCGGCGGTCCCGGAGCGGAAAACAGCGCGATACGGCAACCGGCGTTAGGTTTTGGGTTTTCAAGTGCAAGTAGTCAGCATCAGCAGCCTCAAAGGCGGAGTGGGAAAGACGTCCGTGACCACCGGCTTGGCGTCCGCGGCCCTCGCGGCCGGCATTCCAACCCTCGTGGTGGACCTCGATCCCCATGCGGACGCGACCACGGCACTGGGCGTCCAGCGAGGCGAGCAGTTGGACATTGGCCGCATGCTCAAGAGTCCCCGGAAAGCCAAACTCCCCGAGAACGTCGCCAGCAGCAGCTGGGTCTCCAACGGTTCCAGTGGCGGCAAGCTTGACGTGGCTGTCGGTTCGGCTTTCACGGGCATCTATGATCGCCCGGACCTCGGCCGACGGGACCTTCGCAGGCTTTCGGCCGTTCTTGCGGGGACCACCAACTATGAACTGATTCTTGTGGACTGCCCTCCCTCGCTCAACGGGCTCACGCGCATGGCATGGAGCGCGAGCGACCGCGTAGTACTCGTGGCCGAGCCCGGTCTGTTCTCCGTGGCCGGCACGGAACGAACCATGCGCGCCATCCAGTTGTTCCGGCAGGAATTCGCTCCCCACCTGGCGCCAGCGGGAATCGTCGCCAACCGCGTTCGCACTGGGTCAGCCGAGCACACCTTCCGGCTGTCCGAGATGGAGTCCATGTTCGGCGAGCTGCTCCTGACCCCGCACATTCCGGAACAGGCAAATTGGCAGCAGATCCAAGGCGCAGCGCACTCCGTGCACCACTGGCCAGGTGATTCCGCCAAAAACTCCGCAAAACTTTTCGACGCCCTCTTGCAGAGCCTGCTTCAGGGCCAAACCAGCTCGCGGGCTCGGCAGCAGCGCTAACCCGGAACACACCAGCCATACAACGTGAAGAAGCCGCCCCCTGTATCCGGGGGCGGCTTCTTGCGTTACTAAGGCTTCTTGACGTTACTCAGAGATCCAGTCCGCCGTTTTTAGCCGATGCGGCGTGCAACGCGCCGCTTACTCAATTCGTCGTCCGGAAAGGACTGCTCTGCGGCGTGCTCGCTTGGAAGCGCGGCAAGGCTTCCCTCGACTTCCCGCCATACACGTCCCACCGCTATGCCAAAGACACCCTGTCCGCCTTGCACGAGGTCAATGACTTCGTCGGCAGAGGTACATTCGTAGACACTGGCGCCATCGCTCATCAGCGTAATCTGCGCAAGGTCTTCAACGCCACGCTCGCGAAGATGCTCAACGGCGGAGCGGATCTGCTGGAGGGAAACACCGGTATCAAGCAGACGCTTGACTACCTTGAGCACCAGAATGTCGCGGAATCCATAGAGACGTTGCGAGCCGGAGCCCGCAGCACCACGAACGGCCGGCTCCACCAAGCCCGTGCGTGCCCAATAGTCCAGCTGACGGTACGTGATACCTGCAGCCTTGCAGGCAGTCGGCCCGCGGTAGCCCGCGTCCTCGTCCAGCACTGGCAGGTCCTCTGTGAAGAGCAAACCTTGGGCGCCGGATGCGGGCGCAGCAATGCCGGTCGAGGCCTGCTTCAGCTCGCCTGCTTCGCCTTTCGGACTCACGTGACCTCCTTGTTCTCAGTTCCCTTGGGGACGGTGCGTACCACTGAACACAACGCCGAAATTCAGCCGTGTAATTCCCACAAGTCGGCACCTTCCAGTGTGACTTGCGCGGGCAGTGTATGCAACGGGAACTTGATACCTTCGACGTTAGGCCCGGGAGGGCCCTAGGTCAAAGACCCCGGGCCCAAAATCCGGTCGTGTCGAAAGTTTCACCCTCAACTTTAGGCTTAGGGTAATTCAGCCTTCGAAATCCTCAGGTTCCACGTCGTCCAGGAACTCCCGGAAGCGCCGCATTTCACGTTCCTCGTCCACACTGGGATCCGGCTCTGAATCTTCGCCTTCATCATGCTCAGTGATCCGGACGCCGGCTTCCTCCATCACTGCATCAGCGCACCAAATGCGGCATTTGGCCCGCAATGCAAGCGCCAACGCATCGGAAGCGCGCGAACTAACTACCGTGCCGTCGTCGAATTGCAGTTGCCCATAGAAGATGTTGTCTTCAACCGCCACGATGTTGACGCTGATGATTGAGTGCCCCAGGGACTCCACGACGTCAATCAGGAGATCGTGCGTCATGGGTCGCGGTGGAACAACACCCTGCTGGGCCAGGGCGATGGCACTTGCTTCCGGTGTTCCGATCCAGATGGGGACGTGCCGCTCCCCCTTGATTTCGCGAAGGAGGACCAAGGGCTGGTTGGACGGCAATTCGATCCGGACGCCGACAATTTCAACTTCGATCATCAGGAGTCCATCCGGGAGATACGGTCGTGGACGAGCGCCCTGTGCAGCGTCAGGCACAGTTCGCTGATTTCACGCGCTGCCTCGGCGGCCCGTGCTTGGGAGGCTGCGTCACGCCTGGACGTCAAGGGCGCAACCGCTCTTTCCACCAGGCCGAACTCACGCTCGGCCGCAGCCTGGAACGGCCGGAGGTGGCGAGGCTCCAAACCGTGACCCTCCAACTGGACGCAAGCACGTGCAACCTGGAGGGCGTGTTCGTCGAACTTGCCGCCAACGTGGCTGATCAGCCCGAAGCTCAGGAGCGACTCCAACAAGGGCACACTCGCACCCGATTCGGCCCGGAGTTGCTCCTCTGTCAGGGCGCGCGCACGCCCTTGGATTTCCGCAGCCATCTCCGACGAAACCACCCGAGGCGAAACCGTGACGCCCGGAGGCAGGTTCTCTGGCCGCTCCCCCCGATCAATCGCGTCCAGGTAATCCTTGATGACTTTCAGCGGCAAGTACTGGTCGCGCTGAAGTGCGAGGACAAAACGGAGCCGCTCAACATCACTGTCCGCGTACTGCCGGTATCCTGCGGGAGTCCGCTTTGGATTAATGAGGCCCTTTTCCTCAAGAAAGCGGATTTTGGACGCGGTCATCCCAGGGAAGTCATCGCTCAATTGAGCCAGGACTTCCCCGATGTTCAGGACCTGCGGTCCGCGACGTTCCGGCTGGGCCATTGCCACAGGCAAGTACCCCGGGGTCAGACTTGGCCCGCCGGGCGGCCAGGGCTCAAGTAGTAGGTCAGTCGGAACTTGCCGATCTGGACCTCATTGCCACTCTTCAACTGCACCCGATCCACGCGGTCGTGGTTCACGTAGGTTCCGTTGAGGCTGCCCATATCCACGAGTTCGAAGCCCGTGGGAGTTCGGTGGAATTCCACGTGCTTGCGGGACACCGTGACGTCATCCAGGAAGATGTCGGCGTCGGGGTGCCTGCCAGCCGTGGTGGTATCGGCGTCCAGGAGGAACCGGGCTCCTGCGTTTGGTCCGCTGTGCGCGATGAGCAAGGCAGAGTCCGGCGGCAGGGCATCAACGGACGCACGCTCTTCGGGTGCAAGCCTGGGTGCGACGCTGGGCTCGTCCCACGTTGGCGTGATGCTGATCGAGGTGGTCTCCGACGTGGGTTGCTCTTCCGCGCCCTTCCCGACATTGGCTTGATTCTGTTCGCCGCCAACCATGGAATTTCCTCCTCATCCGCCGGCAGTTCCAAACCCTGCCAGCCACTTCCGCCTCCCGGTACCGCCGGGCAAATCGGTTGCTGGCCCGCCTTCCCGCGTCCTTGACTAAAAGAATGCAGCCGGGCGGGCCAGATAACTTTAGCCTACCTGTTGTTCGTACTCCGATGCACTGAGCAGGGAATCCACCGCATCGGCTTCTGCCAGCTTTACTTCAAAAAGCCAACCATCGCCGTAAGGATCGGAGTTGATCAGTGCCGGATCCTGGTCCAAAGAATCATTCCGGTTAATGACTTCTCCGCTAACCGGAGCATAGATATCGCTGACGCTCTTGGTGGATTCAACCTCGCCAACAACTTCATTCCCGGTGATCTTGGTCCCGGGTTCGGGCATCTGGGCGTAAACAACGTCACCCAGGGCGTCCTGCGCGAAGTCGGTGATACCAATCCGCACCACGCCATCGGCGTCAGGGGCAGAAACCCACTCATGCTCTGCGGTGTAGGAAAGATCGGCTGGAATATTGCTCATGGGTCGCCTTTCATCGGGACATTTACGGATCTCGACGGCGGCCCGGGCATCCGGCCACCGCTGAAAGTATAGGCACAATTCCCCTGTGCCTGATGAGGTCTCTGCCATGATTGACCCATGACTGAACAAGCACAAGTACCAGCTCGGAAAAAACGCAATTGGGGCGTAAAAATTATTCTGATCCTGGTGGCATTGCTTGTCGCTGTGGCTGCCTACTTCATCCTTGGCGCCATTCTGCCGCGTTGGTGGTCCGACGTCGTAGCGGGGCAGATCCGGCGGGACCTCGGCGCGAGTGTACTGGTGGGTATGTTTTACGGCTTCGTCTTTACCTTCATTCCCCTCGTGGTGGCGTGGCAGGCAACCCACAAGGCTGTCTCCTGGCCTTGGAAGATCGTCATCCTGTTGGCCGCCGTCGCCATCGCAACGCCGAACCTGCTTACGGCCGGCATTGTGTTCGGTTCCACCGAATCTGCGCACGCCGGCCAGCGAACCTTAAGTGTGGATGCCGGCTTCTTCACCACGTGGACCGCGATCTCGGCCGTGGCGGCTGCAGTGATTTTTGTGGTGGTGACTGTTCTTTGGGCCCTGTGGCGTAGGCGGGGTAAGCAGATGAGGACGCTGAAGCAGGCGGAGAACGAACGCACCCGCGCCGCCAAGAGAGCAGAGCAGGAAGCCCGGGACAGCACTCCTCAGGCATAAGCGGGCCCTGAGACGCTGAAAAGCCCGCCGTGGAACGTTCAAACCGTTCCACGGCGGGCTTTCACTTTCCCGTGGACATCGTCAGGACACGGGCGCACCCTGGGGTTCGCGTTCGACGTCGGGCGTGGTCTTTACTGTGGCAATTCCCTTGCGCTTGGCTGCTGCGGCGGCAGCAAGCATGACCAGCAACGCGGCCACAGTAATCGCGGCTCCTGCCCAGATGGGCGAGGTGTAGCCCAGACCAGCCGAAATGGTGACCCCTCCGAGCCAGGCGCCCAGCGCATTACCCAGATTGAACGCGCCAATGTTGGCACCGGATGCCAGCGTGGGAGCGGAGGAGGCAAAGTGCATCACGCGCATCTGCAGCCCGGGGACAGTAGCGAAACCGAAGCCGCCCATGAGGGTCAGCGAGACCAGGGTTGCGATGCTCCTGGACGCGGTGAGGGCAAAGAAGCCCAGGACCAGTACCAAGCCGGCAAGGATAATCACGAGTGATCCGTCCAGGTTTTTGTCGGCCGCCTTCCCACCGAGGAAGTTGCCGACGAACAGTCCGCCGCCGAAGAGCACCAGCAACCACGGGACGGCGCCCGCCTCAAACCCGGAGACTTCAGTAAGCGTGAAGGCTATGTACGTGAAAGCGCCAAACATGCCGCCAAAGCCCAAAATCGTCACCAGGATGGAAAGCCAGACCTGGCCGGATTTGAAGGCACCCAGTTCACTACGGAGGCCCTTGGTTTGCTCAGTACTCCCCTTGGGCACCATCAGCGCGATACCAAGCAGTGCAAGCACTCCTATTCCGGTGATGGCCCAGAACGTCGAACGCCAACCAAAGTTCTGGCCGAGGAGAGTACCGAAAGGAACGCCAAGGACGTTGGCAGCAGTAAGTCCAGTGAACATGATGGCAATGGCACCGGCCTTTTTGTGTGCGGGAACCAGGCTGGCTGCTACCACCGAGCCGATTCCGAAGAACGCACCGTGGCACAACGCCGCAATGATGCGGCCCACGAGCATCGCCGCGTACGAGTCGGCAATGGCGGAGAGGAAGTTGCCGAGGATGAACAGAACAAGCAGTCCAACAAGGACGGGCTTGCGCGGAAGCCTGGTAACGGCGGCAGTCACCAGGAGGGCACCAACCGTAACGCTGAGCGCATAGCCGGAAATGAACCAGCCTGCCGAGGCCTCGCTCACCTGGAAATCTGCCGCTACTTCCGGCAGAAGGCCCATGATGACGAATTCGGTTAATCCGATGCCAAATCCGCCAAGGGCGAGGGCGATCAACCCTGCGGGCATATGGAACTCCTTAAATGGGTGGCTCCCAAAAGCAAAGTGGATGTGCGCCTCGGGGAACCCGTAGAATAATAGTTGCAGACGCTGTGTATATAGTTGCACACGCTAGATAATTGCGCAAGCAACTACTTTCAGGCGGCTGCACTGATACGCAAACCAAGGCAGGAGCACAACAGGCATGGGCATCAAGGATGACGCCGTAGAAGTACGGGCACAGGGGTGGCGCACCCTCGCTGCCCTGCACGGGAGCATCGAAGCAGAACTCGAGAAAGCCCTCCAGGCTTCCACCGAGCTCTCGGTGGTGGAATACACGGTTCTTGACGCCCTGAGCCGCCAGGACGGGTGGCACATGCGCATGCAGCAGCTTGCCCGCGCCACGGCTCTTTCCAGCAGTGCAACCACCCGCCTGGTCAACCGCCTGGAGGACCGGGGGCTGCTGACGCGGATCCTCTGCGCGGATGATCGTCGCGGGATCTACACCGAGCTAACGGTCGCCGGCCAAAAGCTTCTTGAGGCGGCAAAGCCCGTGCACGATGAGACCTTGGCGTCGGCCCTGGAAGCCGCCGAGCAGGTTCCGGAACTCGAACCCCTGGTGCGCGCACTGGGAGCGCTGCAGAAGGCCTAGGCAGGCGCAAAACCCGGTCTTGTTCGCTGAACTTGCCCTACAAAGTCGAGTTCAGCGAGCAAGAGCACACTTTGTTGCCGATAGCCCTGAGCCGGGGCCACTCGCTCGTTAACGACCAAAGGCCGGAACCCCGCGTTTCCGCGTGATTCCGGCCTTATTGGTCGGGCTGACAGGATTTGAACCTGCGACCCCTTGACCCCCAGTCAAGTGCGCTACCAAGCTGCGCTACAGCCCGCTGGTTCCACCGTTCTCCGCCCAGGTTTTCCTCCGAAGAGTCCCACCTAAGCAGTCCGGCCGAACCACCTCCAAAAGCTTACACGAAGTTGGAGGGTGCCAATGCCATCAGAGCCAAAGTCGGCTGTGATGCCCGTCTCATTTAGCGCTTCTTGCCGCGCTTCTCACGAACGCGCATGTTGACCTCGATGGGCGTGCCTTCGAAGCCGAACGTTTCGCGCAAGCGACGCGTGATGAAGCGGCGGTATCCGGGATCCAGGAAGCCCGTGGTGAACAGCACGAATTTCGGCGGGCGGCTGGATGCCTGGGTGCCAAAGAGGATACGCGGTTGCTTGCCACCGCGAACCGGGTGCGGGTGAGCAGCAACCAATTCACCTAGGAAGGCATTCAGGCGGCCAGTGGGGATACGGCGGTCCCAGCTTTCCAGCGCCGTATCCAAGGCAGGAACCAGGCGGTCCTTGTGCCAACCGGTCTTCGCGGAAATGTTCACTCGCGGAGCCCACTCAACGTGGGCCAGGTCCTGCTCAATTTCACGCTCGAGGTAGCGGCGGCGTTCGTCGTCCAGCAGGTCCCATTTGTTGAACGCGAGCACCAGGGCACGGCCGGATTCAATCGCCAACTGCAGAATGCGGACATCCTGTTCGCTGAGGACCTCGTCCACGGCGAGGAGCACGACGGCGACCTCCGCCTTTTCGAGCGCGGCCTGCGTACGCAGTGACGCGTAGAAATCGGCGCCCTGTGCCATGTGCTGACGACGGCGGATACCTGCAGTGTCTACGAAACGCCAGGTCCGGCCGCCAAGTTCAATGAACTCGTCTACGGGGTCCCGCGTTGTGCCGGCCAGCGGATCAACCACCACGCGCTCGGAACCTGCCAACTTGTTCAGCAGCGAGGACTTTCCAACGTTTGGACGGCCGATCAGGGCGATGCGACGCGGTCCACCGGAACGCTCCACGCCCTCCACCAGGGAAAACTCGGGCAGGGTGTCCATAACGTGGTCCAGGAGGTCGGCTACGCCGCGGCCGTGGAGGGCGGACACCGGATAAGGCTGGCCGAAACCAAGGCCCCACAATGCTGCGGAGTCAGCTTCCTGCGCGAAGTCATCCACCTTGTTGGCCACCATGATGACCGGCTTCTTGCTCTTGCGCAGCATCTTCATGACGCCTTCATCCGTTGCAGTCGCGCCAACGGCGGAGTCCACGACGAAGAGAACAGCGTCGGCAAGCTCAACGGCCATCTCGGCCTGCTCGGCTACACGGGCGTGGATGCCCTTGGCATCGTGTTCCCATCCGCCGGTGTCTACCAACGTGAAGTTGCGGCCGTTCCAACGTGCGGAGTACATAACGCGGTCGCGCGTAACACCCGGGGTGTCCTCAACGACAGCTTCACGGCGTCCCAGGATGCGGTTGACCAAGGTTGACTTGCCCACGTTGGGACGGCCAATGATGGCAAGCACCGGATCCAGCTTGAGGGGACCTTCGTCGCCTTCGTCGTCGTAATCGCCGCTAAGCAGCGCAGCGTCGTCTTCGTCGAGGTCGTAATCATCCAGGCCCGCCCGGAGGGTGGCCGCACGGAGTTCGGCCTCTTCATCGTCCAGGGCAGCCAGGTTCTCAGCCACCTGGTCGGTGCCGGTGGGCGTGTATTCGTCGTCGCCGGCTCCGTGGAGGCCGGATTTTTGAGTCGTATCGCTCATTGCACGTTCCTTAATGGTGGTCTGCCGGCGTCCCGGCTACTTCTGTTTGGCGGTGCTGCTGTGTGGATGGTCCGGACGGAGGTTCCTGGGGAAGGCCCTGCCCTGTGGTCCTGACTGCATCCTGGACGTGTCCGGCCAGTGCATCGCGGATTGCCGCAGCCGCCCTGTCCATTGAAACACGCCCCGGTTCGCCCTTCCGGCGCTGCACCGTGAGGGGTTCGCCGAAGCTGACATACAGCGTACGGCGGGGTTTGGGTATGTGGTCGCGGTGCTCATCGCCTTGGCGGGTTCCAAGGATCGCGACTGGTATGACGGTGGCCCCGGAGTTGATGGCGAGCCAGGCGACACCATTGCTGATGCTGTCAGCGGAGCCGCTCCCCCGGGTACCTTCGGGCAGGATCCCAACGCAACGGCCGGCGTCGAGCAACTGCTTGCCCACGTGCAGTGCGCTGCGGTCACCGCTTCGGTCCACGGGAATCTGCCCTGATCCCTTGAGGACGC
This sequence comes from Paenarthrobacter sp. YIM B13468, assembly GCF_042788025.1. NCBI lineage: Bacteria > Bacillati > Actinomycetota > Actinomycetes > Micrococcales > Micrococcaceae > Paenarthrobacter > Paenarthrobacter sp. YIM B13468. The sequence goes on along the minus strand of NZ_JBHZPI010000009.1, from coordinate 29,616 downwards.
GCCCCAGGAATCCACGGAACATCTCTTTCTTGACCAGGATGTGCATGGGACGCGGCGAAGCGCCGAACATCACGGGACCGTCCAGGAAGCTGATGTGGTTGCCCGCAAAGATCACTGGACCGGCGGCGGGTATGTTGCTCTTGCCTGACACGACCGTCCGATAAATGACGTGATCCAGGATCCAGCCAACGGGACGGCTCCATATGCGTGTCCACTTGGCTGGAAGGCCGAGCGCAAGAAACTGCTTATTAGTCGCCATAGATGACCTTGCTAACGATCGCCAGGGCCGTTTCCACTGTTTCCTCAAAGTCCAGGTCCGAGGAATCGAGCGTCACAACGCCGTCAGCGGCTTGGGTGAAGTTCACCACCGTGGAGTCCTTGGCATCGCGCTGGGTCACCTGCGCGGCAAGCTGTTCCTTGCTTTGCGTCCCGCCCAACTGGATACCACGACGCCGGAGCCTGGCCTCTTCGCTTGCGGTCAGGAGCATGCGGACCTCGGCGTTCGGGGCAACCACAGTGGTGATATCGCGCCCCTCCACCACCATCCGGTGATGGTGCTGGTCGATGAGCTGGCGCTGGCGGCGGATCAACTCCGTGCGGGCACCCAGCGTAGTAGCGACGGCGCTCACCGAGGACGAAATCAAAGGATCACGGATTTCATCGGTAATGTCCGTGCCGTCTACAGCCACATATTCGGTAGCGGTGCTGGTGCTGATTTCCAGGGGCATGACCTTGGAAGCCTGCTCCACCGCAGCGCCGTCCTGGAGGTCGAGTCCTGTTTTGAGGCAGTACCACGTGAGTGCGCGGTACATCGCACCGGTATCCAGGTACGCCAGCTTCAAGCGCCGGGCAACTTCCTTGCTGACGCTGGACTTGCCAGACCCCGAGGGGCCGTCGATCGCGATCACGAGCGGCTTGCCGGGGCGGGCGACTGTCTCCGGCCCAAAGAATTCACGCGTCATTACTGGAGTACCCGCCATCCACGGTCGGTCAAGGCTTCAACAAGGAGGTCGTGCTTGCTCGGCAGGACTGAGAGCTCCACCATGCCCACGTTCTGGCCCGATGAATGATCGAGCCGGAGGTCTTCGACGTTCACGCCGATCTCGCCAATTTCGGTCAGGAGCTGCGCGATCTGCCCGGGCTTGTCATCCACGAGGATCGTAAGCCAGGAATACGCTTGTGGAGGCCCACCGTGCTTGCCCGGAATCCGGGCCTGCCCCGCGTTGCCTTCACTGATGAGCTGGGCGAGATCCAAACGCGCTCCGGGTGCACCTGGCGCTTCCAAAGTCCCGATCAAGCGATTCAGGTCCTCACGAACGCCGTGCAGGATGGAAACAACCTTTTCCGCGTTGCCACCCAGTATCTGCACCCACAGGGTGGGATCACTGGCGGCGATGCGGGTGGTGTCCCGCAACCCGTTTCCCGCCAAGGACAGGGCATGCAGGGGTGTCCCCTGCAAGCGGCTCGCCAGAAGCGAAGACATGATTTGGGGCAGATGCGATACCAAAGCCACCGCTTCATCGTGCTCATCAGCAGTGAACTGGGAGACGATGGCCCCCAGGTCCCCTGCCAGCGAACGCGCCGTTTGCAGTGCGTCGGTGTCGGTTTCCTCCGTTGGGCAAACCACCCACGGCATGGACGTGAAAAGCTCGCCCCTGGCTGCAACCGGCCCCGACTTTTCCCGGCCCGCCATCGGATGGGTCCCCACGTACCTGGCCAGATCCACGCCGCGCTCCCGCAATTGGGACTGGATCGTGGCCTTGACGCTGGCAATGTCAACGACGACGGCGGACGGGTAGTCTGCCAGGGCCTTCTCCACGACGTCTGCCGTCACGTCAGGCGGTGCAGCGACAACAACCAACTGAGGTTGCTCGTCAAGCTCAGCCAACGGCCGGCCAGCACCAATGTCCACCGCGACCGCCTGGTTAGTCGGCGAGGGGTCGAAAAGAAAAACGGGAACCCCACGTCCGCGCAGGCCAAGGCCAATGCTGGCTCCAAGCAGGCCTGTACCGAGAACGACGACCGGGCCATCGAGATGGCCCCGGCCGTGCGAGCGGAATGCCGACATGCCTTAGAGCCCCACAGATGCCAGTAGGTGACCGACTTCCTGCCTACCGAGGTTGCGGATGCTTCCTTGGCGCTGGTCTCCCAGGCCAATGGGACCGATCTTGACACGGACAAGACGCTCCACCGGGAAACCAACAGCATCGAACATACGGCGAACTATGCGGTTCTTGCCCGAGTGCAGGACAACCTCAATGAGGACGTGGCCAGGGGTGGAGTCAACAAGCCGGAAGGAATCCACAGTTGCCAAACCGTCTTCAAGCTCGACGCCGGACTTCAGCTGCGCGCCGACGCCCTGCGGGAAGGGGCCGCGCACCTGAACCAGGTACGTCTTGGGCACCTCATACGAAGGGTGGGTCAGGCGGTTGGCGAGTTCGCCGTCGTTGGTCAACAACAGCAGGCCTTCAGTGGCGACATCCAAACGCCCGACGTGGAAGAGCCGTTCACCCTTGGCGTTCTTCAGGAAGTCGCTGATGCACGGCCGGCCCTCGGGGTCTTCCATGGTGGAAACAACGCCCTTGGGCTTGTTGAAGACCATGTAGACGAGGGTTTCGTCGAGCTGGATGCGGATACCGTCAACGTGGATCACGGCGGTTTTGGGGTCGACACGCATGCCAAGCTCGGTGGTGACCTGGCCATCGACCTCGACGCGGCCTTCGAGGATCATTTCCTCACACACGCGACGTGAAGCGACGCCGGCCTGCGCCATGACTTTCTGCAGGCGCACGCCATCGACATCATGGAGGTCCGACTGCGGGACTTCCTGGCGTGGACCGCGGTTGCGGGCGGGCTTGCGGATGGGGCCCAGGTTCTGGCCGAAGCGTTCGCTGCCAAAGGCCTTGGAGCCGTATTGCTTGGCGGGCTTCGCCTTGGGCTTCAACGCACCAGGCGTTCCAGGAGCCTTGCCGAAGCCGGGCTTGTTGGAGCCTGGCTTACGGAAGGGCTTGGCAGGCTTGGAGGCCTGACGAGCGTCGTAGCTGCCAGCAGTTGTGGGGTTGTCCGGATCGAAGGGAGCCGCTTCCCGAGGCTTGGCAGCCTTGAAGGGACGGCCTTCGCCCTGGTTGAAGTTGCGCTTTCCAGCGCCGGCGCTTCCGCCGCGGCCGGAGAAGCCGCCGGCGTTGGAGCGGCCCGTGCCGCCCCTTGCCTCATTGCGTCCAGAACTGTTGCGTCCCGAACCGTTACGTGGTGAACCCTGGCGTCCCGCCTGTGTCATGACCCGTCCTTGTTAGTAATAGCCGGCATTCGGTGCTGCAATCAACACTAGCCAGCCGGGCAGACATCGTCTGCCCCTTGTTGCCGTGGCACCGTGCAGCGGTGCCGTGAATCAGTATGTAGTTCTCGTGCGGTGCCGGCTTACATCCGGCTGGCGTCGTAGTACTCGTCGATCCCTTCCAAACCCGGAAGGTGCGGCGAGAGCTGGGGCAGTTCTGCCACCGAGCCGATTCCCATCCGTTCCAGGAAGTATGAGGTTGTCCTGTACAGCACAGCCCCTGATTCGGGATCGTTCCCGGAGTCTTCGATCAGACCACGCTGGGTTAGGGTCCGGACCACAGAATCGACGTTGACGCCTCGAATTGCAGAAACCCGGGCCCTGGAGACCGGTTGCCTGTAGGCAATGACCGCCAAGGTTTCAAGCGCTGCCTGAGTGAGCCTGGTGGTCTGCCCCTCGAGGACGAACCTGCCCACGATGTCCGCAAAATCAGACCGTGAATAGATCCGCCACCCACCAGCGACGTTCCGCAATTCAAAACCCCGGGGGGCAGAGCTGGCAACGGCAAAGCCGACAGCATCCACGTCCGGGGCTTTAACAGTATAGCCGCTATACTCCCGCTGCAGGTCCTGCAGCAAATCCTCGACGACGGCGACCGTTACGTTCAAGCCCGCAGCCAACTCCTCCGAGGTGGCCGGCTCGTCGATGACCATGAGCACAGCTTCCAACGCTGCGCGTGCCCCGCCGGGCAAAGTTTCAAGCTCAGCAAGGCCGGCTTCGGCCATGTCCTGCTCAGTCACTCGCTGTCCCTTCGCTCGTTTCCTCGTACTCTTCGCTCAGGTTCGAACTGTCCCATTCGGCGACGTCTCCGCTCCACCTAACGGTCAGCTCTGCCAAGGGACCTGCCTGTTCGAAGGCCACAACCCTGTCCCGGAACATCTCCAGCAAGGCCAGGAACCGGGCCACGACAACGAGGGTTGTCTCGGCGTCCGCTATCAACGCGCGGAAGGAAAGCGGGGCTCCACGTTGAAGCCGGTATCCGATGATCTCTGCCTGCTCCTTGACGCTGACCGGTGGCGCGTGGAGGTGGTCCAATCCCACCTCTGCAGGCGCCGCGTCTTTCGGTTTCAGCGCCTTGGCGGCAAGCTCCGCAAATTGTTGGGGGGTGTGCCGCCACACGAGTTCCGGCAGCAGCGCCGCGAAATGGCCTTCCAGCGCCACCTGGCGCGGGTATCTCCGGTCTTCTTGTTCGAGCGTTTCACTGATGAGACCTGCTACCTGCTTGAACGCCTTGTACTGGAGCAAGCGGGCGAACAGCAGATCCCGGGCTTCCAGGAGCGCAATATCTTCCTCATCCTCTACTTCGCCAGCGGGAAGGAGCCGGGCAGCTTTCAGGTCCAGGAGCGTGGCGGCAATCACCAGGAATTCGCTCGCCTCGTCCAACGCCCAGTCTTCCCCCAGTTCCTGGAGGCGGCGGATGTACTTGATGAACTCATCGGTGACCGTGGCCAGCGCCACCTCGGTGATGTCCAGCTTGTGCTTGGATATCAGGCCCAGCAGGAGGTCGAACGGCCCCGTGAAGTTTGCGAGCCGAACCTCAAATCCCGCCTTACGGGCGTCGGAAGCGCCGGCGTCGGGTGTTTTTTCCGGACTTTCCGCCTCGGCGACTGACCGTCCCACGTGTTCGCTACGGCGCGCCGCCGCGCGAGATAAGTTCCTTTGCGAGGCGGCGGTAGGCGTCTGCACCGATGTGGTTGCCGGCATAGCTCGTAATAGGCTCAGCGGCGACGGTTGCGTCCGCGAACTTAATGGAACGCTTGATGACGGTCTCGAAAACTTTGTCGCCGAACGCCTCCACGAGGCGCGATATAACTTCGCGGCTGTGCAGGGTGCGGGCGTCGTACATGGTGGCGAGGACCCCGTCCACCTGCAAACGCGGATTCAAACGGTCCTGCACTTTCTCGATGGTTTCCACGAGGAGCGCTACTGCGCGAAGTGCGAAGAACTCGCAGATCAACGGAATGATGACGCCGTGGGCGGCTGTCAGCGCGTTGACCGTCAGCAGGCCCAGCGATGGCTGGCAGTCGATCAGCACGACGTCGTAGTCATCTTCAACCCTCTTGAGCGCGCGGTCCAGGACTTGCTCGCGCGCCACTTCGTTGACCAGTTGAACTTCAGCCGCGGAGAGATCGATGTTTGCGGGCAGAAGGTCCACGCCTTCCACTCCGGTCTGCTGGATGGCATCGCGGATGTCCACTTTGCGGTCCATGAGGACGTTGTAGACGGTGAGGTCGAGTTCGTGCGGATTGGCGCCGAGCCCGGCAGATAGGGCACCCTGTGGGTCAAAGTCCACCAGGAGCACACGCCGGCCGTATTCCGCGAGCGCCGCCGCAAGGTTGATGGTGGACGTGGTTTTGCCCACGCCGCCCTTCTGGTTAACCATGGCAATGACCCTTGCAGGGCCGTGGGAGGCAAGCGGAGCGGGTTCCGGAAAGTCGCGGTGAGGACGGCCAGTGGGCCCCATGATGGCGTCTTCCAGATCGAGCTCGGTGTCTCCCAGCGTAGCTGTTCCCCGTTCGCTGCTCACGTATCTAACCACTCTTTCGACGACGATCTTCCCTGCCGCTGTTCCCCTGGGTACAGCGCTGCTACCCACCTAGGCTACAGCCCCCGACACGGCATTTCGGGGAACTTGACTTTCGCTGATCTTTGAGCCTTTACCCTCTAGTTGAGGTCGAAGGTTAGGAGCTTGGGCCTTGTTTCTTTTGCTTGCTCGGCGAACGGCAAAGGACCGACACCCTGCATGGGTGCCGGTCCTTGTTGCTTTGTATCGCGTGAAGCCGATCCTGCTAGATGGCTGCCTTGTGGCGGGTTGCAGGTTCCGGAGCCGCCTCAGCCTCTGCGCCGTGGGCGATCATGGTCGTCTCGTCGAACGGTTCACTGCCGGAGAGGACACGCTCCACCTGGTCGTTGTCGATTTCCTTGACCCAAGTGCCGATCAGAACGGTGGCAACGGCGTTGCCGGTGAAGTTCGTCAGTGCACGGGCTTCTGACATGAAACGGTCGATGCCAACGATCATGCCCACGCCGCCCAGGAGCTCGGGCTTGTGTGCCTGCAGGCCAGCGGCAAGCGTTGCAAGGCCGGCTCCGGTGACGCCTGCGGCGCCCTTGGAAGCGATGATCATGAACACCAGCAGCGAGATCTGGGCACCCAGATCCAGCGGCGTACCCATGGCGTTGGCGACGAACAAGGAGGCCATGGTGAGGTAGATGGCCGTGCCGTCAAGGTTGAAGGAGTAGCCGGTGGGTACCGTCACGCCGACGACCGGCTTGGAGACACCGAGGTGTTCCATCTTGGCGATGAGGCGGGGCAGGGCTGCCTCGGAGGAGGACGTGGAGAAGATGAGGAGGTATTCCCGGGCCAGGTACTTCATCAGCTTGAAGATGTTGACGCCGGCCACCGCACGGAGCAGGGAGCCAAGGATGACCACGATGAACACGGCGCAGGTGATGTAGAACGCCAGCATCAGCGTGAACATGCTGAGGATTGCCTGGGCGCCAGTGGCACCAACGACGGCGGCGATCGCACCGAAAGCGCCGACTGGAGCCAGCCACATGATCATGATGAGGATCCGGAAGACAAGGCGCTGTCCGTGGCCGATTGCGGTAAGGATCGGAGTGCCCTGCTTACCCATCTTCTGGAGCGCGAAGCCCACCAGGATAGCTGCCAGGAGCGTGGGCAGGACGGGAATGTCGCTGGGGATGATGCCCATAAGGAAGTCCACGGTGCTGTCCGTGGCCGCTTTCTTGTTGGGATCGTACGGAGTCAGCTTCAGGCCTTCACCCGGGTGGATGAGGTTGCCGACAACGAGGCCGATAGCCAATGCGAAGGTCGACATGGCCACGAAGTAGCCGAGTGCGAGTCCGCCGACCTTTCCGACGGTGGCAGCTTTGGCGATGGAACCGATGCCAAGGACGATGGTGCAGAAGATGACCGGAGCGATCATCATCTTGATGAGCTTGATAAAGCCGTCCCCGAGCGGCTTCAGGGACTTTCCAACCTCAGGGAACAGCAGGCCGACCACAGCACCGAGCACTACGGCCAGGATGACCGCGATGTACAGGTAATGCGACTTGTCGAGCCCCCTGCGTCCACCGGTGGCGGCTACTGCCGACTCTCCTCGTTGAGAGGTCATGGGATTCTCCTTCTGGATACTGTGTAAGGCGCTGCGGTCCTGCACTTGTGTCCAATCCGCTGCCCTTGTGTGATATCCATCATTCAGCCACGGGTGACACACATCACCGTTGCGGTCATATTGGTCATGGGAGGCCTACTTGTTTCATCGCTGGAGCATCGCGCGCCGCTTGTTCGTGGCAAACCTGCTGTTCGTGCTGGTGCTGACGGCTGTCTTTGGTGCGTTCTCGGTACTGGAGGCGCGGGACAGGGCATACGAGGATGCGGGCAGCCGGATGCTTGCGATCGCAACGTCCATTGCCAACAACCCCCTCGTATTGCAGGCGGCGGCAACTTCTGATCCGTCGGCAATATTGCAGCCCTATGCGCTGGAGGTCATGAAGGACGCCGACGCGGATTTCATCACCATCATGGCTCCCGACCGGACCCGATGGACCCATCCACGTCCCGAAGAGCTGGGCAAGCCCTATATCGGCACGATCGAGCCTGCCCTTCGAGGTGAGACTTTTACTGAAGTCACTGCCGGCACATTGGGGCCCTCCGTCCGGACCATCGTGCCTGTGAAGGACTCCGGTGGAACCGTCAAGGCCTTGGTGGCTGCAGGCATCACCGTAAGAACAGTGGATACCGATGTCGCCGAAAGGCTGGGAGTGATTGGCGGCATCGCGCTGGTGGTGTTGTTCTTTGGCTCCATAGCCTCCTGGCTGCTCGGACGTTACCTGCGATCCGTGACGCGGGGCTGGGGTCCGGAACAGCTCGCGCAGCTCTTCGCCTACTACGAATCAGTCCTGCACTCCGTCCGGGAAGGCGTGATCCTGATCGATACCCGGGGAAAAGCCGTGATGTACAACGATCAAGCCGCGGAGTTGCTGGGGCTGGAACCTTCCGATGCCGACCGCTCCCCCGAAAATGCTCCCAAGCTGTCCGACCTCCCCTTCGACGGCAGCCTGCGAGCGCTTTTCGAATCCGGCAGGCCGGCCCACGACGAAATCCATTTGACTGGCTCACGGATCCTGGTGGTAAACCAAGCCCCTGCCGTGGGCCCGGTTCCTGCCCGCAGCCGGCAAAAGCCATCGGTCTATGGCACCGTGGCCACCATTCGTGACCGCACCGAGATTGAGTCCTTGGGAACCGAGCTGGAAACAATGAAGACTCTCTCGGATGCGTTGCGGGCCCAGACCCATGAACACGCCAATCGCCTCCACATGATTGTTTCCCTTCTTGAGTTGGGCCGCACGCCGCAGGCGCTGGAGTTCGCCACGAAGGACCTGGAGCTCAGCCAGCAGCTCACGGACGACATGCTTGCGTCGGTGGATGAACCGGTGATGAGTGCTTTGGTGATGGGCAAGGCCGCCGAAGCGCATGAGCGCGGAGTCGAACTGGTGGTTCGGACATCGGGGAGTTCGGGTGTCCGTGGTCTGGAAATCCAGGACCTCGTGACGATTCTGGGAAACCTCCTGGACAATGCCATTGATGCAGCGGCGTCCGGTGAGATGCCCCGAAAGGTGGAACTGGACGTCGAAGCCGGTGCTGCTGCTGTCGAATTCACCGTTCGGGATTCCGGACCCGGCATTGATCCTGAATCGATTGATGACGTGTTGCAGTACGGGTACAGCACCAAGTCGTCCCAAGACGATCCCCGCGGAGCCCATGGCCGCGGGGTTGGCCTTGCCCTGGTGCGGCAGGCTGTCCAGCGGCTGAACGGTACTATGACCATCAGCAATCCAGGCGGCGCCCAGTTCCATGTTGTGCTGCCCGCACCCATTCCCGAGGAAGAGAAGGCATGACAGACATCCGCGTCCTGGTGGTCGAGGACGAGCCCATCGCCTCGGACGCCCACTCCATTTACGTGGGCAGGCTCCCAGGGTTCACGCTGGTGGGAACGGCTCCGGATGGTCAGTCTGCACTGCGCATCCTTGGCGAATTCGCTGCCTCCGGCTCGCCCGTGGACCTGGTCCTGCTTGATATGAACCTGCCGGACCTCCATGGGCTGGATGTTGCCCGACGCATGCGCTCGGCGGGAGTCTTCGCCGACATTATTGCCATCACAGCCGTCCGTGAACTGAACATCGTGCGCAGCGCCGTTTCCATCGGCGTCGTGCAGTATTTGATCAAGCCATTCACTTACTCAACCTTTGCCGACAAGCTGAACAGCTACCGCACTTTCCGTGACCAATTGGCGGGCTCGGTGTCCGGCATCTCCAAGGCCGGTGCTTCGCAGAACGATGTGGACCAGGCCTTCGCGAGTCTTCGGGCACCAACGGAACTACCACTGCCGAAGGGTCTGTCCGGTTCCACACTGGAGTCGGTAAAGGATTTTGTCCGCGCCCGGCAACAAGCGGTATCCGCGAGTGAAGTCATGGATGCCTTGGGAATGTCGCGGGTCACGGCCCGCCGGTACCTTGAATACCTGGCCGACGCCGGGACGGTTACCAGGGCGCCGCGGTACGGAACACCAGGCCGTCCGGAGAACGAGTACGGCTGGAACCGGGGCTAGCCTTCTGCCGTAGGAACGGCTCCCGCAGTAAGCTGGAGCCGAACCCGTGGAGAGCCCATGTCCCAACAGCTGCAGCAACTTTCCGAGGCCCGCGAAGCCTTTGCCCGTGGGGAATGGGACGTGGCACGCCGAAGTCTGGAACGTGCAGCCGCGGACGCTCCCCTCAGCTGGCCGGACCTTGAGATCCTGTCCCGTTCCGTCTGGTGGCTGGGAGACGTTCAACGCTCCATGTCCCTCTCAGAGGAGATCTTCCATCGCTTGGATGACGAACACCAGACGCAGGCCGCGGCCCGGACGGCACTGACGCTGTCCATGCAGTGGGGCATACGCGGCAACCTCGCAGTTTCTTCGGCGTGGCTCAATCGTGCGCGCCGGCTGCTGGAGAATATGCCCGAGGTGCCAGAACACGGCTACTTGCTCTATCTGGAGGCCAATGACGCAATGAACCTGGAAGGCGATCCGGTCCCGGCCCTCGCCGCCTCGGTTTCCCTCAAGGAGATGACCCGGAGGCACGATTCACCCGAATTGGCCAGCTTTGGGTACATGTTGTCCGGCTTGGCGGCGGTTCGGACAGGACAGTCCGCGCGAGGATTCCAGGACTTGGACGAGGCCATGCTGCCTGTGATGGCGGGGCAGGTTCCGGCAGAGTGGGGCGGAGACATTTACTGCTCCATCATCCACCTCTGCTACGAGATGGCTGACTTTGCCCGGATGCGCGCGTGGACTGACGCGCTGGCCACGTGGTGCGCCGGACTTTCCCAATCCTTCATGTACAGCGGGATATCGCGCGTTCACGAACTTCAATTGCTCGGCACTGAGGGCAATTGGGGACAGGTTGAGGCTGAGATGCCCCACGAAGCCGAACGCCTCCGCAACGCTCACGGCTGGATCGCTGCCGACGGCTACTGTGAACTGGGTGAGATCCGTCGGCGCCGGGGCGACGTGGCCGGCGCAGAGTCCGCCTTTGCCATGGCCCGCGGGCTCGGGCTGGATGCGCAACCAGGCCGTGCCCTGCTACTTGCCGATGCCGGAAAGACAGACGCCGCCATAGAGGCGCTTCGGGCTGCCTTGGCGGACCGCGGAACACTGGGGAGGGCCAGCCTTCTATTGCCCCTGGTGGAACTGCTGGCTCCCCGGGATCCCGGCGCGGCTGCCACCCATTGCCTGGAGCTCGAACAGACCGCTTCTTTCTACGGGACCCCCGGTTTCCTGGCCTGGGCGCACCATGCGCGTGGTGCCGTGCTGATGGAGGAGCGGCGTTGGCCTGAGGCGAACAATGAGCTGGAATCCGCAGCACAGACCTACCGCTCCCAACACATGCGCTACGAACTGGCACGGATCCACGAACGCCTGGCAACTGTCCGGGGTGCCCTGGGTGAAACCGGCCGCGCAGAGGCCGAGCGCGCCACCGCGGCCGCCATCCGGAACCAGCTCGGCGCCAAGCACATTTCCTGGACCCGGCCTGCCCAAGAGCCCGGCGGCCTGACGTCCCGGGAAGTGGAAGTACTGGGCTGCGTCCTGGCTGGTTCCAGCAACCGGCAAATTGCCAAGTCGCTGACTATTTCAGAAAAAACAGCCGGACGTCATTTGGCCAACATCTTCACCAAGATCGGCGTAACTTCCAGGACGGCCGCCGCCGCTTGGGCGCACCAGCACGGGATCTCCGAGCGGCCTGGAGCGTAAGCTGGCGTTCGCTCGGGTCCTGCATGGTTCGACCCACGCCCGCCGAAAAAATGCAGAAAATGCCCGAAGAAGCTCGTAGGGACACGAATCTACCGTGGGGATTGGGACAACAGGCCGGAGCCGCCGGCCCCCTGAAAACCAAGGAAATACCATGGAGACCACCCAGCCCGGGAAGTATGAAACGGCGACGATGCCCGGAATGTCACTTGAAGAAGCGAGGCAGGAAGCCACCGGCAGGCTGATTGACATCCTGAACAGCTCATCCATCGGACTGCTCATTGCCGTGGGCCATCAAACCGGCCTGTTTGAGACCCTTGCCTCGCTGCCCCCTGCGACAAGCCAACTTATAGCGGACGCTGCAGGAGCACATGAGCGTTACGTCCGCGAATGGTTGGGAGGGATGACGACCGCAGGGTTCGTGCACTTCGAACCCAGCGATTCAACGTACTACCTTCGTCCTGAATTTGTTCCGGTTCTCTGCGGGACCGGAACGGAAAACCTGGCCCGTACACTGCAGTATCTCCCCCTGATGGGTGAGGTGGCTCCCAAGATCGTCAAGGCGTTCCGGGACGGCGGTGGAACAAACTACGGTGACTACCCGCAGTTCCACCACATCATGGCCTCCGAAAGCGCTGCAGTGAATGACGCCTCGCTTTTGGACTCGATTCTCCCGTTGACTGGCTGCGAAGGTGCCTTGCAGGCAGGAATCGCCGTGGCGGATATTGGCTGCGGCGAAGGGCATGCAGTAAACCTACTGGCCAGCACTTTTCACCACAGCACTTTCACGGGATACGACTTCTCTGACGAGGCGCTGACTGTGGCGCGGGCCGAAGCGGCAGCATCGAAGCTTCCAAACGTCCAGTTCACGCTCAGGGACGTAACCCGGCTTGAGGCAGAAGGCCAGTACCACCTCGTAACAGCCTTTGACGCCATCCACGACCAAGCCCATCCTGCCCAGGTCTTGCGAAACATCTACAAGGCACTGAAGCCCGGAGGAACCTTCCTCATGGTGGACATCAACGCCTCCAGCAACCTGGAAAAGAACGCCGACCTGCCGTGGGCCTCCTTCCTCTACACCATCTCCACTTTCCATTGCATGGCCGTCTCCCTGGGGCAGGGCGGGGAAGGCTTGGGAACCGTGTGGGGCAAGGAACTGGCAGCGGCGATGATCCGTGAAGCTGGCTTCAGCAGCGTGGAAGTCAAGGAACTCGAGGAGGATCCGTTCAACGTTTACTACGTTGCCACTCGCTAGCAATGTATACATAAACAGACAGTTGAGTCCATATTGCTGTAAATTGCCGGGTTTATGTATACACTAAAGTCATGCGCGCCAGTGATCGGGCCTACGCGGCTCTCCGTGAAGACATCATTGAGTGGCGCCTGCGGCCGGGAACGGTTCTGGCCGAAGTAGAACAGTCCGAACGGCTGGGTGTCTCCCGGACGCCGGTCCGGGAGGCGTTGGGCCGGCTCACCGCAGAAGGACTGACGACGGCGGCAGGTGGGCGCGGCGTCGTCGTTACCGATATTTCCCTGGACAGCATCGATGAATTGTTCGAGCTGCGCGAAACGCTGGAGGTCAGGGCAGCAGCTCTGGCTGCCCAGCGAGGAGAGCCGGGCGTTTTTGCCGAACTGCAGGCCCAACTCCTGAGGGCGCCGGATCTGCTCAGCGAGAAGGATCCTGCACGTCACGAGTATTACGCGTTGGTTGGCCGTCTGGATGAGGCTATCGACGCGGCGATCTCCAACTCCTACCTGGCCAATGCCATGCGGAGCCTTCGCGTCCACCTGGTCCGGGTGCGCCGGCTGGCCGCCGATGACGCCGCCAGGCTTCACGCCGCGGCCGCCGAGCATGCCGCCATCGCTGAAGCGATCGCCGCAGGCAACCCGCGGCTGGCCGAAGCCGCCACCACACTTCATCTGCACCGAAGCCTTACCCACGTCAAGGCCGCTCACGTGGCCCGCTAGAAACCCTCATTAGAAGGAGCACCATGGTCAAGAACAACCACGTCCGTGTTTACAAGTCCGAAGAGAACCTGCCCCGTGAGGAGCAGTTGGCCCACAAGATCGCTGTGGTCGCCGCCGACCCCGTAGAGGTCACCCCCGAGGTGACGGATATGGTGATCAACCGGATCATCGATAACGCCTCGGTGGCCATCGCGTCGTTGAACCGGGCACCGATCGTCGCAGCACGTGCCCAGGCATTGACGCATGGGCCGTCCGCGAACGGCAAGGGTTCTGCCGTGTTCGGTATCACGGAGCGGGTGTCCCCGGAGTGGGCTGCCTGGGCGAACGGCGTGGCGGTGCGTGAGCTGGATTACCACGACACGTTCCTGGCCGCGGATTACTCCCACCCCGGGGATAACATCCCGCCGATCCTGTCCGTCGCCCAGCACGTGGGTTCCAACGGCAAGGACCTTGTCCGGGCCATCGCTACCGGCTACGAGATCCAGGTGAACCTGGTCAAGGCCATCTGCCTGCACAAGCACAAGATCGACCACGTCGCCCACCTCGGCCCGTCCGCCGCGGCCGGCATCGGCACCCTGCTCGGCCTGGACGTGGAAACGATCTTCCAGTCCGTGGGCCAGGCCCTGCACACCACCACCGCCACCCGCCAGTCCCGCAAGGGCGAAATCTCCACCTGGAAAGCCCACGCCCCGGCGTTCGCGGGCAAGATGGCCGTCGAAGCCGCGGACCGGGCCATGCGCGGACAAACCTCCCCGGTGCCGATCTACGAAGGCGAAGACGGCGTGATCGCCTGGATGCTCGACGGCCCCGACGCCTCCTATGAGGTCCCGCTGCCGCTGCCCGGGGAAGCCAAGCGCGCCATCCTGGACACCTACACCAAGGAACACTCCGCCGAGTACCAGGCCCAGGCCTGGATCGACCTCGCCCGCAAGCTCCACAAGGAACACCCCGAAACCACCGACCCGGCGAACGTGGCCTCGGTGCTGATCAAGACCAGCCACCACACCCACTACGTGATCGGTTCCGGTGCGAACGATCCCCAGAAGTACTCCCCCACCGCGTCGCGGGAAACCCTGGACCATTCCATCCCGTACATCTTCACAGTCGCCCTGCAGGACGGCGCCTGGCACCACGTGGACTCGTACGCCCCAGAACGTGCCGCCCGACCGGACACCGTGGACCTCTGGCAGAAGGTCACCACCGTGGAGGACCCGGAATGGACCCGCCGGTACCACTCCCTGGACATCGCCGAGAAAGCCTTCGGCGGTTCTGTGGAAATCACCCTCACGGACGGAACAGTGATCACCGACGAAATCGCCGTCGCCGACGCGCACCCGCTCGGTGCCCGGCCGTTCGCCCGCGAGCAATACATCAACAAGTTCCGCACCCTCGCGGCCGGACTCGTAGAGGAAGCCGAGATCGAACGGTTCCTCACCGCCGTCGAACGCGTCACCGAACTCGGCGAAGGCGAACTGGACCAGCTCAACATCACCGCAGCGCCCGGCGTGATCAACCTCGAAGCAGCTCCGAAGGGACTGTTCTAGATGCTGTACTCCACCACCACCCCCGAACAGAAACGACTCAAGCTCCGCGAGCTGCTGAACTCCGGCACCGTGCAGCAGTTCCCGGGGGCGTTCAACCCGCTCTCGGCACGGCTGATCGAGGAAAAGGGCTTCGCCGGGGTCTACATCTCCGGCGCGGTCCTGGCCAACGACCTCGGGCTGCCCGACATCGGCCTGACCACCCTCACCGAGGTCGCCACCCGCGCCGGGCAGATCGCCCGCATGACCGACCTGCCCTCCCTCGTGGACGCGGACACCGGCTTCGGTGAACCCATGAACGTGGCCCGCACCGTCCAGGAACTCGAAAACGCGGGCCTGGCCGGCTGCCACATCGAGGACCAGTTCAACCCCAAACGCTGCGGCCACCTCGACGGCAAAAACGTCGTGGACATCGACACCGCCACCAAACGCATCCGCGCCGCAGCAGACGCACGCCGGGACCCGAACTTCCTCATCATGGCCCGCACCGACATCCGCGCCGTCGAAGGAATCCAAGCAGCACAAGACCGTGCCCGCGCTTTGGTCGACGCCGGCGCCGACGCGATCTTCCCCGAAGCCATGGCTGATCTGAGCGAGTTCCAGGCCATCCGCGACGCTGTGGACGTGCCCATCCTGGCCAACATGACGGAATTCGGAAAGTCCGACCTCTTCACCGTGGACCAGCTCCAAGGCGTCGGGGTAAACATGGTCATCTACCCCGTCACCCTCCTCCGCATTGCCATGGGCGCTGCAGAGCGTACGCTGGAATCGATTAAGGCTGCGGGGACCCAAGAGGCACAAGTGGAAAACATGCTCACGCGTGCGCGCCTCTACGAACTCGTGGATTACGAGGCATACAACCAGTTCGATACCGGCGTTTTCAACTTCCAGGTTCCTGGCATCCGCTAGGTCCGGGAATCACCAAGGGGACAGCAGGCATTCCGGCAACCCGGGGCGCTTGCACTATGAACGAAGGAGTTCAGCATGGCTGCTGAAGACATCAAAAAAGGCCTTGCCGGCGTCGTGGTGGACTACACCGCCGTCTCGAAGGTCAATCCGGACACCAACTCGCTGCTATACCGGGGATACCCGGTCCAGGAACTGGCCGCGAAGTGCAGCTTTGAAGAGGTTGCCTACCTGCTATGGAACGGCGAACTACCCGACGATGCCCAACTGGCTGAATTTGTTGCCCGCGAACGCGCCGGGCGTGCCCTGGACCCGGTGGTCAAGTCAGTTATTGACACGTTGCCCACCACCTCGCACCCCATGGACGTGTGCCGAACGGCTGCTTCCGTGCTGGGAGCCCGGCACGAGCTTGCCGAAGATTCATCCCCCGATGCCAACATGAAGAAGGCTATCGATCTCTGGGCTGCGATGCCTGCCGTGGTCGCCTACGACCAGCGCCGCCGTCGCGGCCAGGACGTTGTTGAGCCCCGGGAGGACCTGGACTACTCGGCCAACTTCCTGTGGATGACGTTCGGCGAAGACCCAGTGGACGAGGTTGTGGAGGCCTTCAACGTCTCGATGATCCTGTACGCGGAGCACTCCTTCAATGCCTCGACCTTCACAGCCCGCGTGGTCACCTCCACACTCTCGGACCTGCACTCGGCCGTGACCGCAGCTATTGGCGCCCTCAAAGGCCCGTTGCATGGCGGGGCCAACGAAGCCGTCATGCACACCTTCGACGAGATCGGCATCCGCAGCGAAGAATCCATGGAAGAAGCCGCCGTACGGGCCCGGGCATGGATGGAAGACGCCCTGGCACAGAAGAAGAAAGTCATGGGCTTCGGGCACCGCGTCTACAAGCACGGCGACTCCCGCGTGCCCACCATGAAAGCGGCCTTGGACAAGATGATCGCCCACTACGGACGGCCCGAACTCCTGGGACTCTACAACGGACTCGAACAAGCCATGGACGAAGCCAAGGCCATCAAACCCAACCTTGACTACCCCGCCGGACCCACGTACCACCTCATGGGATTCGACACCCAAACGTTCACCCCGTTGTTCGTTGCCAGCCGGATCACCGGCTGGACCGCCCACATCATGGAACAGTTCGCCTCGAACTCCCTCATCCGACCGCTCAGCGAATACAACGGACCGGAAGAGCGGCACGTGCCGTAGCTTCCTGGCACTTGGTAGCGGTGGAAGCATACGACGGCGGGCCGGTCACCGAAAGGCGACCGGCCCGCCGTCGTATGCTTGAAAGCCTGTTTTCTAGTCGGTTCCGACCCAATCAATGGTGTGAACTTCGGCAACGCTCTCGTTATCGGCAGCCAAGTCCACTCGAACTGCGATCCGCTGCCCCGAAATCATGGCGGGCAGCCAATGCTCGGCGTCGGCCCACATGCGTTCCACCGGTAGCTTGGACACCGGGAACCATTCAGGCGCAATCTCGTCGCTCTCGGACGGTTCGCCCACCCAAGCACGCGTCAGGTACACGGTGGTGTACATGTTCCATTCGGGCCTGGCAGGGAACACGAAATCGATGATGCCGGCGGGGATCAGGTCTGCGGCTTCGACCACCACGCTGATTTCCTCCATTACCTCGCGGCACACGGCCTGCAGTGCCGTCTCCCCCGGCTCCACATGCCCACCCACGCCCACCACTTTCCCACGCCCAAAACCGGTCTTCTTGGTACCGAGGAGTACGTGTTCCCCGTCCACGCCGTCACGGAGGAGGAAGCACAGTGTCACATGGGCTGCTGTCATGCTGCCTACCTTAACCCGATCACCTGTACCAGTGGTGCCATTGCCACAGTCCGCCCAATTGCTACAGTGAGCCCATGAACGAAGGTGGGGGCGAAGCGCGTGCCGGGACACAGGCACAAGCACAGGCCGTCAACCATGAGGTGAAGTCCCAGGCCGGCGAAGATGTCGAAACAGCTCCTTTGGCCGAGGCCCCATCACACACCAGGGCCGGGCAGGAGCGCGACGCCTGGCTGCCCCGCTGGGTGGTGGCGCATCCGCTCTACGCCGGCTGGGCCTGGACAGTGGTATGGGCCGGACTCATTGTCCTGGATGAGGTGGTGGATCTGGCTGGATGGACTTGGTATTTGCTGGTCCTGGCAGCTGCCCTGCCAACGCTGCTGTCCACGCTGGCCGTGCTGCACGCCACCCCTCGCAGCCACCTCAAGGCAGTGGACGCCACTGTCCTGGGCCATTTCTTCGTCCGCTTCCTCGCCCTGGTGGTCGCCTTCATGGTGTGGGCTGCTTCCGTGGTGATGAGTGCCTCCATCTCGACCACGGTGCAGACCGTCATCGGCGACTCCGAAAAGGAGGTGACCGCACTCGGCTTCAACCTCATGCTGGCTTCGGTCCCGCTGGTGCTCTCTGTCCTGTGGATGGCGTTCATCGTGCGGTGCGCCTGGTTCCTCCGCCGGCTGCGCGGTTGGCGGCAAATTCCGTTGAAGACGCGGGTACCCAAAAAGTTCCTTAAGGGACGGCCGCGGTTGAAGCGGGTGGTGGTGGGGCTGGCCCACCCAGGGCTTTTGCTCGTGGCCGGTTTGGGGACGTCACTGCTGGCATTGTTCGTCGATGCCGTGGAGTTGACGTTCAGCGTACTGGAGTAGCGGCAACGTCAGCCGAGCGCCCGGGGATGGGCAGCAGCGTAAACTTCCCGCAAGGTGTCGGCGGTGACCAAAGTGTAGACCTGGGTGGTGGTAACCGATGCGTGCCCCAACAGCTCCTGGACTACGCGTACGTCCGCCCCGCCTTCCAGAAGATGCGTGGCAAAAGAGTGCCGCAAGGTGTGGGGTGATACATCCTTGGTGATGTTTGCCTTCTCTGCAGCAGCTTTGAGGATTGTCCAGGCACTTTGCCTGCTGATCCTGCCGCCACGGGCGTTCAGGAACAAGGCGGGAGTGCCCTTGCCCTTGGATGCCAGCAGCGGCCTTCCGCGGACCACATAGGCTCCGACGGCGCGTGCACCGTAAGAGCCCAAAGGAACCAACCGCTCCTTGGAACCTTTGCCGAAGAGCCTGACTATTGCAGGTTCGCCGCCGGCGTGCTCCAGGGATACGTCGTCGACGTCCAGCCCTACGGCCTCGCTGATGCGCGCACCGGTGGAGTAGAGAAATTCAAGCAACGCCCGGTCCCTCAGCCCCGTCGCCGAGTCCGAACCCGCAGCTTCTAGGATCCGCGTTACTTCACCAACGCTGATGGCTTTCGGAAGCCGTTTGCCCGGCATCGGCGGGTGGACATCACTGGCGGGATCCGACGTCGTGGTTCCTTCAAGGGCCCAAAACTTATGGAGTCCGCGAACGGCCACAATGGTCCTGGCGGCGGAGCGGACGCCGAGGGGCGCAGCGCCATCGGAGCCGTCGGACAACGCCTGGGCGAAGGCAGTCACATGATGCCGAGTGATGTCTCCGGGCCGTTCCACGCCTTGGCCAGCCAGGAAGTTCGAATATCGGGCAAGGTCACGACGATAGGCAGCCAAGGTGTTGGCTGCCAAGCCGCGTTCCACCCCCACGTGCTGGAGGTAGTCCGTAACTCCGCGATCGATGCGGTTGGCAGTACGGGTGGCGGCCTCGGCCATTCTCAGCGCTGGCTCGGGTGCGCGGGCCACGGCGCGTCAGCGGGCCGCAGGCTGGAAAAGCCATCGGCCTTCGCGGCGGCGGCCGCAAGGATTCCCAGGACCGCGGACGGATTGTGCAGGCGCCCTTCAAGGACGGCTTTCACGGCATCGTCGAGCGGAATCCAGTGGAACTCAATTTCTGACTCTTCGTCCGTGCGGACATGCAGGTCAGCCTCGGGAACAGCGCTCAATCCACGAGCCAGATAAATGCGAACAGCCTCGCTGGAGGATCCCGGAGAGTTGAAGAAGTCAACCAGGACGTTCCAGGTGGCCGCAACAAGATCAGCTTCCTCGGCGAGCTCCCTGGCGGCGCCCGCCACGAACTCCTCGCCCTCAACGTCCAACAAGCCGGCCGGGATTTCCCAGAGATCCATACCAACGGGGTGCCTGTACTGCTTCAGGAGCAGGATTTCCCCGTCGACGTTCATCGGCAGCACGGCCACCGCCCCCGGGTGGTCGATGTAGTCCCGGACCAGGGTGTCCGTGTCCTCACTGAGCTGGAAGGAGTCGCTGACCACATCCCAGATACGGCCTTCGTAGACCTTGCTGGTGGACACAAGACGGCGCGGGCTCGGCATATCCGAAACCTGCCTTGAGGTGCTGGGGGTTTCAGAAATGCCGGGCATCGCGCCGTCCTTCGTTAGTGCTTGCGTTTTACCTGTTACTTGGCAGCTACCGCACGGGCGCCGGTCTTGGTCCCCACGACGCTGCCTTCACGACGCTCCAAAGCTGCCTTCACGAGGCCTGCGAAGAGCGGGTGCGGACGCGTCGGGCGGGAGCTAAGCTCCGGGTGTGCCTGCGTAGCAACGTAGTACGGGTGCACTTCGCGGGGAAGTTCAACGTACTCAACCAGCTTGCCGTCAGGAGAGGTACCCGAGAAGACCAAGCCCTCTGCCGCGATTTGGTCACGGTACTTGTTGTTGACCTCGTAGCGGTGGCGGTGGCGTTCGCTCACTGAAGTGGCACCGTACGTCTCTGCGACAACGGAGCCCTCGTCGAGCTTGGCTTCGTAGAGGCCCAGGCGCATGGTGCCGCCGAGGTCTCCCTTGCCTTCCACAATGTCCAACTGTTCTTCCATGGTGGCGATGACCGGGTATTTGGAGTCCGGCTCAAACTCGCTGGACGAGGCGCCTTCCAAGCCAACCACGTTGCGCGCGTATTCGATCACCATGCACTGCAGGCCCAGGCACAGGCCCAAGACCGGGAGCTTGGATTCACGGGCGAACTTCAGTGCACCCAGCTTGCCTTCAAGGCCACGGATACCGAAGCCGCCCGGTACGCAAATGGCGTCGACGCCGGCGAGGGACTTGGTGGCGCCAGCGAGGGTTTCGCACTCGTCAGAGGGAACCCAGCGGATCTTGACTTTGGCTTCATTCGCGAATCCACCTGCGCGGAGGGCCTCGGTCACCGAAAGGTAGGCATCCGGAAGATCGATGTACTTGCCAACCAGGGCGACTTCGACCTCATGCTTGGGGTTGTGGACAGCTTCGAGCAGCTTGTCCCACTTGCTCCAGTCAACGTCCTTGAACGGCAGGTCCAGCGCACGGACGATGTAGGAGTCCAGGCCCTGGGAGTGCAGCGTCTTGGGGATGTCATAGATGCTGGGTGCGTCAGCAGCGTTGACCACGGCATCGATATCGACATCGCACATGCGGCCGATTTTCTCGCGCATGGCGTCCGGCACTTCGCGGTCCGAACGGATCACGATGGCTTCGGGCTGGATACCGATGGAACGAAGGGCTGCCACGGAGTGCTGCGTAGGCTTGGTCTTCAGTTCCTGGGAAGGACCGATGTACGGAACCAGGGAAACGTGGAGGAAGAAGACATTGTTCCGGCCGATGTCCTGGCGCACCTGGCGGGCCGACTCAAGGAAGGGCTGCGATTCGATGTCACCAACCGTGCCACCGATTTCGGTGATGATGACATCCGGCGCGTTCTTGCCTTCGGCGGGAAGGCGCATGCGGCGCTTAATTTCATCCGTGATGTGCGGGATGACCTGAACGGTGTCTCCAAGGTACTCACCACGGCGTTCCTTCGCGATGACCGTGGAGTAGATCTGGCCCGTTGTGACGTTGGCCGAACCTTCGAGGTTTTCATCGAGGAAGCGCTCGTAGTGTCCGATGTCGAGGTCAGTTTCGGCGCCATCATCAGTCACGAAAACTTCGCCGTGCTGGAAGGGATTCATCGTGCCCGGATCCACGTTCAAATAGGGATCGAGCTTCTGCATAGTTACAGACAAACCGCGTGCCCGCAGCAGGTGGCCGAGGCTGGAAGCCGTCAGACCCTTACCGAGCGAGGACGCCACACCACCGGTGACGAAGATGTGTTTGGTCGTCTTGGACGAGCCCGGGAACCGGGAATTTACACGGGAATTTGATCGCTGCACCACGGAATTCGAGCTTATCATCAATTACGCCTTCCAAGCGTCCGTCCGGATTCCCCAAATGGTCAATGGTTGCCCAAGACCATGCCTGCAATCAAGAGCCGGGCGGGGCCAAGTGCACGGATGTGATAGTGGTCGCAGTCCGGCGCCAGCCGCCTGGCCGGAAATTCCTAGGCCTTCTGGGGAAGCAATTTCGCGTCGTCCAACAATTCCTGCGCGTGCGCCTGGGCAGATTCTGAGTCTTCCTGCCCGGCCAACATACGCGCAAGCTCCTTCACGCGCTCGTCGTCGTCCAGCAGTTGCACATCGCTGGAGGTGAATCCGGTGGACGTTTTTCCGTCGGCGCCCCGAACTGAGGTTTTGGTAACCCGGATGTGCTGGTCAGCGAAGGCGGCAACCTGTGGCAGGTGCGTCACAACGAGGACCTGGACGTGGCGGGCCAACATGGCCAGCCGGCGCCCGATCTCGACGGCAGCCCGTCCGCCGACTCCGGCGTCCACCTCGTCAAAGACGAATGTCGGCACAGGATCCACCGCAGCGAGGACTACCTCGATGGCAAGCATCACCCTTGAGAGTTCACCGCCGGAGGCTCCCTTGCCCAGTGGGCGCGCCGGAGCGCCGGAGTGTGGCTGAAGGAGGAAGGCGATCTCGTCCGTTCCCCAGGGGCCAAGCGATCCGCTGTCCTCGATTTGGATGATCAACGTGGCATCCGCCATGGCCAATGCCTTCAACTCCGCACTCACGCGGGCCGAGAGGTCCTTGGCCGCCTTGAGCCGGGCCTTGCTGATCGCTGCGGCTTGCTTGCGCAGGGTAGCTTCGGCCGAAGCTACCTCGGCATCCAAGGACTCGATGCGGCTTGAATCGTCCTGCAGCTCGTCCAAACGCACACGGGCCGTGGCCGCCCACTCCAGCACTTCATCGATGCTGGGGGCGTACTTGCGGATCAGTTTGGCCAAGGCCGCGCGGCGTGCCTCGATTTCAGAGAGCCGCTCCGGGCCTTCGGTGTCCAATGCGGCTTGGTAGCTGGACAAGTCAGCGGCGATATCGTTCAGCAGGAAGCCAACTTCGGCAAGGCGTGCAGCAGCGGCCCCCAACGCCTCATCATGTTCTGCAACATGCTCCAGCGTCCGCTTGGCGGCATCCACCATCGATGTGGCATCACCGGCATCCCCGAATTCCTCCGCGATGAGCGACTCATGTGCAGCCGCGGCCGCCAGCCGGAGTTCCTCAACATTTGCAAGCTTCACGGCTTCAGCTTTGAGGGTCTCATCCTCACCAGGCTGGGGATCCACGTCATCGATCTCTTTGAGCGCCGCGTCCAGCGACTCCGCCTCACGAAGCCGTTCCCGCGCTTCGCTGCGAAGGGCCTCCAACTCCGCCTGAATGGACTTCCAGTGGTTGTACAGGCCCTGGTACTCCTCCAGGCCCTTGGCCAGTGGTGCACCAGCGAAGCGATCCAGGGCGTGTCGCTGTGCGGTAGCGCTTTTCAGCCGGATCTGGTCCGACTGGCCATGCACCACTACCAGACTCTCGCCAAGTTCGGCCAGAACCCCCACCGGTGCCGCCCGTCCCCCAACGTAAGCCCGGCTGCGGCCATCGGCACCAACGGTGCGGGCCAGCAGGAGTTCAGCGACGCCGTCGAACTCCTCCGCCTCACCGCCGGCCTCCTTGGCCCGCTCCACTGCGCTGTGGCCTGGATCGAGCTTCAAGACGGCCTCCGCGGAGGCAGATTTGGCGCCGCTCCGGACGGCGCCCGCATCCGAACGGGCACCCAGGAGAAGCCCGACGGCGGTCACCACCATGGTCTTGCCAGCACCGGTTTCACCGGTAACGACGCTGAGGCCGGGACCTAGCGGGAGGGCGGCATCAGTAATGACACCGAGGTCACGGATTCGGAGTTCTTCAAGCATGCTTCACTTCGCATTCGTGGGGTCGGATGGCTCACCGTGCCCCGGGTTCAGGGATGTTTCAGCGTTGCCGGGGCCGCTGGTGTCCGCGGGACCGCCCGCCTCCCGGGGAGTGGGCAAAGGAGCCGGTGAAAGGGTTCGGATCACGGGGATGGGGCCGGTGTGGACTTCCCCTGACCGGGGAGCCGGACCCCGCCAGCCGTGGATGGGGAGCTGGAACTTGCGCACAAGCCGGGCTGAGAAAGGAGTCCTGTGCGTCCGTGCCAGGCGTACAGGCGTGGCTGAGCGGGTCACCTCGACACGTGCTCCCGGAGGCAAGTCGACGGAACGCCTGCCATCACACCAAAGGACTCCCAAGGCATCGGTCCGGTTCATGATTTCCACGGCCAGCTTCGATCGCGGAGACACCACCAAGGGTTTGGCAAAAAGGGCATGGGCGCTGATCGGCACAATGACGAGCGCTTCCACTTCAGGCCACACCACCGGCCCACCAGACGAAAACGCGTACGCGGTTGATCCCGTTGGCGTCGCAAGGACCACGCCATCACAGCCGAACGACGTCAGCGGGCGTTCATCCACCTCGGTAACGACTTCGAGCATCCGTTCCCGGTTGGCTTTCTCGATAGCGGCCTCGTTCAACGCCCAGGTATGCCAGATCTTCTGGCCCTTGATCCACACCTGGACATCGATGGTCATGCGCTCTTCAACGGTGTACTGGCGGCTCGCGATCCACTCGACCGTCTGGGCCAGGTCAGCACGTTCGCTCTCTGCAAGGAAGCCCACGTGGCCCAGGTTGACGCCCAGCAAGGGAACGTCCACCTCCCGGACCAGTTCCGCCGCGCGCAGGATGGTTCCATCGCCACCCAGAACCATCACCAATTCCACGTCTTCCAAACTCACGTCGTCATGGAGGATCTCAATGGGGGTATCAACGGCACCAAAGAAACGCTCGACATCTGCCAATTCTGACTTCTGGAGGACCGGCACCAGGCCCGACGAGTGCAGCTGCGTACAGGCATCCCACGCCGCCCGGAGCGATTCCTCCCGCCCTGTGTGGGCAAGGACAAGTACATGCCTGCTCATCGGGTTCTGCTTTCTAGTCGTTTGGCCAGAGGTTCTGTATCAACGCAGCAACGTCCTCGTCCCGCTCTTCGATCTTAGGCAACACAGCGGACATCCTGCGCTTCATCCACAGGAAGTACTCAACATTTCCGTCCTGGCCCGGGAGTGGACTTGCCGCCAGGCCAAGAAGTTCCAGCCCGGCATCAACTGCAGCGCGGGCCACTTGGGCCACCGCCCGGCGTCGTTCATTCTCGGAAGATACGACGCCCGTGCGGCTCAACCGCTCTTTGCCGACTTCAAACTGCGGCTTGACCATCAGGACAAGGTCTCCGCCAGGTTCCGTGCAGGCAGCAAGCGGGCCCAGAACCAACGTCAGGGAAATGAAGGACAGATCGGCAACGGTCAGGGCCACGGTGCCGCCGATCTGGTCCGGCGTCATATACCTGACGTTCAATCCCTCATGAACCACCACCCGGGGATCATTGCGAAGGGGCGGCACCAGCTGGTCATGCCCGACGTCGACCGCCACCACTCGCGCGGCTCCTTGCCGGAGCAGCACATCAGTGAAGCCGCCGGTGGAGGCTCCGGCGTCGAGACACCGGCGGCCGGATACTGTGACCCCCGGAAACGCTGCCAGCGCGCCAGCCAGCTTGTGCCCGGCGCGGCTCACGTAGATGTCCTCAAGGTGGGATTGGACGTCCAGGTCTGTGCCGGCGTCCACTTGCTGGGCCGCTTTGGCGAAGACAACCCCGCCTGAACTCACCTTGCCGTCGCTAATGAGCTTGGCAGCATGCGTCCGGGACCTCGCCAGCCCACGCGCGACGAGTTCCTGATCAAGTCTTGCCATTCGCTAATTTTCGCCTTCCGGGCGGGTGGCAGTGGTATCCCGGTTGGCAGCGGTCGGCAGGCCAGGCTCGGCATCCAGAGCCTCCAGGAGGGAATCGTGAATTGCTGCGTACAACCCGGCATGATCGGCCACCGGAGCGCCATGAACGGCCTCCAGCAAGCTGAGGGCACGGTCCACCGGGGCATCGCCGGTGGAATCCAGAGCCTCCGGCCAGTGCGCAGCGGTCCGTTCAGCCTCAGCTTCCGTGACATTGTTGGGCTCAGTCATCGCACCAGTCTAATGAGTTCGCCATTCCAGCTCCGGCGCTTGGGCCACAGCGGTGTCCGGAACCGCAGCCCACCAAGCGGCGCACGCCGCCCGCCACGCGTCGAGGTCATCCTTGTGCCCCGTGAGCGTGACCTTGCCGTCCTCAGCAATTGCTGATGCTGCACCGCAACGGTAGGTGCCGGCGTCGCTGACGATTTCCGGGTATGGATGGTAAAGATCACCCAGATCCGCCAACAGGTAATCGGGACGCTCTTCCGTCCGCGCAGCAAGAATTGTTAGCGTGGTGTCGACGCCGGTGAGTACCGCCGCCGTCGCAAATCCCGCCCGATTGCCGCCCAGGATGTCCGTGTCCAAACGGTCCCCCACCACCAAAGGGCGAGCGGAGTTCAGCCGCTTGGCAGCAGCGTGGAACAACGGCGCTTCGGGTTTCCCGGCCACCAACGGCGTCTTGCCCGTTGCGGCCGCAACTGCGGCGACGAGAGTACCGTTGCCAGGAGCCATACCGCGTGCCTGCGGGATGGACATATCCGTGTTGGTCGCGAACCATTGCGCGCCACCGGCAACAACATAGGAGGCCTCAGCGAGGTCCTTCCAGCCGATCTCCGGGTTGAAGCCCTGCACAACAGCCACCGGCGACTCCGCTGCACTGTGCACGGGCTTGAGGCCCACGAGTTCGATCTCGTGGGCCAACGCCGCACTGCCAGTGATAAGCACGTGAGCCCCCGCAGGCAGCATGGAAGCAAGCAACTCCCCCGCAGCCTGCGACGAGCTGACCACCTGGTGATCCTCCGCGGGCGCACCCAGTTCCCGCAAATGTGCGGCAACCTGGGCGGGAGTACGCGAGGCATTGTTCGTCACGTAACCCAACCCGACGCCTACCGTCTCCAGTCGCTGCAGCGACTCCACAGCCCCGGGAATGGCATGGGGACCTGCATAAACCACACCATCAAGATCGGAAAGTACAGCGTCAAAGGAGGAAATGAGTGAATCAGCCATGCTGGGAGTCAGTGCCCTGTTCCTCGGCGGGTTCCGCGTGGGAAACGGATTCGTCCGGCTCTTCCTCTGTTTCTTCTGCTTCGGCTTCGTCAGCCTCTTCTGCTGAATCGATGTCCGATTCGGCGTCGTCAGACTCGAAGTAATCCGACTCGACATCATCAATGTCAACGTCGTCGTGTTCGGCATCTGCGGCAGCAGCCTCAGCGATCACCGATTCGCTTTCCAACCTAACGACGTCGGAATCCTCGCCGCGCTTCTCGAAACGCGGCTTGCGCGCAGCTGCTGCTTCTTCCTGCTCGTCCCAGCCGAGGTCAAGAATTTCCGGCTCGGCGAAATCGCCAACACCCAAGGCATTCTCGGCAACCACTGCCTGACGAGCCCACTTTTCGGCTTCCTCAGTGCGACCCACAGCCGTCAATGCTTCCGCATACGCACGGAACAGGCGGGGGCTGTAGGAGAACGCACGGTTAATGTCCAGCTGCGGGATCTCAAGTTCGGCAACGGCAGCATCAAGCTGGTTGAGGTCCGCACGGGCGCCCGAAGCCACAATCGCCAGCTCTACCTTGCCCGGAGCATCCAGGTCCTGCGCTTCGGGAGAGCGGACCATGTCCAGTGCACGGTCCGGGCGGCCAAGGCCACGCTCGCAGTCCGCCATGACGGGCAGGTGAACGTTTGACCCGCTGATGCGGCGGTACGTACGGAATTCGCGGAGCGCTTCGCCATAGTGACCGGCAGCGTACGCCGTCAAGCCAACAGCTTCCCGGACAGCCGAGAGCCGGCCACCCCTTCGGCTGGCAGCCAAGGCGTGCTGAAAGGCCAGCTCCGGCTCGATGTCGATCAGGCGACCAGCCATTACCAGGTGCTTGGCAACCCAGCCTGCGCTCTGCTCTTCGAGGGTCTTGATCTGATGCCCGGTGGCGCGGTCAAGTTCCTTACCCGTGACATCCTCATCGATCTCGGGAGAACGCTCGCGGTCAGGACGGTTGGCGCTGCGAATATCCTTCGCGTTGGGAACCCTGGCCGGACGCTCTTCCCAGGAGTTGGCGCGGTCACTGTTGAAGGGACGACGCTCGCCGCCACGCTCGGGACGGTCACCGAACGGCTTACGGTCGCCACGGTCACTGTTGTAGGGACGACGCTCATCACCATCACGACGTGGACCATCAAAGTTCCGGGGGCCACGCTCAGGGCGGCTACCGAAGGGCTTACGGTCACGATCTCCGCCGAAGGACCGACGCTCGCCGCCACGCTCGGGACGATCGCCGAACGGCTTACGCTCGCCACGGTCATTGTTGTAGGGACGACGCTCGCCATCGCGGGGCGGACGGTCACCGAACGGCTTACGCTCGCCACGGTCATTGTTGAACGGACGACGCTCACCGTCACGGGCCGGACGGTCCCCGCGGTCACCAAAGGGCTTACGATCACCACCGAAGGGACGACGCTCGCCATCACGGGCCGGACGATCTCCGAAGGGCTTACGCTCTCCACGGTCATTGTTGAACGGACGACGCTCACCATCACGGGCCGGACGATCACCACGGTCACCAAAGGGCTTACGCTCACGATCGCCACCGAAGGAACGACGCTCGCCATCGCGGGGCGGGCGGTCGCCGAACGGCTTACGCTCGCCACGGTCATTGTTGAACGGACGACGCTCACCATCACGGGCCGGACGGTCACCACGATCACCAAAGGGCTTACGCTCACGATCGCCACCGAAGGAACGACCCTGCTCGTTGCCGTCGCGATTCCCCCTGGAACGGAATCCGCGGGGATCTCCACCGGAGTTGTTGTTGGGGCGGAAAGAACCGCCGTCACCGCGATTCCCGCCAAAGTTTCCGCGGTTGCCGTCGCGATTGCCGCCGTTGTGCTCAGCCATGGTGGATTCCTCCTGTTGCGAGCCGACCACTGGCGCGTGCGTAGTCGCTCATAACCCTTATTTCGTTGTCACGCCGTCTGCAGCACGGGGCTGCCGACTCGTATGTCTTATGCAATTCTAGGCGACAGCGCCTCAGGCGCCGAACGTCAGGGCAGCTCCACGGGCGTCCCGTGGCCAGTCTCACAGCGCTGTTGGCGATGCAACTTCTGGTGGTTAAAGTGGGGAAGCCCCGACCGTGGTGGTCGGGGCTTCCCGTTAATTGTTGTCCGGCGGTGTCCTACTCTCCCACACCCTCCCGGGTGCAGTACCATCGGCGCTGTGGGTCTTAGCTTCCGGGTTCGGAATGGGACCGGGCGTTTCCCCCACGCTATGACCGCCGTAACCTTGTTACCCGTTCCCCGGTGTTTGTCCGGGGTGGGAAGTCTGTGTGGTTACAACTGTGTGGTGTTGTTATTCAGTTGTTGGTTCCTGGAACGGTTGTTGTTCGGGAACCACATAGTGGACGCGTGCAGTGTTGTGTGTGGTGTAAGTTGTTGGC
>NZ_JBHZPI010000008.1:0-191544 GCF_042788025.1 Paenarthrobacter sp. YIM B13468 | reverse complement strand
AGCTTAGCTATCCCGGAATTCGCCCGCCAGCGCTGGAAAGCAGGCCCAACCAATACACACGTTTTGTCCTATAACCCCACATTCGCCGTGGGCACTTGCCCTTCGCTCGCCGGCCGCCATAATTACTGCATAGCCGCAGAATGATGGGGTCGGGATGGCCCTGTTTGCCAGCCTGTCCTGGATAAGAGGGTGCTGCATGGGCAACGAAACATCGGGGGCCCGCTCCCCATGGGTCTTTCCTTTACTATGGCTCCTCACTACGGCCCTGAGCGTAGCGGTGTCCGGGGGCGTGTTCCATTTCCCCGGTGCCCTGCCGCCCAATAACGGTGACTCCTTCAACCCCAACCCCGCCGGAGCGCTGGTGAACGGCGTTGCCACCGGGCTCTTAGTTGGTGGTCTGCAGGCACTGCTGTTAAGGCGGTCCGGATTACGGGCCTGGCGGTGGATCATTGGGACCATTGGGGCCTTGCTGGTGGCGCACGCTTTTGGAGACATGCTTCCGGACGCTGTGGGGTGGCCGTTAATGGCGGGTCTGGGAGGGTTACTACTCGGCCTGGGGCAATGGTGGGCCGCCCGGTGGCCGGCCAAAGTTGGGGCCATATGGACTGCAGTGACCGGCGTCGCCTGGGCCTTCAGTATGTGGTTGTCATATCAGGCGGTCAATGCGCCGGAGGACTGGCGGACCGAGCACCTGATCGTGGCCGTGGCAGTCGGCATCACGGTGGGTGCCTGCACAGCAGCAATGTGGCGATGGCTTCCGCTGCGATCTGGGCAGGCAAGAGCGTCAGCCCGATCGCGGTCCCCACGCTTGTAGTAGATATGTTCCTATCCTAAGAATCTCATTCGAACACATATCCACATAGCTAATTACATCCCTGTAACTCACCTTCGAACGTCCGTAGCGTGATCGGTATCAACTACGAAACCGAGGGCCTCCCATGGACGAACAGACTGCAAACGACTCCTTCCCGCCAGCTCATTCAACGCAGGCTCACCACCTAGGCGAGCCGCGCGAGCACTCATTTTTGCCCGAATCACCACCTAGACGGGGGCTAAGCGGCCTGTGCAAGGCTGTTTTGCCACCTAGTCCCGTTTCCGAGATCTAACCTGCGAAGTGAGCCGCATGTCGGTCATCCACAGAAACAGAAGGTTGGATCGAGTGTTCGATTCTGAGGTGCAGCGCATCCTCGATTTCGTTGGCCGCGGCATAGGCGTGCGGATTATTGGAGCACCCGGAAGCGGCAGGACCACGGTGGTGCGGAACGTCGTGGCCAACTTGGAAAAGACCGGAATGGCTATCCACTTCATCAGCGGCCTTCGAACCCATCGCTCAATTCCGTACGCAGCCATCAAGAGTTTGGGTTTGGAGCTTCGGCCCGGCCGTAGCGGAGTCATGGATATGGCCGATGCGCTGGCTAGCCAGTTGTCTAAGCCTGGAAAGCACGTCCTGATAGTGGACGACATCCATCTGCTGGACAACGAATCACTGGCGGTCCTGGAATCCGTTCGGCGCAGGTCCGATTGCCCGCTGATCGTCACGGCTCCGGACAGCGGTCCGATCTCAAGAGGTCAACTGGCTGTCATGAACAGTGGCCGCGAAGCTTTGCTGCAACTGGACCCCCTCCATTTTGAGCAGGTACACACCTTGGTGACGCAGGTGCTGGGGTCTGCTGCAGATGCAGACACAACAGCCAGGATCCTGACCAAGTCCGGCGGCAACCCTCGGCTAGTCGTCCGCATTACGGAGACCGCGGCGTTAAGCGAGCTGCTGATTATGCGTGGTGGTCAGTGGCAGATGACAGGTGACACCCTCTGGAACGACCATCTGAGAGGCACCCTCGAAGCGTTGCTGGCGGACCTGGCTCCGGAAGAAGTCACCGCCCTGCACACCATGGCAATCCTCGGCACCGCCCGGGTGGACGTTCTG
This sequence comes from Paenarthrobacter sp. YIM B13468, assembly GCF_042788025.1. Lineage (NCBI taxonomy): Bacteria > Bacillati > Actinomycetota > Actinomycetes > Micrococcales > Micrococcaceae > Paenarthrobacter > Paenarthrobacter sp. YIM B13468. The sequence goes on along the minus strand of NZ_JBHZPI010000008.1, from coordinate 189,617 downwards.
CAAAAAGTGGTACAGCCCGACGTATTGGAAGGCCTTGAACGGCGGGGATTCCTGTCAGTCATGGACGATCACCACAATGGACCAATCGCGGCGATAAGCCCGCCCGTAATTGCCGACTATTTCCGGGGCCAAAAGACGCTCAGAGACCGGCACCTCTTGCGGAACAAGATCGCCGGTGCGCTTGAGGGGGTGCCTCAAACTACGCAGGGCAATTCAACCACTGCCGACTGCCTGTCCCGGGTGTTGGCATCCTTGCGGCTCGAGAAGGGAAACGATGACGCCGTAACTGCCCGGCATTTTCACGATCACAGTGCCGCCCGCGAACGGACGCGCTATGAACGATGGCAAGCGAACAAGTCCGCGACCAATGCTGCAGCACTGCTTAGGGTTTACTGGGGAGCGCCGGTGAACGTTATGCGGGCAACCCGCGTCTGCCAGGAGACGTCCACGCTCAACGGCGACCCCAACGACGTTCTCTTTCTCGTAATCACCAGGGCTTTCCCTGCAATCTACTCAGGGCAGGGCGTGAGTACGGCCGTGGACATCCTCAAAGGATTCGCCGAGCACAACCCGGAACAAGCCTCTACTGCCGAGGCCGCTGTCCTCTTCATCAATGCCTCCCATGGTCGGGTCGCACCCATGCCCGAGCCCTCTGCCGAAGCCTCGCAGGCTGCATTGCCGGGGTTGGAAGGACTCGTCCAAAGCTTGCTCCAGCTGTATCGGTTTCGGCCGGACGCGGTCCTCAGCCTGACTGAGAAAGCTGAGGACGACGACACCTTCCCGCACCTGCGTCCGTTCCTTCACGGCCTCGCGCTCTTTGCAGCAGGCAGGATCGAGGACTCCTTGGTCTTCGCACTGGATTGGCGTGCCGAGGCCCGCCGCAACCTCGATCAATTCGGCGTTGTTGCCAGTAGCTACGTGGCAGCGCTCGGTCTGCTGTATCGGGGCTACTTCGAGGAAGCCGAGTACCTCATGAGCAGTGTGTTTGCCATGGGCCGTCCCGGCTTCGTCGTCGACATCCTTTATGACGCCATGCTGCGGCTCGCCGGCCTACGGCATGCGACGACGGCCATCTCACCGTCGCTGTCCATCGCCTCCCAAGCACGGAGTGAGGTGCCTGACGTTGGACCGTTGCCCGGTATCGGCAAGGGTGCACATGAGCTAGTTGCCGCAGAGACTACCCAGCCGTCGGTTTTTGATCGGCTGGCCGTGAAACTCATCAAACGCCAGATGAGAAGCGGCTACATCCTGGAAGCAACAATGACGGCGCTGCTCTGCACATGCCTATGTCCCGGCGCGCCGGTACTGGATCTCCTGCGCAAGATCCTGCGGGACAGCGGAGTGACGGCTCACGATCAAATGATGGCCGTTGCCACCGCTGTTGTGGAAGGCGATCACAAGCTGCTTGGTCTCCTCCTGAAACACTACGAGTTGGACGCCGACAACTATCAGATCGGCATGCTCCTTCGAGGTGCCCTCAAACGTCACGTTCTGGAAGGGAACACAGCAGCGGCGGAGGCCATGGCCGAAGCATCCTCGATGTTCGCAGCAAGGTTTCCGTCAACCAACGAGCAACTCTCCTTCAACACTTTCAGGACGACACCTCTGACCGAACGCGAAATTGAGGTTGCCGCGTTGGCGGGACATCGCTCGAATGTGGAGATTGCTGAACATCTCGGGATCAGCGCGAGAACAGTGGAAAACCACATCTCCAACGCCCTGCGAAAGACCGGCGCAACCTCGCGTAATGGCCTGTTCATCCTCGTGGGGAATTCAATGGCAGCACGCTGACTCACGTTAGGCTGAACGTATCTTCCAGTACGAGTCTCCGGTGACACCGGTAGAGCTCAGACCTTGATGCGTGAAGGGTTCTCGTGAGCAATTCCCCGGCCTTGGCCCGCCGCCTCGGCACGTTTGATGCTTCCCTCATTGGCTTAGGCTCCATGATTGGCGCCGGGGTCTTCGCGGCCTTCACACCAGCCGCAGCAGCTGCCGGATCCGGGCTGCTTATAGGTCTGGTGGTTGCCGCCTTCGTGGCCTTCTGCAATGCGACCTCCTCCGCGCAGCTCGCTGCCAGATACCCCACCTCCGGCGGAACCTACGTCTACGGACGTGAGCGGCTTGGGCCCTGGCCCGGATTCCTGGCCGGGTGGGGATTCGTGATCGGCAAGACGGCCAGTGCCGCAGCCATGGCCATGACCTTCGCGGCCTATGCAGCACCGGCAGGCTGGGAGCGCCCGGTGGCGATTGCCGCCGTCGTAATTTTGACTGCTGTGAACTATCACGGAGTGACTCGCACAGCGGGACTTACCCGAATTTTGGTGATCGCCGTCCTGACCGCTCTGGCCATAGCGGTGGCGGCCGTTTGGGGTGGTTCCGGACCTGACTTCAGCAACTTTGTGGGCGAGGGGCTGCTGGCGCACGGCTGGTACGGCATCTTGCAGTCGGCCGGGCTGTTGTTCTTTGCCTTCGCTGGCTACGCGAGGATTGCCACCATGGGGGAGGAAGTTCGGGAGCCTCGCCGCACTATACCTCGTGCCATCAGCATCGCCCTGGGAATCACCATCGTCATCTATGCGCTGATAGCCGTCACGCTGTTGGCTGCCTTGGGGCCGGACGGTGTTTCCGGGACCCCGACACCCCTGGCCGATGCCGTCACTGCTGGTGCAATGTCTTGGGCTGCTCCGATTGTTCGGGTCGGAGCCGCAGTTGCGTCTTTGGGGGCGCTCCTCGCGCTGATCGCAGGGCTGGGCAGGACGAGCCTGGCGATGGCCCGCGAGCACGACCTCCCGCACTGGCTCGCGGCCGTTCATCCGCGGTACAAGGTTCCCCACCGGGCGGAAACAACGCTGGCCGTGGTGATTTGCCTGATCATTGCCGGAGCTGACCTCAGGGGCGCCATCGGTTTCTCGTCGTTCGGTGTGCTGCTTTATTACTTAGTGGCAAACATCGCCGCCTTTACCCAGCCCGCAGAGGACCGCCGCTACCCGAAGGCCTTGCAAGTGGCTGGAGCCGTTGCCTGCGTGGCGTTGGTTGCTACGCTGCCGCCACTGTCTGTAGGGCTCGGTGTGCTGATGTTCGTGGTGGGTATCGTGTTCCGGGTGATCCGTTTGCGCCGGACTCCGTCCAGCCCTCGATAGGCGCTGGTCCAGAAGCCGGCTGGGCACGACTCCACCTGGGGGTTCTTAGGTGGAGCCGCGCCGTCGTGCCTTCTTCGCCTGGGACGAGTGGGGTTCCCGCCGGACACCGGGTTCCCGTCCCGAAGGCACAAGAGGAGACTATGGGAGGGAATAGTGGTCTAGGTGCTCGTTCGCGTGCTCTAGGTGTTCAAATAGGCGTAATTTCGCGGTTTTGGCGGTGCATCAATCCAAAAATGAGTGTTCGCCGGGACGGACTAGGTGGTGGGACTCGATTGCTCCCCGCTCCCCGGGCGCTGGCAGAATTGGTGCATGGAGTCACCCACCCAAGTCCCCGCCGTCGAACTGCGCATTTCCATCAGTGAGACGGACCCGCTGATTTGGCGGCAGCTCGTTCTCCCGGAAAGCGCCACGGTTGCCGAGCTTCACAGTGCGATTCAATGCGCATTTGATTGGAAGAACGCGCATCTTTACGCTGTGGCCGGCCATGACCGGTACGGCAAGAGACGGATCATCACCAGGAACGCCGAAGATGACGATCCGCCTGTGGGCGCGGAGGAGGCCGCCGGTGTTGAACTTCACGAGTTGCTCGATTCAAGCCAGCCTGGAAAGTCGTCCCTTGAATACGACTACGACTTTGGTGACAACTGGACTCACGAAATTGAAGTCGTGGGGCCAGCTGTGGTTCAGGAATCGACGATCACGTGCACAGGCGGCGCAATGCGTGGCCCAGTGGAGGACTCCGGGGGAGTGTATGGATACGCCAACGTTGTGCGGGTGGTCGGAGATCCAAAGCACCCAGAGCATGCGGCAGCTGTTGAGTGGCTTGAGCTGGTAACGCAGGAGAAGGCATCAAAGTTCGACGCCCGCGCTTTCGACCTTGATTCCGTTAACGGGCAGCTGAATCGTTTGGCGCAGCGGCTCTGGCCAGGCGAGGTAACCCCTGACGAGATGGAGTTTGTTCTGGGGCCAGCTCTTTGGTTCTTGAAAGAGGCGGAGCTTGATGGATTCCCTCTGACATCGGCTGGCTACCTGAAGCCGATCGTTGTCAAGCGGGCAATGACTGAACTGGGATGGCACGAGGTCTTGCACGGAAGCAGTTCCACGGAGTACAACGTTGCCCCAGTGCGCATCGTCCGCGAACACTTGCAGGAATGGAAACTCCTGCGAAAGGACAAGGGCAGGCTCGTCCTGACCCCAGCGGGTAGAAAACTGGTAAACAAGCCAGCAATGTTGTGGCACTACATTGCTGACCGTTTGGCATCACCTGACGGTGCGGGACTGGATGTCGTTACCCAACTCAAACTGCACTGGGAAGTATCCGGTAGTCGCCCACCATGGAACCTGAGTGCCCAAGTAGTCCAGTTGGCGCTCAACGAGCGCGGCCTCCGGTTGATGAACGGCGCCGATATACCCATCGAAGTAGCTCGCGAATTGGAGCAGGACGTCCACAGCGCATTCCTCTGCCTAAGGCTTTGGGGCTCAGAAAAATGGGGCCAGTATGAGCGTGAATTGTCCGACGCCGGCATCAAGTTCCTCCTCGACGTCCAGCGCCGCCTGGGCGAGGGCTAGCCAGACGCAAGCAATCAATCGCTCGGACGCGCCAGCCTTTTCAGCATCGGTACCAGCTCCCCGGCGGGCGCCGGCTCGAAGAATTGGGCGTCGGCGAGCTCCACTGCCTCGATGGCGCGTGGGGCCAGCTCCGAGCCTGCTTCAGTAACACGTAGCCGTTTGGACCTCGTGTCCGAGGGGTCGACTTCGCGCTCTATTAGGCCTTTCAGCTCCAGGGTTCGAAGGACCTGCGATGCCATCTTTACGTCGGTACCGGCCTGGCGGGCAACGGCGAGCTGATTGGGATGTTCGCCTTCTTTGTTGAGCCACCAGGTGCAGGCAAGAAGCACAAACTGCACGTGGGTGAGGCCGATCGGAGCCAAGGCCGCAGCTATCTCACGCTGCCAGCGAAGGGTGGTATGCCACAGCAGGAATCCGGGGCTCTCGCCCGGGCTGAGCGGCATCAGCGCTGCGCGAGTTCGACGAGCGAAGCCATGGTGTCCGGCCAATCGGCTGTAATGGCAGGCCCGATCTCGGGGCCAACCTGGTCGGCGCCGGCACCGGTGATCTCCATCTTGTAGACGACCCGGACTCGACCGCCGTCGAGCCTGTCCAAGCGGTGGGCCGTTCGGATCAGCAGCTCATCGAAGCGTGCTTCGTCGACGAACAGCTCGCCGTCCACCACCTCAGCGATGCGCAACTCGATGGGTTCATCCCCGGGTGGCGTCATAAGGATCTGCGAGCCCTCCGCGAAGGGACCATCGATTTCAACGCGTTCAATTTCGGCGTTCCAGGACCCCCAGTTCTCGACGTCGGCCCAGAGTCGCCAGAGGGCCTCTGGTGCCGCGGTGGTCTCAATGCTGTGCTCGTAGTCCCACATGATTGCCTCCCGAAATAGATGATCTACGCACAGACTATCTGTGCGTAGACCATCTTGTACAGTGGCAATGTCAGGGGGCTACTACTCGCAACCAATTCCGTCGTGGTCGTTGTCCAGGCCGTAAATGTCAGAACCAACCACCGTCACCGGACCTCGGACATAAGCAGGTCCGTTGCCTTTGCCGCCAGCACAGTCGACGTCGGACGCAATGGGTACGCAGGCGCCGGCGTAGTTCGGGTCGCAGCTACTTTGAACGAGAGGCGCAGGCTTGGCAGCGGCGGCAGCAGCCTGATCGGCGGCAGCTTGGTCTGCCGCTGCTTTGGCAGCGGCCGCTTGGTCGGCAGCGAGCTTGTCCGCGGCAGCCTTGTCAGCCGCTGCCTGGTCCGCTGCGGCTTTCGCGGCTGCGTCCGCTGCCGCCTTCTCTGCCGCGGCTTTTGCCGCAGCGTCTGCAGCGCGTTGATCAGAAAGCTTTCCTGCTGTTGCGGAGTCCAGCCAAGCGAGTTTTCCGGATTGATCAATCGTGCAGATGTACGTTTCGCCGCCCACAGATTGGATGTTCTTCTCAGCGGCGCAGGCTTTCCCGGCTATCTGGCTCGGCGTTGGAGTAGGCGTAGGCGAGGGAGAAGCTGACGTCGATTCCTTGGTGCTGCTCACGGATCCAGCAGCTCCCATGGATCCCGAACCGCAACCGGCCAGCAAAATCATTAGTGACCCGATGGCCGTGATTCCGAGTGCTTTACCGCGAAAACCCCATGACGATTTGCTGCCGAAAAGCGAGTGTTTTCCGGCGCGCGAAAGTTGTGTGTGCAATGTGTTGCCCCCTTAAAGTGCGCCCATGCGAAAGGCGCGTGGAGCGACAGTAACACCGGTCACACGGGCCCCAACAGGAGAAGTCTTCTATGACTTAGCACACCGGGTGGCGGACTGCTTCTAGCCGACCTCCTCGTTGTCTTCGCGGTAGTCGTCATCCTCTTCGAAGGAGGGTGCGAGGGCCTGCTCGACATAGTCTGCTTCCGCAGCCTCTGCTTCAGATGCGCCTGCGAGTCGTGAAAATGCTGACCCACCGGGAAGCACGTCTGTACGCTGCTCCAGGACGTCGGCCTCAGGGGCATCATCGGGTAGCGGTTTCGTTAGCTCGAACTCCTCAGAAGCCTCCGGGAGGACGGGCGTTTGCTGTTCAAGCGCATCGGCCTCCGGTACTTCACGCGGAGATTCCGGCTCTTGTCCGATGTTCATCATCTTCCTCCTAACCTGAGCCCAACAACCACGATTGGTCAGTTTGGGTTTCCTTCGGGTGTCGGCGCAGTTTCCGGAACACCAGTTCCAGTGGCCACACCAACACCCGAAGTGCCCCTGCCACCAGCAACAGAATCACAAAGAGCACTATGGCTGGCAGGCAAAAAATGAACACCGTGATTGCCGTTATGAGATAACCGACGATATAAGCCGTCATCACTCCGGTGTCCACCGTGAGCTCCCGAAGATTGAATTGCCAATAGGGGATCTTGCCCGGTGTACGCACCAGGCTACGGTCTAACGGGTTTCGGTGGGCCCGGTGCTGGGACTGGTGCCGGCCCCCGAAGAAGCGCCACGGGTGATGGGTATCTTGCGTGACTGTTTCTCCGATTGCTCCGGTATCGGAATGCGCACTTCGAGGATGCCATCCGTATAGGAGGCGTTGACGTCTTGTTCGGAGACCGCCGTCGGAAGTTTCACGGTTCGGGAAAAAGTGCCGTACCGGAATTCTGAGCGGTATCCCCTCTTATCCTTATGCTCGGACTTTTCCTCATGGCGGACCTGGATCTGCAGCTCGTCGCCGGACAGAGTGATATCGACGTCCTTTTCAGGATTGATGCCAGGAACTTCGGCTTTGACCACCATCGATCCGCCGTCCCGGTATTCCTCCACACGGAGCCAGGAGCCGGCCTCTCCTTCAAGGAACCGACGGACAGGATCGGCGATGTCACTGGCCGACCAACGAAGTAGATTGCTCATCGTGGTGCCTCCTGTTTGTTACCAGGCCCCGCGGACCGACCCCCGGGCGGGGCCTCGATCGGATCTACACAAATAAAATACGCCCAACATGCATCCTTGTTAAGACGCCTTTGGCCTTGCTGGAAGCTCCGTGCTTGGCCCGCGTTGAGGAGCCCGAAGTTATCCCTCTACGAGCGCAGCGGACGCTCCCGAGGCCTTCTCACTCTCGAAAACCGGACCTGCGGACGGTCGCTTCGCCAGGCGTTCCTCCCCGGGACCGTGCGGTCGGAGCTGTTTGAACACCCAAGGGAAGAAGTATGTCTTTGCCCACGCGAGGTCACCTGCCCGGGCCTGACGCCAACTGCTTTCCGGTAGTTCTTTGGGTTCCAGCGGTCGGAGGGTATGCGGCACATTTAGTGTGTCCAGCACAGCAATGGCCACGGTGTGATGACCCAATGGGGAGAGATGCAGCCTGTCCGGGTCCCACATTCTCGGGTCCCTGAGTTGTCGTAGGGCCCAAAGATCTGTGAGGAGTGCCCCGTGGCGGGCAGCAATAGCATGAACGTCCTCGTTGAAGATGGCCACTTTGCCACGATTGCGCCCCAGTAGCGGGGTGGATCCCCAGTCCGGTCCCGTGAACAAGACAATCTTCGCGCCTGTCTCAGCCAAGAGGCTCACGCCGCTCTCAAGTTTGCTGGCCAGCTTGTCCGGATCACTGCCATGGAACACCATGTCGTTCCCGCCTGCCGACAACGTGATCAGGTCCGGCTTCAGGGTAAGGGCCTGACCGATTTGCCGGTCCAGGATCTGCTGCATCAGCAAGCCGCGAACCGCCAGATTCGCATAGGCAAAATCCGGGCTGTCAGCTGCCAGTTCTTCGGCAACACGGTCAGCCCAGCCGCGCAGCCCTCCGACGCTTCCTGGTTCCGGATCCCCAATCCCTTCGGTAAAGGAATCCCCAAGCGCCACATACCTGCTCCACGGGTGCGGGCGGTCCTTGGTAGTCAGCCCAACATCCGGTGTGAGATCAACAAGGCCTTTGGGGGTACCCCGGCCACGCCACCTCATCGCCCTACCTCCTTGTAAGGAAAAAGGTTTCTTACAATGTGGATAACGGCAGTACCTGTCGTGATGTTCCCGGGAGTTCGAGCCGGCTAGAGGAACATTTCCTCCGCTACCACGGACGCTCCCGTCCCCAACCCGCGGACGGTCCATCCCGCACTCCGCCAAGCCTCGGCGTCAAGTACGTTCCGGGCGTCCAGCACCATCCGGCGTCGTACCAGTGAGCCCGCCAACGATGGCGAGAGGGACAAATATTCGTCCCATTCGGTCAACAGCAGCACCAGTTCGGCGCCCTCAAGGGCGCGCTTGGTGGAGGCTTCGAAGCGGATCTGCGGGTAGCGCATCCAGGCGTTGTTGATGGCTTTGGGATCGGTGATGGTTACGTGTGCGCCGGCAGAAGCGAGTTGCTGCGCGACGTCCAGGGCGGGGGAGTCGCGGATGTCGTCGGTGTCTGGTTTGAACGCTGCGCCGAGGATTGTCACCGTTCTGCCGGACAGGAAGCCCCGGCACATTTCCCTAGCCACATCCACGGCACGCGTGCGCTGGTCCAGGTTTATGGTGTCCACCAAGGCCATCCATCGATCCACGGACGGGACGGAAAGCTCGCGCGATTGGGCACGGAACGAACGGATGTCCTTGGGCAGGCAACCCCCGCCGAATCCCAGCCCGGCATGCAGGTACCGGTTTCCGATGCGCGGGTCCAAGCCCATCGCTTCGCTGAGCTCGCCCACGTCGGCACCCGAAGCATCGCAGAGCTCTGCCATCGCGTTGATAAAGCTGACCTTCGTGGCCAGGAACGCGTTCGACGCCGACTTGATCAGCTCCGCCGTGGCAAAGTTGCAGACCAAACGGGGGATCCCGGCGCTGATCAGCGGCTCGTACACGGCATCCAGAACGGCTGTCACCGGAGCGCCGGCTGCGGCACCCTTGCCGCCAGGAACCCCGTAAACCAGTCGATCAGGAACCAAGGAATCCTTGACGGCTGTGCCCTGACGCAGGAACTCGGGGTTCCAGCCGAGCAGGACGTCCGAGCGTCGGGCCAGGATCGCCCGAAGCGTCTCCACAGTGCCTACCGGCACCGTTGATTTACCCACGACGGCGGCACTCTTGGCCAAGTGGGGGAGGAGGCTCTTCGTGGCGCTCATCAGGTAGGAGAGATCGGCCGTGTCAGAGGTCTTGGACTGTGGCGTGCCCACGCAGAGGAAATGGACTTTGGCGTCGGCCGCCGCTGAGAAGTCTGTGGTGAACTTCAGCCGGCCCGTGGTGCGTCCATCGCTGAGAAGTTCGTCCAGGCCGGGCTCGTGGAAGGGAGCCAGCGCCTTGTTGAGCTGCTCAACCTTGTGGGAATCGACGTCGATGCCCACCACGGTGTGGCCCATGGACGCGAGCGTTGCGGCGTGGACGGCGCCGAGGTAGCCGCAGCCGATCACGGAGATCTTCATGAGGAGGGTCCCTTGCTTGAGGTCAGTTCAGTGGGGTCGGCTTCGCTGGGAATGCCGGCGATGACTTCGTTGTAATGCCGTACCAGGTCGGCGCTGAGCACGGGCCACGTCCGTCCCTGGACCGACGCGGTTGCTGCCGCTGCGAACGCGCGGCGCTTGGCGTCGTCGCCCATCAGGTCCTGCACGTAGTCGCGCAGTTGGGTGAGGTTCCCCGGCTCGTACAGCCAGCCTGTGCGGGAGTTTTCCACGAGGTCGAGGGGGCCGCCGCGGCCCGTCGCAACCACAGGAACGCCCGACGCCATGGCTTCCTGGATGGTCTGGCAGAAGGTCTCGAACTCGCCGGGATGAACAAAGAGATCGAAGCCTGCCACAGCCTGCGCCAACGAATCCCCGCCGAGGAAGCCAGCAAAGTGCGCGTTAGGGAGGGCCGCCTCCAAGGCTGGACGCTGCGGACCGTCACCAACAATCACCAGCTTCGTATCCGGCAGGTCCGCCAGCACGGCGAGGTCCTCCACCTGCTTCTCCACGGCGAGCCGGCCGACGTAACCGATGATCCGGTGACCGTCCGGCGCTACCGAGCTGCGCCACGCCGTCGAACGTTTCGCGGGGTTGAAGCGTGCGGTATCCACGCCGCGGCGCCACATATCCACGCGCAGGATGCCGCGTCCGCGCAACTGGTTCAGCGCGAACGAGGACGGCACAAGGGTTCGGGTGGCAAGAAGATGGATGTTGTCCACGCGGTTCCACGCCCAGTTCTCCAGGAACGGCACGCCATAGCGGGCGGCGTAGCTGGGGACCTCGGTTTGATAGATCGCAACCGTCGGGATCCCGAGTTGATCGGCAGCCTGCACAGCCCGCCAGCCCAGGACGAACGGGGAGGCGAGATGAACGACGTCGGGGGCGAAATCGGCAAGGATTCGCTTGACCCGATTCACACCACCCAAAGCAACCCGCACATTCGTGTAACCGGCCAGCGGCACTGAGGGAAGCCTGTGCACATACGCACCCTTGACGACGCTCGAAACATCGGTGTCCGACGTCGACGGCGCGATCACCATGACCTCATCGCCGCGCTCCTGCAGATGCTCCAGCACCCGCAGTATCGAATGGGTTACCCCATTCATCAGTGGCAGGAATGATTCGGCGACGATTGCGATCCTCACGGTTTCAACGGTGGTCGGAGCGGTTGGCCTTGCGGGTTCGAACGGGTGGCCTGTGGAGGAAGAGTTGGTTAACAGGAGTCTTCATCGCTGTTGGAAGGCCGCGTAGACTTCCCGCATGGGCGCGCTGGGGCGTCACGACTTTTGGGGGTAAAAATGGGTGCTGTTGGGGATTATTCGCGTGCGCTTTGGGGAGTGGGCGTTCGACGGCGGCGCCTCGTATCGGTGCGGGCTGTCGCCGTCGGACTGGCGTTGGCTCTTTTGGTGGGAACCGTTGGTTCTTTGACAACGACGACCTCCCCGGCTGTGGCCGATGCGGTGACCAACGTTGTTCCTGTGGGGGACCAGCCTGGGAAAATTGCCGTGAACCCTTTGACGAACCAGGCGTATGTTGCCACGTTTGAGGGCGTATCCGTCATCAATGGCGTTTCTGGCGGGGGCGACTTGTATTCAGGTGACATGCCTGTGGACGTTGCTGTGAACACGGCGACAAACAAGATCTACGTCAGCGAGATTGGTGGATCCGTTGCCGTGGTTGACGGTGTGACCCGCGCCGTAACGTCCGTGCCGGTGGGCTCCGGGGCCGGTGTCGTTGCTGTCAACGAAACGAACAACAAGATTTACGTCGGTATCGCTTCCGGCGTTGCCGTCATCGATGGTGTTACGAACGCAGTTACCAGTGTTCCGCTATCCGGGGGTGCGCAGGACATCGTGGTCAACCCTGTCACCAACAAGGTTTACGTGAACTCCAGCGGAACCATCAGGGTCATCAACGCTGCTGGCAGCGTTACCGGCGACATCATCATCGGCGCTGGGGGCATTCGCGCCCTCGCAGTCAATCAGGCAACCAACAAGATCTACTACACCACGCTTGGCAGGTACGGTGCCGGCGTGAGTGTGATTGACGGCGCGACCGATAAAACCACGGGAAAGTACGAGTCTTCCAGCAAGGTGGGGATGTTGGCTGTCAACCCTGCCACCAACAGGATTTACGTGGCGGCGGACAGCAACTCAACGGATGGGTACGTCAAAGTCCTTGATGGGGCGACCCTCACTGAGATGGCGCAGATCATCACACCCTCGCTTGTCCGTGACATCGTGGTGAATCAAGCGAGCAACAAGGTCTACGTTCCTATGTCCGGCCGGGGAACCACCATCATTGATGGCGCCGACAACAGCAGTTCCGCTGTGTACACCGGGCAGGAGCCGGTTTCGGCGGCCGTGAACCCCTCCACCGGCAAAACGTACGTGGCCAACAATGGCAGCGACTCCGTGTCGGTGATCGATGGAACGGTGCCGGCACCTGTTAAGAACGACTTCAACGGCGATGGTTTTGCCGACGTTTTGGCTAGGGAAGCTTCCGGCGTGCTGTGGCTTTACCCGGGCAACGGCTCGGGTGGCTGGTTGCCTCGCCTCCAGGTCGGGCAGGGATGGAACGTCATGACCGCACTGCTTGCTCCCGGCGACTTCAACGGCGACGGCCGCGCTGATGTGCTCGCCCGCGATGGCGGCGGATTGCTCTGGCTGTATCCGGGTAACGGTTCCGCAGGCTGGAAACCGCGGGTGCAGGTGGGCAGTGGTTGGGAGGGCATGAGCGCGATCGAAGGGATTGACTTCCACGGCGACGGGTTCGTAGACGTTGCAGCCCCCGATCGTGGTGGTGCCCTTTGGGTATACCGGGGAGATGGCAGCGGTGGCTGGTTGCCCAGGATGTGGGTTGGTTCAGGGTGGTCCGACATGTCCGAGATCACCGGGGTCGGCGACTTCAACGGCGACGGCCTGTCGGATATCGCTGCCCGCGACGGTGCCGGAGCCTTGTGGCTCTACCCGCCGAACGGCTACGGCAGCTGGCAGCCTCGCCAGGCAATCGGGCAAGGCTGGAACACCATGAACTCTCTTGTTGGCCCCGGCGACTTCGACGGTGATGGCCGGGCCGATATCTTGGCGCGAAATGCCGCTGGGGAGCTTTGGCTGTACTCGGGGCAAGGCGGATCCTGGTGGCCAACGGCTTCGCGCGTCGGTACTGGGTGGAATGGGATGACGGCGATTCTGTGAGTTTCCTGACAGCCATGTAGACTCCGCTCATCGACGCGGCAGTCGCGTCTCATTTCTTGGGGGTCTCATGAACTCTGTCGCGTCTGGTTCGTCTGTGTCCGGGTTGAAGAAAACGGGCCGAAAGCGCTCGACGGCGGCCCTCGCAGTTGTGGGGGCACTGGCCGTTTCGTTGTTGGTTGGCTCGCCGGCAGTTGCTGATTCCACATCGTTCGATATTGCGGTCGGCACGGCCCCGCATGACATTGCCGTCGCCGGCAATGGGGATGTCTACGTTGCCACCGACAGCGGGGTGTCCGTCATCGATGCGGACACGAGAAAAGCAACCACAGTAGATGTAGGTGGCATTGCTCAAGGTGTTGCGACCCAGGGAAGCGGCCGTGCCTATGTGAGTGTTGCGGGGAAAGCAGGTGCCAACGGATCCGTGGTCATCGTCGATGGGGCCACAGTGGTGGGACGGGTCAAAACCGGCCCCGATCCTCGCGCTGTGGCCGTCAACGAGGTCACTTGGAAGGTCTACGTTGCTTACAGCAATGGGATCACCGTCATTGACCCCTGGGCGGGTCACTCAGCAGTGGACATCCCGTACTACAACTCAACTCCGCGAAGGATGGTCATCGACGCGTCGAGAAACAAGGTCTTTGTCCCTATTGGCGGCGTTCTCACAGTCATCGATGGACAAACGAATGACAAGACCGTCTATGTCTTCGGTGCAGGCAACGCCGTCGATCATGCTGTGAACACCCGAACCAACGAGGTTTACCGGACGCTCGCGGGAAGCTTCATCGACAGCCCGCAGAGCCAAGTGGGACTTGTTGACGAGTCCAATCACGCAAGCAACCTGTATCAGGCCAACGAAACGTTTGGGAAGGTGGCCGTCGACTCGTGGACTGGCACCGTTTATGTCGAATCGTTGGGTGCTACGGGCAACTCGTCGGTGGTGCTGGTCAACCCAGCAACGAGGAGCAAGATCGCCCAGATCAGCCTTCCCAGCCAGCCCACATCGTTAGCAGTGGACTCCACCCGCCACAGAACCTACGCAACGTTGAGCAGGGGCGGGGTTTCCGTCATCGATTCTTCCAACACGTCGGTTGTCGTCCGAACTGGAGCCCAGCCCGTGGCCGTGGCCGTCCACGAATACACGGGTACTACGTACGTAGCTAACAGCGGCAGCGCTTCGGTGACTGTCATTCAGCCGGCAGATCCACAACCGGTAAAGAATGACTTCAATGGCGATCGAAACGCCGACGTTTTGGCCCGCGACGGTTCCGGAGCGCTCTGGCTCTATCCCGGTGACGGCGCGGCCGGATGGCTGGATCGGCGGCAGGTCGGTCAGGGGTGGAACATCATGACGGCCCTTCTCGCCCCGGGTGATTTCAATGGGGACGGGAAGTCGGACATTCTTGCCCGCGATAACACCGGCGTGCTGTGGCTGTATGGCGGGAATGGCGCGGCTGGTTGGCTGCCGAGGGTTCAAGCTGGACAGGGATGGAACGGCATGACTTCCATTACGGGCGTCGGCGATTTTAGCGGAGACGGCTATCCCGACGTAGCAGCCCGAGACAGCAGTGGTGTCCTTTGGCTGTATCCCGGAAATGGCAAGGGAGGGTGGCTGACCCGGGTGCAGATTGGATCAGGATGGTCTGGAATGACAGACATTCTTGGAGTAGGGGACTTCAACACTGACGGTGCGTCAGATGTAGCCGCACGCGATGCAAGTGGTCGTCTGTGGCTCTATCCAGGGAACGGCGCTGGCGGCTGGCTGCCCCAAGTGCAGTACGGCCAAGGCTGGAATGGCATGACTGCCGTGTTTGGTCCAGGCGACTTCAGCGGTGACCGCAAACCCGATGTGATGGCTCGCGACTCGTCCGGTGCCTTGTGGCTTTTCTCTGGTAGTGGTGGGGCGAAGTGGCCCATCGGCAGCGTCATCGGCCAGGGCTGGAATGGGATGACGGCGATCCTCTGAGAAAAGGATGAGGCCCTCCCCAATGTGAGGGCCTCAACCTTCTCTTTGCTCAATCAGTCCAGCGCTGGCGCCTTTTCAGCAGTGTGGAGGACGCCGCCGTCGTGAATTGCCCGCTGGTTCCTGCCGCCTGGATGCCGACGCTTCATCACGAAGTAGCACCCGATCACCACCAACACGAAGGGGATGCCGAAGATCAGGGTCATCCGGAAGCCTTCGATGAAGAGAGTGGTGATCAAAATAGCCACCATCATTACGGCGCCGATGGCCGATGCCAAGGGGTAGAAACGCAGCTTGTACTTGAGGGGTGTGCCGTGTCGCTTGGCGTGGCGCCGGAAAGCCAGGTGGGTCAGGAAGATCATGAGCCAGGTGGACATCGCCCCGAACATGGACAACGCCATCATGAAGGTAAAACCGGACTCGGGGTTCAGAGCGTAGACAACTGTCGCCACCGCAATGCCTCCGGAGCACAGCAGCAGGGCGTTGACGGGGGCGCCGTTCTTGCGCAGCTTGCCGAACACTGCAGGTGCCTGTCCGGCGCGGGACAGGCTGAACATCATGCGGGTGGAGATGTACAGCTGCGAGTTCATCGCCGAGAGAGCTGCGACGATCACGACGACGTTGATCAGCGAATCAGCGAACGGAATGCCGACAACCTGCATGACAGTCACGAATGGGCTGTCGCCGGTGAGGATCTGGCTGACAGGTGCAATTGCGAGAATCAAGGCGAGCGTCAGGATGTAGAACAAGAACAGCCGGAAGACCGTAACCTTGAAGGCCTTCTTGACGGACGTGGCCGGGTCCTTTGCTTCACCGGCAGCGACGGCAATCATCTCGATGGAGAGGTAACTGAAGATTGCCACCACCACGGCGAACCACATGCCGCTGACGCCGCTGGGGAAGAACCCTCCCTCGGCTGTGTAGTTGTGCGTGCCGTAACCGGGGTTGTTGCTGCCAAAGACCAGGATGCCGGCCACCAGGATAAAGCCGAGGATGGCGAAGACTTTGATGGTGGAGAACCAGTATTCAAGGGTGCCGAAGGCCTTCACGTTGAACATATTCACAGCGATGAGGGCCCCTGAGAACACCAGGATCCACAGGATCGGCGGGACTGAAGGGAACCACAATTTCATGTAGTCGCCGATGGCCGTGACCTCGGTGCCTACAGCCAGCACAATGCAGGACCAGTACAGGTACTTCGTGACGAACCCGGCCAAGGGGGAGATGTAGTGCTCGGCGAAGGCACCGAACGAGCCCGTGGTGCTGTGAGCCACGGTCATCTCCGCCAGGGCACCCATGAGCATAACGGCGACGAGGCCCGCAATGACGTAGCTCAGCAGAACGCTTGGCCCGGCGAAGGAGATCGCGAATTTGCTGCCGAGGAACAACCCTGTTCCGATGGCACCTCCAAGGGCGATCATAGTCAGCTGCGGGCCGGTGAGCTCACGCTTTAGACCTTTTTCACGCTCCGTGATTTGGTCAAAAGTGTCTGGCATCTTTGTCTCCTTCTGATGAGCGAGGGACGCATGTGTACGAACGGGTATGCGTGTTCCTGGCGGCTGGTGCTTCGCGGCGAGACTCCCAGGGCGCGGCCGGGGTGTGGCCCGATTCACAGGTTAGAATATTCGTCGGTTCAGCCGCATCAAGTCTGAATCATCGGCCAAAACTGACGGAAGAATTTATGATCAATTCAAAAATCATTCGTGATCGGAGAGAGCAACCGAATCGGCTTCGCTTGGATGAGGCGGACATCGTGATTCTGCGGGAGCTGTCACGCGACGCGCGAACGCCCAACAACTTATTGGCAAGCCGGGCTGGGCTTGCTCCGTCGACCTGCCTGAACCGGGTCCGGGCCCTCCAGGCGGCAGGGGTCATCAAGGGCTTTCATGCCGAGATTGATCTTGGGAGCTTGGGCTTGGACGTCCAGGCCATGATCTCCATCAACGTTCACGCCCAAGCGCGGAAGAACATGCTTGAACTGGCGAGGTCGCTCCGCGATCTGCCCGAGACGCTGAGTGTTTTTGTTCTCGGTGGAGAACACGATCTTCTTCTCCACGCGGCTTGTGCCTCCACGGCAGAACTGAGGGAGTTCGTCGCCACCCACCTGGGCAGTAATCAAGCCTTTGTCAGCACGCAGACCACTCTCGTCTTTGAGCGACTGCAGCCGGAACCAGGTCCCACGGGAGCCTAGAAGGGGTGCGAACTCCTGATGGGACCGGGCCCGCCTGATGAGGCAGGGTTCAGTGTGTGCCCGGACCGGTCTGTGCGTCCCGTTCCGTGCGGGCCTCTTTCAAATCCTTCCGCAGCCCTTTGTTGTCCGCCCGGAGCTCGCGATTGTGGTCGGCCAGGCCCCGGTTGTCCTCCGTCAGCCCCCGGTTTGCGGCTTCCAACTCCAGCACGAGCTTCACGCCGGCCAGGTTGAGCCCCTCGTCCAGGAGCGCGCCGATCCTGCGCAGCGTAGCAAGGTCCTGTTCGCTGTAGCGGCGAGTGCCGCCGTCGGTCCTTTCAGGAGTCAGCAGCCCTTTGCGCTCGTACTGCCGAATGTTCTGTTGCCCGGTGCCCACGAGTTCCGCCGCAACCGAGATGGCGTAGACACCCATGGCGTTCCGGTCGGCGCCGCCGCCCGAGCCTCCGTTAGGCACGGAGGGGGCAGGTCCGCCGTCGTGATCCAGCCGCCCGCTGTCAGCGTCACCAGCCATGCAAACCTCTCCAAAATCTTTGAAAAAACCTCTTGCACCACTCTCTCACCAGTGCTATAAAAAATCTATACCAGCCAACACAGATCTGGAAGGCTGGCAAAACAACAAAACCGCATCAAAATCTGAAGGAGTGAGAACCAAATGCTGATGCGCACAGACCCGTTCCGCGAATTCGACAGGCTCGCCCAACAGGTTTTTGGCACAACAGCACGGCCTGCCGGCATGCCGATGGATGCTTGGCAGGAGGAGGGGCAATTCATAGTTGCCTTCGATCTGCCGGGCGTCTCGCCTGATTCGGTGGAACTGGACGTTGAAAGCAACGTCCTGACGGTAAAGGCAGAACGTAAGTCGCCTGCGGGCGAGAACACCGAGATGATCGCCGCCGAACGCCCGCAAGGCGTCTTCAGCCGGCAGCTCATTCTGGGTGACACGCTGGATACCGAAGGCGTCCAGGCCAGCTACGACGCAGGTGTGCTGACACTCCGCATTCCCGTCGCCGAGAAGGCAAAGCCGCGGCGCATTGAGATCCAGTCCAACAGCCAACGGCAGGAGATCAACGCCTAGCCACAGCTGCTCCGCTGGAGCTCCACCCGGGGGTGGCCACCCAGCGGAGCGTCAGACCGGGAGCTTCAGACCGACCACATCGGAATAGTTGGGCGCAGGCTTCGCGCCACGCCACAGCACTTGTTGTGCAGATGAAACGTGGTCCCCGACGTTGCCTCCCGATTGATGGCCCCCGGCCCATGCCGGGGGCCATCGCCAAATCCTCAGCACTTCACCGGAACCGGCCGTGAGCAACAACCAACCCGACTACTACTCGATTTTGAACGTGGCTCCCAGCGCGACAGCCCGTGAAATCACCCATGCCTACCGCTCATTGCTGCGGACGCGTCACCCGGACACCCGCGAAAAGGTCGACGACGGCGACTCCACCCGGGCGGCCGACCTCCAGGAGCTGCACGCGATCATGCAGGCGTACGTGGTGCTCTCGGATCCGGCGAAGCGGAGCGCCTATGACAGCGCCCGACGAACCGGTACCTCAACGGGCGGCTCCCCAGGGAAGCCGGTCAAAGTTCGCATCCATAAGTCGCCCGCATCTCCCGCGGGCAGCCAAAAGGATCAACAGCCCCTCGTCTTCGGCCCGGTCCGCTGGGAACCGCTGCCGAGGACTACCCCCGGATACCCCTCGCCCAAAGTCAGAAGGAGATACATATGAGTGCCTGGCGCTCGTACGACAGCCATTTGATGCCCGCGTTCTACGAGCGATTCGAGAATCGCTGGGGAAAGGGAACCGCGCCGTTCCTGGACCCGGAGGTGCACGAGCAGCCAATGCCGCGTGCTCAATGGATCAACGTGGATACCGGTGCGGCCGTGGCAGTGGTCCCTATTTGGACGGAAGATCCCGAGCATAGGTCTTTCGGTGTCTTCTATCTCCCGCCCGCCGGCGACATTTGGATCCTCCGTCCAGGACCAACCACCTTCGTCGAACCCGGAAAGGGCAGCACCACCGAGCAGGTCTCGCTGCGTAACGACGCCTTCAAGAAGGCGGTCAAGCACGCCAAGGAATTCATCTACGGGCCGCAGCCTTAGGGTTCATACCTTTTGGGGGGTCGGTCCGGCCCGAAGTCCCAAGTCAGGATTCCCGCAGCACATCCGGGAGCTCATCCACGTAGACGGTCTGGGGCGGCTCGAAGTAGATCACCAGCACCTTCTCGCCCACAGGAAAGACGCTGGTCTTGTCGAACGGGTAGGCAAAAAACGCGCTGGTACCGCCATGGAAGGGGAGCATGACTTCGCCAATGGTGCCCGGCGCGATTGTCCCCGTCACCCTGCCGATCTTGCCGGTGAGGCTCCGATTTACCTCTCTATGCATCTGATGCCGCGTCTGACGCCTTTGCCGGCGGAGACTTCACAGGAGCGGGTCGGGTGGTCGGTCGACCAGCTCCGTTCCCCTTCAACGCGGAGGCCAAGGACGGCAGGAAGCTGCCAACCTGGGACAGAATCCCGCCCACCATGCTGTTCAGTCCATCGCCACCGTTGAGCACCGTCAGCTGCCCGATGCGCGAGAAAGGCTCTGCCGCGGCCGAAACGATGGCGGGCATGTTCTCGGCGATTTGCTGGTTGATGACAGCTTCTTGATTTGTCTCCAGCGCTTCGCCCCGGGCCTTGATACCTTCGGCCTCAGCCAACGCCTTAGCCTTAACTGCCGATGCTGCCGCATTTCCTCGGGCGGTCGTCGCAGCTGCTTCGGCTTCACCTGTCACGCGGGTTGCACCGGCCATTGCTGCAGCTGCTCCCGCATTCGCTTGGGCCTCGAGTTCAACACGGCGTGCATTGGCCTGGGCGTCCAGTTCGATGCGTTTCGCCAGGGCCTCGGCGGCACTGATGTCAGCAGCCTTCTTCGCTTCGGCCTCGGTGCGTTGGGCGTAGGCCTTGGCATCGGCAGGCTTGCGGATGGTGGTCTGCAGTTTCTGCTCTTCGCGGTCGGCCTCAAGCTTTGCAACTTCGGTTTCCTGGACCACCACTTGTTGACGGGCAGTGGCATCGGCCAACGGTCCGGCCTGCGCAGCGTTGGCTCGGGCCTGTTCAGCATTCGCCTGCGCGGCAGATTGCTTGATGGCGGACAGGCTTTGGGCATCGGCAATCAGTGCAGCAGCTTCCGCTTCCTTCTCAGCCGCCTCACGGTTGCGGGTGGCTTCGGCGATCCGGGCCTCCATCTTGACCTGGGCAATGTGCGGTTTAGCGAGGTTCTGGATGTAGCCCGTGGGGTCTTGTAGGTCCTTGATCTGCAGGGAGTCCACTACGAGGCCAAGCTTCTCCATCTCCACGCCACTGGCACTGCGGACGAGTGAGGCGAGCTTGTCGCGCTCGCGAATGATTTCCTCAACAGTCATGCTGCCGATGATCGAGCGGAGATGCCCTTCAAACACGTTGTAGACCTGGCTCTCCATCTTTGGCTGCTGTCCAAGGAACCTCCGCGCAGCGTTCGCGATGAACGGGGGAGCGTCGCCGATCTTGTAGATCACCACGCCGTCCACAATCACCTGGATACCCTGCGACGTCACACACGAGACCTTGAGTTCTGTTTCATTCAGCGTCAGCGCAAGGGTCCGGACTGTTTGCAGCCCGGGAACCACCAAGGCGCCCTTGCCTGTGACGATCTTGAAGTCCATGCCGTCGGTATTTTCCAGCGTGCCGCGGGTCAGCCCTGAGATGATCAGGGCCTCGTTCGGTTCCGCCACTTTCCACATTGCCTTGGTCGCCAGCCACACGAAACCGATGACAACAATCACGCCAAGAATGCCAGCTATCAAGGGGAAAAATGCCGAGAGGTCGTTCATGTGACCTTGTCCCTTCAGACGATGTGAACCGGCCTCATCCGTTGACCCCCATAGGCCATGTGCCTGTTCGTGTACACAGTCTCGTTGGGCGGCAGCAGGGAAGTCCAGCACTTTTGTGCGTCATTTGTGCCACGACGTCCAAGCAGGCTGAGGGGTCTGCCCGCCTAACCCAGCCACCCGCCGTCGAGCATTAACAAAGAAGGCTGGTGCAACCTTTGGAGAGAATCCGTAGGTGGCTGCACCAGCTGCTAGTACGACTTTCTGTTATTAGTTGTGACACCTGTTCATTGGCCGCTCCTAGTTCCCGGCTTCTATTATTTCCGGGCCTTTTTGTCGTCTGTGAAGTACTGGGCGAACATCCAGCCGGCGGCGATCATCAGGATGCCCAGCACCATGTAAGACCAGTTGTCCACGCTATTCAGGGAAAGGAAGTTTGCTGCCGAGTCGACTCCAACGCTCAGCCCGTAGATGCTCAGCACGATATATAGGGCGCCGAAGCCCATCAGGAAGTTACGTGCGCCATGCGCGGTGCGGGACATCGCCCACCCTGCCGCGCCGATGGCCAGCTGTACGAGGTTCAGCAGCATGGAGACCTGGAACACGCCAAAGAGCATCGCGTGCGAGTCCGGACCGAAGAACTGCAGCTCCGAGTACTGCATGGTGATGCCCGGAATGAACCCCAGGACGCCAACCAGCGCAAGGACGGCACCCACACCCAAGCCAACAACCTGGATGTCTTGCCGTCCGAAGTGGACACCGCGTGCATGTGAAGCAGAGGTACTCATTCGCTCCTCCAGTCACCCCTTGCGAACATCTCCTATTTTACGGCCGGTTCGGGCAAAAAGCGCTGGAATTGGCGGTATTACAGGGCGCCTGCCGGGGGAGTGCCGCCTACCGTGGCACGATAGGACACGATGAAACTGCGCGCTGATCAAACCGGAAACCGTGGCCTCCCGATGCCCCTTTGGCTACAGGGTGGTTTGGAAGCGGCACAGGCAGCCTTCATTTCAGCCATCGTTGTTATCCTTCCGCTGGTTGGGGTGTGGGCCACCGACGGATTCCAGAACCGGAACGTAGACTTCCTGGCGCGCCTCGCCGGCCAAGCGTGGCTACTGATCCACGGTGTCCCGCTGACCTTGGCACAGGTCAACATTGGAACCGCCGGCCAGCCTGGAACCGGTCTTCTTTCGCTGATTCCCCTGGGTCTGACGCTCATTCCGTTCCTGCTTGCCTGGCGGGCGGGACGACGACTTGCACGCGCTTCCTACACGGACCAGTTGTGGCAGGCGTTCCTGGGCGCCTGCGTTGTATACGCCGCGTTCGGCACAGCCACGGGATTCGTGTGCCGCACCCCGGAAGTAGTCATCAATCTGTGGTTCGCCATGACCATCCCTCTGATCTCTTTCGCACTCGGCCTGGTGGTCGGCGCCCGACGCGAGGCCGGCTCCTGGAGCAGGCTCATCGGGGTGGACGCCGTCGCATGGATCGCCAAGACAAGCCAGCACTCACGGTGGGCGGGATCGTATGTGGGCTCAGCTTTGAAGGCCGGGTTCGTTGCCACCATGGCGGCAGTTTGCCTCGCCGCAGTGCTGTTGGCCGTGGACATCGTGTGGCACTGGACGGACATCATCGCTGTATACGAAGGGCTCCAAGCCGGTGCCTTGGGCGGCGCCGTCCTCACGATCGCGCAGCTCGGATTCCTTCCCAACCTCGTGGTCTTTGCTCTGGCGTGGTCCTCCGGGGCTGGCTTCTCGCTCGGTGTCGGCTCGCATGCAGGGCCGCTGGGCACCGCCGTCGGGCCTTTGCCTGCCGTCCCGGTTTTCGGTGGGCTTCCGTCGGGACAACTCGACGCCGGGCCGATGGCTCTTGCCCTCCCCGTGGTTGCCGGGATCATGGCAGGCTGGTGGTTCCTCCGCGAAGGCGAGAATCACTTTGACGAATGGCTCTCCATCAAAATCAAGGCCCGCTGGTTCACAGCGGCGGCCTCGACGTTGTTCCTGGGTGCGTTCATTGGAGCTGTTGCCGGGGTCTTGAGCGGTGCCTTGGCATGGGTCGCGCGTGGTTCAGCCGGTATCGGCCGACTCACGGAAATCGGACCTCACCCGCTTTGGACGGCAGTCTGGCTGGCCGCCGAGGTGGGCATCGGCGTCGTGATCGGCTACGCAGTGGGGCCCTGGCTGGAACGCCGCCAGAAGCTGCGCGAGGCGAACCTGGACGAGGTAGCGTTCGACGACGAACACGCCTGAGCCTGGGCGGCTCGGCTTTTCGTTCGGCTGGCTCGCTTTAGCGGACCGGGCCCGGCATGGAGTCTTCAAGCTGCGTGAGGCACTGTGTCTTGGCCGATTCCGTCAGGGCGGAGCGAGCGCAGTCCTGATACGTGGTGACTTGTTTGAAGAAGAGCACCGACGTCAGAATCAGCAGGCACATGACCGCCGAGACCACGAGTCCGGAAATGGTGCCAAACAACACCAACCGGGGATGCTTGTACTTCACCGACCGGACCAGGACCACAATCCCCAACACCAAACCAGCAACGGTCAGGATGGCGCTCAACCACACGTAGTTCACGTTCAGGGAGAACACGAAAAACGATCCCAAGGCCGACAAAAGGAAAGCGCGGAACAGGATCTGTGTCACGCCGAATGCGGACTTTTCCGCGGCAGTGCGGGGTTGCTGGCTCGGCCGGGGACCGACGTCGGGATTCATGTTTTCCAGCCTACGCGAGCCGCCCATAAGCTAGTGCAATGCGCATTGTTGTCCTCGTGTCCGGTACTGGTTCCAATCTTCAGGCTGTCATCGACGCCGTGAAGTCGGGTGAACTGGACGTCGAGATCGCTGCTGTGGGTGCGGACCGGCCCGATACATACGGCGTGGAGCGCTCCGACGAAGCCGGCATTGAGACCTTCGTGGTGAACTTCAACTCGTTCGAAACCCGCGACGAATGGGATGCCGCCCTCCGCGACAAGGTGCTTTCCTATAACCCGGATGTGGTGGTGTCCTCCGGCTTCATGAGGATCGTGAGCGCCGACTTCATCGACGCTTTCGGCGGCAAGTACGTTAATACGCACCCCGCGCTTCTGCCGTCCTTCCCGGGAGCTCACGGTGTCCGGGACGCCATGGCCTACGGCGTGAAGGTTACTGGCTGCACGGTCCATTGGGCCGACGCCGGCGTGGACACCGGCCCCATCATTGCCCAGGAAGCCGTGTCCGTTCTCCCAGACGACTCCGAGGAAACCCTTCACGAGCGCATCAAGGTAGTGGAGCGCCGCCTGCTGGTCCAGACCCTCGCAGACCTCGCGGCCTCCCTTCCCAACTAGGTCGCATTTAAGCGCGTTTTGAGCCCTCTAAACGCGCAGTGCTGCTACTTAGATTCCGTCCGACGGGCTCTGCCTGTGGATAACGCAGCACGCCCCTAGGGAAGTTTGTCAGCATGGGGCATGAAGACTCCGCGACCCCTTCCCGAATCACTCGCTTCGTTACCTTTCACCTGGCAGGAAGCCGTTGCAGCCGGAGTATCCCGACGGCGGCTGAGTCACCGAAGCCTAATCTCTCCGAGCCGGGCGATTCGGGTGCCTCAGTCGGATGCTCCGCGCGCAATTGCTGAAACAGTTCGTCCGGTGACCCTTGTTACGCCGTTCTCGGCTGCATCCCACGCGACCGCCTTTTTGTTGTGGGGGTTTCCGGGCTTCTTGCCAGGCAGCAACGACCCAAGAATCCACATCGCGCGCCCTCACACCATGGCAATTCCTCGTCGCCGAGGCGTAATTGGCCATCGGGGCCAGTTCTTTGAAGACGAAATCACGACGCTCAACGGCCTGTACATCACCAGCAGAGCCCGCACATGGTTGGACTGCACGCGGAAGATGGACATCGACGAGATCACGGTAGTGGCGGATCACTTGCTGCGCATTCCAAGACCGGATTTCGAGGGCCGCCGCGCGCCTTACTGCACGGTGGATGACCTGGAAGAAATGTTGGATCGCCACTGGGGAACACCAGGGATCCGCAAAGCCCGTCTTGCACTGGAACAGGCGTGCGTCGGCGCCGACTCGGCCCCCGAAACACGGCTTCGGCTGGCACTGGACCGGGCGGGGCTCCCGACTGCGGAAATCAACGTGACCACGGAGTTGAGTCCCGGCGTCGTGCGTCAATCGGATGTGACCTATCGTGAGTGGCGGGTGGCGGTGGAATACGAAGGGGAGGGCCATTCGGAGGCCGATCAGATTGTGAGGGACATTGCCCGCGAGGAAGATTTCAGCCGCGCTGGGTGGATACTTATCCGGATCTCTAAGCGTCACATGTCCCCGGGGGCGACTACCGCGGTGGCCAAGGTGAGGCGGGCGCTCGAGCAGCGCGGTTGGTCACCCAACTAGGTCGCAGTTGTGCGCGTTTAGGGGGCTCAAAACGCGCTTAAGTGCGACCTAGTTGGGAAAGAAGGGGCACTTACTCGAGGATGCGCTGCTTCGTCTCGGGGGCGAAGAACGCCATCCACAGAACCGAGAGCAGGACCAGCCCGCCGGCCATCGCAAAGGACTGAGCCAAACCGAATTCGGGCCAAAAGAACGATGCGAACACCAAAGGCCCGAAGCCTGCGCCAATGCGGGAGAACGTCGATGCCCAGCCGAAGCCCGAGCCACGAAGCTCAGTGGGATACAGCTCGGACACATAGGCGTAGAGGACCGGGATGGCCACTTGGACCACGAAGCCAAACACCAACAGCCAGAACACGGCGGCTTGCGGCACGTCCACTACAAACGCGACGATCACCAACGTCAGCGCGGAAAGCGGACCGGTGACGGCGAGGATCCACTTACGGCCCACCCGCTCCACCAGCAGCGCGGCGGCTACCACGCCCAAAAGCCCGACGGCAGCCATCCCGGCTGTGGTGACGAAGGCTTTGTACTCCTCGAAGCCGGCGCCAATGAGGATCCGGGGCATCCATGTCAGGGACAGGTAGTAGACCAACAGGATGCTGAAGAACAGGGCCCAAGCCGCAGTGGTGATTTTCCAATTGAACGTCCAGATCCTCCGCAGCTGTTCCCACGCGCTGCCGGGGGAGAGCCTGGGGGCGGCTTGAGGTTCCGGCAGGCTGTAGGCCCGGGGTGAGGCGCCCGTTGCCTCCACCAAACCATCAATCACCGCCGCTGCCTCCTGCCGGCGGCCGGACCGAATCAGGAACAACGGAGACTCCGGAACACTGCGCCGGACCCAGAAAACGAGGAGTGCAGGCAGCACCATAATCAGCATCGTGAGCCGCCAGTCGCCGAAGGCAGCAACAAGTCCCGCCGAGATGAACCCGCAAAGCGCCGCGCCCACGGGCCACCAGCCATCCATCGCAGTCAGGACTCTGCCCCGCTGCTTGCGCGGCGTGAACTCACCCACCAGCGCATAGTCCACCGGGATGCAGCCGCCCAGACCGAACCCGGCCATGAAGCGGAAGATGCAGAACCATACGATGTCCGGAGCGAAGGCGCCGAGCACGGTGAAGATGCTGAAGATCAGGAGGGTTGCCGTGAACGCCTTCTTGCGCCCGATCGTGTCGGCGATGGTTCCCCACGCGAACGCGCCTACGGCCATGCCGATCAGGTTGGCCGTGCCGATCCACGCAGCGTCAGCCGGCTGAAGGGACCAATGCTTGGACAGCAGCGGAATGAGGATGCCGTTGAGCGTCACGTCCCACGCATCGAACATGAACCCCAGGCCACCGATCACGAAGATCCTGCCTTGGACCTTCCACCGCCACGGCAGTTCCTGCACAACTTGTTCGCCGCTGGGCACGGCTGTGTATGTATTCATCTGCCCTCCTGCATGCAACTTTATGCGCTTGGGCGAACACCGCCATGCGCTCGGGCCAACACCGTCGTTCGGGTTACTTCTGGTTTTCGATCGCCCTCCGCAGGAAACCGCCGGCGTCTTCCAGAGCTCTCTTGGCCTGAGCTGGTTCGATGCCGGTCAGCAGCACCAGGATGGCCGCTTTTACGGAGCCGTTGACCGAGTCCAATGCGGCTTCGGCTTGATGCGCGTCCACCCCGGTCGCGTGCTGAACTGTCCTTTGCGAGCGGGCCAGGAGTTTTTCGTTGGTCGCGCGCAGGTCAACCATCAGGTTTCCGTACGTCTTACCGAGCTTCACCATCACCAGCGTGCTGATCATGTTGAGGACTAGTTTCTGCGCAGTTCCCGAATTCAGTCGCGTGGAGCCCGCAATGAACTCCGGACCCACCACAACCTCGATGGCCACATCCGCGAGATGGCTGACGGCCGAGCCCTTATTACACGCCAGCGACGCCGTGAACGCGCCCTTCTTTCGGGCCTCTTCCAACGCGCCAATCACGTAAGGCGTTCGACCGGACGCAGTAATACCCACGACGGCGTCCGCTTCCGTCACGTTAATATCGTGCAGGTCGCGCGCGCCTGCGGTCGCGTTATCCTCGGCGTACTCCACGGGCTTCTGGATTGCCTGGACGCCACCTGCGATAAGTCCGACGACGAGTCCCGGCGGGGTTCCGAACGTCGGCGGGCACTCACTTGCGTCCAGGACCCCCAGTCGCCCGGCCGTTCCAGCCCCCACATAAAGAAGGCGACCCCCACGCTGGAGTCGCTCCGCCACGGCGTCGACTGTTTGCACAATCGCAGGGCTCGCCGCCTCAACTGCAGTGTGTACTCCTGCAGTGTGGGCAAGCATGGCAGCGACGAGTTCCTCCGTGCCCATGATGTCCAGCTCGCTCAGGTTCTCCGCCGCAGCTTCGGTCTCCAGCCCGGCGAGTTCCGTGCGCAGACCCGCGAGCCTGTCCGCGTCAGTCTGTCCAGTTTGTTCCGTCACGGTGGATGTACCTTTCCTGGATGAGCCCGCGGCGCGTCGCAGCGAGAGCAGCACCGTCCAAGCCATCGCCCAGCGGGGCCACCACCTCAATCCCAGCCGAAGCAAGGGACTTCCGCAAGAGCTCCGCGAAGAACCCGGAGCTGACCACTCCGCCCAGCAACGCCACACGGTGTGAGCTGGCCTCGTCACCACCGGACGCGAGCTTCACGGTATGGGTCAGGATGCGGCAGGCCTCGTCCACAATGACATTCGCGACGGCGTCACCCGCCTCCGCTGCGTGCAGAACCAGCGGCGCGAACCGGGCCATTGCCCTGTACGGGTTTTCGACGGACGCGAGCCAGCCCGGGAGCTTTTCCGGGGAGTCAACCAGAGCCCCTGCCGCAGCCGAAAGCGAGGTGGGAGGGCCGCCGTCGTGCGCTTCCAAAACGGCCTGGAGCCCCCGCTGACCGATCCAACGCCCGCTGCCACGATCCCCAAGATAAGGTCCCCAGCCGTCGGCACGATGAAGGATTCCGGCTTCGTCGAACCGGAAGGCAACTGCGCCTGTGCCCACGATCAGTGTGGTGCCCGGTGCGCCTTGGAGGGCACCGAGTTGGGCTGCCGTGGCGTCCGAGAGGACAGCTGCCGGGACGCCGAAGCGTTGGGACAACATGATGGCGAGTTCACGGGACTTCTCGGCAGAAGCTTCGACGCCGGCCACAGCTGCGCCGATCCCCGTCAACGTGCTCACAGGCAGGCCGGGCGGGAGCATCGAGACCGTCTCAAGGAGGAGCTCGAAAGCGATGGTGGGCCCGTTGTCGGTGTGCACTCCGGGAAACCCGTGCTGGTCCGCTGCGCCCAGTAACTCCGTGCCCCTACGCAGTTCCACCCGGCAACGGCTCTTCCCTACATCGGCGGCGAGAACGACATCGGTGGCTTCCATGGCTCAACCCTATGTTGCGGCGCAGAGTGGGCCCCGCAACGCAGGAGCAACCAGGACGCAAAACCAGTCCGCCAACGAAACACGATAAACTGCCCATATCCCACCACCCCGCGACATCTACGCGAACTAAGACGGAGACTTTTGTGAGCTTGACGCAGCTTGACCGTGTTCCCATCCGCCGTGCACTGATCTCGGTTTACGACAAGACGGGACTGGAGGAGCTCGCGAAAGGCCTGCACGCAGCCGGCGTCGCTATCGTTTCCACCGGCTCCACCGCCAAGAAGATCGCCGCCGCAGGCATCCCGGTCAAGGAAGTCGAAGAAGTCACCGGCTCCCCGGAAATGCTGGACGGCCGCGTCAAGACCCTGCACCCGCGCGTGCATGGCGGCATCCTCGCCGATCGCCGCGTCCCGGCGCACATGGAAACCCTTGCCGGTATGGAGATCGAAACCTTCGACCTCGTTGTGGTGAACCTGTACCCGTTCGTCGAGACCGTGAAGTCCGGCGCAGCACAGGACGACGTGGTTGAGCAGATCGACATCGGAGGCCCCGCCATGGTGCGTTCGGCTGCGAAGAACCATGCCGCCGTCGCCATCGTTACGGACCCCAACTTCTACGGCGCAGTGGTTGCCGCTGCACAGGAAGGCGGGTTCGACCTCAACACCCGTCGCCGCCTGGCCGCCAAGGCCTTCGCGCACACGGCCAGCTACGACAACGCTGTTGCCACCTGGACCGCCAGCCAGTTCCTGGATGAAGACGGCGACGGCGTCATCGACTGGCCCGCGTACGCCGGACTTTCCTTGGAGCGTTCCGAGGTCCTGCGCTACGGCGAAAACCCGCACCAGCAGGCCGCGCTCTACGTGGACAAGGCTGCCCCGGCTGGCATCGCCCAGGCTGACCAGCTGCACGGCAAGGCCATGAGCTACAACAACTTCGTCGACGCCGATGCCGCCCTCCGTGCTGCCTTTGACTTCGCCGAGCCCGCCGTCGCGATCATCAAGCACGCCAACCCGTGTGGTGTAGCCGTTGGTTCAGCCGACGCCGCGGACCCGATTGCCGACGCCCACGCCAAGGCCCACGCGTGCGATCCCGTCTCCGCTTTCGGTGGCGTCATCGCCGCGAACCGCACCGTCACTGCAGGCATGGCCCGCACGGTTGCGGACATCTTCACCGAGGTTGTTATCGCCCCGGACTTCGAGCCCGAAGCTGTGGAGATCCTCTCCAAGAAGAAGAACATCCGCCTCCTCGCCCTGCCTGAGGGCTATGGCCGCTACCCCTCCGAGATGCGCCAGGTCTCCGGTGGCGTGCTGGTGCAGATGAGCGACAAGGTGGACGCCGACGGCGACAACCCCGCCAACTGGACCCTCGCCGCCGGTGAAGCTGCCGACGAAAAGACCCTCGCGGACCTCGCCTTCGCCTGGACGGCTTGCCGTGCCGCAAAGTCCAACGCCATCCTGCTCGCAGATCACGGCGCCGCAGTGGGCATCGGCATGGGCCAGGTCAACCGCCTGGACTCCTGCCGCCTTGCCGTCGAGCGCGCCAACACGCTGGGCGTGAAGGTGGAGTCCGACGTCGAAGGTGCCGGCGGCGCTTCGAACGCCGACGCGACCAACGCACCAGAGCGCGCCCGCGGTGCCGTTGCAGCCTCGGATGCGTTCTTCCCGTTCGCTGATGGCCTGCAGATCCTGATCGACGCTGGCGTTCGGGCTGTCGTCCAGCCGGGCGGTTCCGTCCGCGACGAGGAAGTCATCGCTGCAGCCAACGCTGCCGGCATCACAATGTACTTCACCGGAGCTCGCCACTTCTTCCACTAGAAGGGTCCGCCCACAAAGGCAAAAGCAGTACAACGCAACGGCGGCCGCCCCGGGATGGGGACGGCCGCCGTCGTAGTTAACCGGGGCGTGCAGAAGCAGAACCGTTACGAAGCCGCCGCGGTGGTGTAGGTCGACTGAATGACGGAGCCCCAATAAGGGCCGTACATGGTGTTGGAGTTGCTGCCGTAGCCGTAGCTGTTGATCGAGTTCTGGTACCCGCCGGAGCTGTTGCCGATGAACCACGGACCGCCTGAGGAACCACCGGTCATGTTGCACGGGATGCCCTGGGTGGCGAACTGCGGGTTATAGGGATCGTTGGTGGCGGTGCCGGAGCAGCTCTTGAGTGATTCGCCGTTGAAGGGAGGAGCTGCCGGGTAGCCGAAGGACTTGTAGCTCAGGCCGCGGGCGGCGTTGAACTGGACACCGGAGGAGCCCACCACGTCCGCGAGCCGCTGGCCGTTGAGGGTGTTCATTACGGCGAAGGCGGTGTCGTACTGCATGTTGCCGTTGGATGCCCACTGGGTGGGGGAGTACAGCGCCCTTGCTGTCCACTTCCCATAGGGTGCGGAGCCATTGAGGTAGGCAGGTACGAAGACGAAGTTGGTGGCGTAAGCGCCCGGGCCTTCGTTGACGCAGTGGCCGGCTGTGGAGACGGTGCTCTTGTTGGCTGCCGTCACGGAGTTGCCGGAGCAGACGTAGTTTGCTCCGCCCAGGGTGAAGAAGATCTTGCCGATGTGCTTGACGGGGGTTTCGCTCTGGTTCGTCTTGAGGTTGAGGGCCTTGGAGTCGGTGGACGCCTGCTGGCCTTCGACGCTGCTCAGGGCGCCCGGGGCTTCGGTGACGGGGGCTTTTCCGAGGTTGAGGAGCCGGCCGCGGTCCAGTGCCTTGCTGGCGAGGATGTCGCCGGACTTGGCGTTCTTCATGCGTTCCGGGGTCCAATAGTCTGCGGCGCCATTGTCCGACGCCACATGGCTGCTGACCGCAACGCCGCTGGAGTCGATGTCCTTGGCGGGGGCCGCGTTTGCGCTGGTGGTTCCGACCAGGGCAAGGATTGCGGCAGCGGACAGACTCAGCAGGCTTGTGGCCAGGGTCTTGGCTTTTGTCACGTTGTTCCAACCTATCGAGGGAGTGGGGCGGCCAGTGATGGCGACCGCCGACTGACGGAATCGAAGCTACCCGGCGTGTGACAAGTTTGTAAAGAGTTGTTTCATAGTTTGTGATATTTTACTTTCACTTCTTGTCACACGCCGAGGAGCAATGCACGACGCCGGTCGGCAGCTTCGGCGGCAAGGTCGCCGTCGGGCGTTCAACACCGCGGCGAGCGGTAACGAAGGAGTGATCCCGGACACGAAGGGCCGCCAATCCGGCCTACTCGGGTAAGTTTAGAGATGTTGAAATCTGCAGACTTTCAGGGAGAACCCCGCCAATGGCCAAGATTATCTATACCCACACAGACGAAGCGCCGATGCTGGCTACCTACTCATTCCTGCCGATTGTGGAAGCGTATGCCTCGACCGCAGGTGTGGAGGTCGAGACCCGCGATATTTCGCTGGCAGGCCGCATCATCGCCGTTTTCGGCGATTTCCTGACTGAAGAGCAGCGCACGGGCAACGCCTTGGCTGAACTTGGTGAGCTGGCAAAGCGGCCGGAAGCCAACATCATCAAGCTGCCCAACATCAGCGCCTCCGTGCCGCAGCTCAAGGCTGCCATCGCCGAACTCCAGTCCCAGGGCTTCGCCCTCCCGGACTACCCGGACAACCCTTCCTCGGACACCGAGACGGACATCCGCTCGCGCTACGACAAAATCAAGGGCTCCGCCGTGAACCCGGTGCTGCGTGAAGGCAACTCCGACCGCCGTGCACCCCTTTCAGTAAAGAACTACGCCCGTCAGAACCCGCACTCCATGGGCGCCTGGTCTGCTGATTCCAAGACCAACGTTGCCACCATGGGTCAGAACGATTTCCGCTCCAACGAGAAATCCGTTGTGCTCAAGGCCGACGATTCCCTCAGCATCCAGCTGGTCCGTGAAGACGGCACCACCAAGGTCCTCAAGAAGGACTTCCCCGTCCTGGCCGGCGAAGTTGTGGACGCTACCGTCCTGCGGGCAGACGCTCTGGACGAGTTCCTCAAGGCCCAGGTTGCCCGTGCCAAGGAAGAAGGCATCCTCTTCTCCGCACACCTGAAGGCCACCATGATGAAGGTCTCGGACCCCATCATCTTCGGCCACGTGGTCAAGGCTTACTTCTCCGAGCTGTTCGACACCTACGGTAAGCAGCTCGCAGCCGCAGGCATCAGCCCCAACAATGGCCTCGCAGCCATCCTCAGCGGACTGGAAGACCTTCCGGAGGACGTCCGTGAAGGCGTCAAGGCAGCCATCACAAAGGGCCTGGAAGACGGTCCCGCACTGGCTATGGTGGACTCGGACAAGGGGATCACCAGCCTTCACGTTCCCTCGGACATCATCGTCGACGCCTCCATGCCGGCCATGATCCGTTCCTCCGGCCACATGTGGGGCCCGGACGGCAAGGAAGCGGACACCCTCGCCGTCATCCCGGACAGCTCCTACGCCGGCGTCTACCAGGTTGTCCTGGACGACTGCCGTGCCAACGGCGCGTTCGATCCCACCACCATGGGCACCGTTCCCAACGTTGGCCTCATGGCACAGGCAGCCGAAGAATACGGAAGCCACGACAAAACCTTCGAAGTCCCGGCAGCCGGCACCATGCAGCTGGTGGACAGCCAGGGCAACGTCCTCGTCGAGCACCAGGTATCCCCGGGTGACATCTGGCGCGCATGCCAGACCAAGGATGTCCCGATCCGCGACTGGGTCAAGCTTGCCGTTACCCGCGCCCGCGCTTCCCAGACCCCGGCCGTTTTCTGGCTGGACAAGGGCCGTGCGCACGACGCCAACCTCATCGCCAAGGTCAACGAGTACCTTAAGGACCACGACACCGAGGGCCTTCAGATCGAGATCATGTCCCCGGAGGAGGCAACGGCCTTCACCCTGGAACGCATCCGTAAGGGCGAGGACACCATCTCCGTCACCGGTAACGTCCTCCGCGATTACCTCACGGACCTGTTCCCGATCCTTGAGCTCGGCACCAGCGCCAAAATGCTTTCCGTCGTTCCGTTGATCAACGGTGGTGGCCTCTTCGAGACCGGCGCCGGCGGATCTGCTCCCAAGCACGTGCAGCAGCTGGTCAAGGAAAACCACCTTCGCTGGGACAGCCTGGGTGAATTCCTCGCTTTGGCTGTCAGCTTCGAGCACCTCGCCACCACCACGGGCAACGCCCGCGCGCAGGTCCTGGCCGACACTCTGGACCGCGCCACGGGTACGTTCCTGCTGGAAAACAAGTCCCCGCGCCGCAGCGTTGGCGAGCTGGACAACCGCGGAAGCCACTTCTACTTGTCCATGTACTGGGCACAGGAACTGGCCAAGCAGACTGAGGATGCAGAGCTGGCGAAGGACTTCGCTGCCATCGCCGAGGCCCTGACCTCCAACGAGGAAGTCATCGTTGGCGAGCTGAACGCAGTCCAGGGTCCCGGCGTCGATCTGGGCGGCTACTACCGTCCGGACGCTGCCAAGGCTGCTGAGATCATGCGTCCGTCGGCTACCTTCAACAAGGTCCTCGCGACGCTTCGTTAATTCCCAACTGGCTCGCAGTTGTGGTTGCTTGGAGAGCTCATGGCAACCACAACTGCGAGTCAGTTGCCGTTAACGGTCGGCCAGGAACCGTTGAGGTGCCACACCGCCGTCGACGATGTCCTTCAACACCCGGCCGATAGCTGGCGTGAACTTGAAACCGTGCCCTGAGAACCCGGCGCCCACCACCAATGGTCCAAAGCGGTCCAGCACAAAGTCCTCAGTGGGCGTGGTGGTGTAGGTGCAGCTGATGGGAACCGCTGTGGAAGGGTCGACGCCGGGAAGCCACTCCTGCGCGTAACGCACCAAGGCGTCGAGCTGCTCGGGGATCGGCTGGAACGTGCGCTCGTCGGGGTCCATGACGGGGCCCACGCCGTGCCAACCGGCTTTGACGCCTTCACCGGGTGTGAGCATTCCGTAGACGGGGCTATACCAGTACTCGTACGCGGGATCGTCCATATCTGGGGTGTGGTTGAAGCTCGGCCACACGAGCGTGTTGTCCACTGGCGTGAAGTGGGCGGGCTGCTCCTGGGTAACGACCAGCGGCGGCAGCTTGGCGTGCTCGCCGAGGACCTTGTTCGTCCAAGCGCCGGCGGTGACTACCACACGGTTGGCGGTATATTCAGTCTCGTCTGTCACCACCACCACGGTTTCGGCGCCGTCTACACGGATGTCGCGGACCGGCGTCGAGAATTTGAAGATCGCTCCACGGGACTCAGCTGCCTTCCGAAGCGCCTCGAGTGCGTTGGCCGAACGGATCCTTCCAGACCCCGGTACGAAGAGAACGTCGGTGACGAAGTTCATTCCTTGCCACCGGTCCATGGCCTCGTCTGCGGAGATGAAGTAGCTTTCGATGCCACGTTCCTGATGAGCCTCCTGGATGGTCCGGAGACGCTCCACGTTGCCGTGGTTCGCAAGGCCCACCAGGTCCAGCAGCGGGGCCCCGGTTTCCGCAGCGAGTTCGTCCCACAGGGTCTTGGACTCGGCGAGGAGGTCCAGGTAGTCGGCTTCGGCGTAGGCGGTGTTGAAGTTGCGGGTGGCGCCGTGCGAGGCGCCGATGTGGTGACCGGCCTCGAATTGCTCAAGGAGAATCACGGACTTCCCGCTGCGGGAAAGCTGCCAGGCGGCCGCCGATCCCATTGCTCCTCCGCCAACAACTACGACGTCAACCTGCATGCCAGCTCCATCCACCCTCGACCCACTATCAGGTTCCATTCTGCCCCCACCCGCCCAACTAGGTCGCAGCAGATGCCCTTTTGAGCGCTCAAAAGGGCATTTGCTGCTACTTACTTGGGTTGGCACTAGTCCCAAAGGCATGGAAGATTGGAACCCGTGAAATTCCTTCACCCCTCTCCCAAGTCCTCTGCCCGCGGCGTCACTGTCCTGCGTGTGGTGTTCGGCGCACTGGTCATGGTGCACGGCATCCAGAAGCTCATGGCCGGGCACGCCGCCTTTGCCGCGTCGGTTGCTGCCATGGGGGTGCAGAAGCCCGAGATAGTAGCCTGGCTGGTCATTGCCGGTGAGCTTGGTTTGGGCTTGCTCCTGGTACTCGGAGCGCTAACCAGGGTGGCTGGCTTCCTCGCAGCGATTCTGTTCGCCGGTATCTGGTTCGTGACGGAAGCGGGCAAGCCCCTGCTCACGGACAAGGCGGGCGTAACTGCCGAGCTGCTGATCATCTATTTCGCCATTTCGGTAGCCTTTGTGTTCCTCGGTCCTGGTGCGTTCTCGCTGGACCGGAAACTGGCAAGGCAACCAGCACGCCAAGGGCGTTAATACAGCTGGGTTAACTCCCGACGCCGGCACCCACCACGCGCGGTCGGCCCACCAAAAACGGCAGTCACCGAGCGTCGTTCGGGTACCTGATCCCCAACTGGGACCGGACGCCATCGAACAAGCGCATGACGTTGATGGAGTCTTCCAGCGGCATCACCGGGCTCTCCAGTAGCCCCTGTTGAATGCACCGTGTCACTTCACGGAGTTCGTAGGTGTACCCGACGCCCACCACGTCGAAGCGTTCGTGCCGCGGCTCGTCCCAGCCAACCCGGATCAGCAGCTCGCGCGGATTGTTGACCGAGCCCACCGTCTGCAGGTACCCAAGTCCGCCCGCCACGGTGGCCGTTCGCGGTCCGTGGGCCGTGAGGGACGACGTCAATTGTGCCTGGGCCCCGCTGGCATAACCGAGCGTCAACGCATTCTGGGTGTCCACGCCGTCCTCGTTTAGGGTGCCGATCGCGGTAACGGACTGTGGGAAGCCCAATGTTCCCAGGGCCCAGAGCAACGGGTAGACGGTAATGTCCAGCAGTGCACCGCCACCGTCATTGAGTGCCCAGATGCGGGCGGAGGGATCGTACGGTGCAGGGAAGCCGAGGTCTGCGCTGACCCACTGGGCGTGCCCAATTTCCCCCGATGCGGCAATGGAAAAGGCACGCTGCATGCTCGGTAGGAACCGGCTCCACACGGCCTCCATGAAGAACACGTTGTTCTCCCGGGCCAGCTTCACCAGCTCGGTGGCCTCACGGGCGTTGATGGTGAGGGCCTTCTCGCACAGGACATGCTTACCGGCGCGCAGGGCGGCCGCGGCGATCTGGAAATGCTGTGCGTGGGGTGTGGCCACATACACCACATCGACGGCGGGATCCTCGAACAGCCGCTGGTAGCCGGGGACACCGCCGTCGTTCCCGTACGCCTTGGCGAAACCAAGCGTGTGCGCGAATGCGTCCGCGGCTGCCTGGGTCCTGGAGCTCACCGCGTAGAGTTCTGCATCCTCCAGAAGGGAAAGATCCTGGGAAACGCTGCTGGCGATGTTGCCCGTGGACACCACTCCCCAGCGCAAGCGGCGTCCGGTGGCAGCCCGGGGATCCTGGTTGGTCTGGCTGGACAGCCACGGCCGGGCGATAGGGAGCGTCATGCCTGTCATCCTCTCATTCCGGCAACGGCTCCCGGAACAATTCTGGCCACTAGGGCCAGAAAGAACCCCCAAACAGCCGTATCCCGTATACAACAGCGCCGACTGAAAGGACGAGGACCCCTGTCCACCATAAATAGGGAGTTTTTTCGATCCGACGAGGAACGACAGTAACTAGTACCCAAGCTAGGGAGGCGCTCCAGATACCGGCAAAAAGGGTATAGACAGCCCATATGCCTGTAAAACCCGGATGCAAAGTGAATGCAATGTCGGCAATCGCGACAGGAATGGCAGTAGCCGCGCCGCAAACCATCATTACCGGAAATTGCAGCGCCAATCGCATCTTCTTTGAAATGTGTCTATACGTCGGAAACCACATAAGGACTGCTGCCACGATGGCAACCATCGACCCTTGGAATCCCGCAACGGCCACTGCCGTTAGGATCTCGCTCCCAGTTGTAGACATCGCCCTCGAATTTGAAGAGCCGGTGACGACGACTACGGCACCGAGAAAGGTCGCAATGATTACCGCGCCCAAGAATGACAGCCTGCTCGCGGGATCTCTGCGGGTTTTCACCTGCTTTGTGGTCATCACCAAGATTTTCCCCCAAATGTGGTGAATCACGATGCTCATGGCACGCAGCCATCTGGGGAATATACCACCAATTTTGGTTACGACGTTTGTCACGTCGCGATCACCCATTCCGGACGCCGGGAGACTGACCATCAGCGCGGATGCCGCCCTTGTTCACGATTTTTTTCGTTGTCCGTGAGGTTGACGGAACAAGCACATGTTCGTCCGGGAACGTCGGGAACCGAGTTCCCGAGTCACGCGAATGTCCATCGTAATGAGAAACCTCGCCTAGGCTGAGGTAATCATCCCTCGCAGAGGTTCTGTGGGGAGTTACCGAAATGGAGCAGGGATGGGTATTTTTCGGCGCGTCATTTTGCCGGTTGCCTGGCTAGTGGTTTTCGCAGTGATTGCTGTGGCTTTGGTCAAGATCGCTTTCATAGATGGCCTCAAGCCTTCGGATTCCGGGCCAGCACCGTTGGCGCAGGTGGACATCCCGGTGGTCCCGGCCACGCGCGCAACAGTCACCAATACCGTTGAAATCAAGGGCACCGTTCAGAGCGACGCCGCTGAAGCCATACGGAGCACATCGGCTGGCAAGGTCATCAAGGTCTTCGTGGAGCAAGGCGCCACTGTGGCCAGGGGCGACGCCCTGTTCCAGGTCAAAGCAGAACGCGCTGTGACATCCGCGCAGCCATCGAAGGACGGAATGTCCTCGGCGCCGAAGCCCGTGTATGACTACTTCGACATCCTTGCCCCCAGCAGCGGTACCCTGCAGTCCCTGACCACGCTGATCGACCAACAAGTGAGCGTGGGGGAAAACGTCGGCAAGATCGACCCCGGCACGTACACTGTGGCCGGCTCTGTCACGGCCGCCCAGCAGTACCGCCTGCTCGGCAAGCCCGGCCCGGCCGAGATCGCTTTGGTTGGCGGTCCGGCGCCGTTCCAGTGCACCGAAGTGACGCTCAAGAACAACGCGTCCGACGACGGCGGCAGCAGCTCGGGCGGTTTGTCCTCCACTGGCGGAGGTGCTGGCATGGGTGTCGGCGGGGCCGTCGCGATCCCGGGTGGCGGGGGAGGCCAGTCGCAGGATGGTGGCAGCACGCCAACAGGAACGCTCAGCTGCGCAATCCCGGCCGGGCACGAGGTCTTTGCCGGACTTGGCGCGACCATGACGGTAAGCGCCGGGGTGGCCTCTGATGTGGTGACAGTTCCGCTGACCTCGGTGAAAGGCAGCGTGAAGGACGGCATCGTCTGGATTGCGGGCGCAGGAGGGAGCGGGGCTGCTCCGGAGGAGCGCACCGTACAGCTTGGTTTGAATGATGGCAACGTAGTTGAAGTGACGTCCGGCTTGACCGAGGGCGAGCAGGTCCTAGAGTTCGTGCCCGGCGCCCCGGCTGCCCCGAACCCCATGATGGGCCCTGGGCAGGGCACCTACATTCCGGCGGGTTAAGCATGGACGCGACAAGCACCAACGAAATTCTCGTGAGCCTCCGCTCGGTCACGCGTTCAGTGATCTTGCCGGACCAGCAGCAGCTCCACATCCTCCGAGGCATCGACCTCGAGGTTCAGAGCGGTGACCACACAGCCATTGTCGGCCGTTCAGGGTGCGGAAAATCGACACTGCTCAACCTCCTGGGGCTCCTCGATGTCCCCACCTCCGGTGACTTGGAATTCCTTGGCCAACCGGCGGACCGGTTGAGCAGCAACGCCCGCGCCCGCTTACGCGGTTCCACAGTGGGCTTCGTGTTCCAGCAATTCAACCTGCTCCCTGGCCGCAGCGCCCTGGACAACGTCATCACGCCCCTGTTTTACGCCCACGGCAGGGAGTTTTGGCGCCGCCGGGAACTTGCCATGGACATGCTGGATCGCGTCGGGCTGGCCGAGCGCGCCCACACCATGCCAAATATGCTCTCCGGTGGTGAGCAGCAGCGTGTGGCGATCGCCCGGGCGCTGGTCCGCAGGCCGAGGCTCATCCTTGCCGATGAACCAACGGGTGCCCTGGACGTGGAAACCGGGCAGGCTGTCATGGCGTTGCTCGACACCGTGGCCACGGAAACTGCAGCCGCACTTGTCACGATCACGCACGATACCAATGTGGCAGCGCTGGCACGAGCCTGCTACCGCCTCGACTCCGGTGTGCTCAGCCCGCTGGCAGTTGCCGAATCAGCAGGAGTCAGCGCATGACCGGCTTCATTTCCACGCTAGTCGAAGCGTGGCAGGAACTCAGGATCAACAAGGTCCGTATCCTCTTGGCCCTCCTTGGCGTCGCCCTGTCTGTGGCTGCGCTGACATCGGTGGTGGGAATCGGCGGCCTGGTCCGTGAAGGGATCAAGGTGCAGTCCGAGCGCAACGGCGGCCGGGTTGCCACCTTGTCTCTGAGCGTCAACGGCCCTTCCACGCCTGATCCTGCGAAACTGGAGAAGGTCTACGAAGGCATCCAACAGCGCTTCGGCATCACCACGTCCACCCACGTTGGCAGGACCCAGGCTGGCTTCCAGTTTCCGCGTGGCGTGACCAATGTGGACGTGACGATCGTGGACATCGGATACGGCATCATCCACAGGGTCCCACTCACCCAAGGAACCTGGTTCGCTGCCGACGACGAGCAAAGGCTCGCACCCGCCGTCGTGGTCTCCGAAGCGTTCTACAACCAAGCAGGCATGCCCAACCTGACCACCAGTCCGACTGTGACCATCCCGGGTGAGCACCCCGCCACGGCGGTGATTATCGGCGTCGTACCTGATGCCTATCCGCAGCAACCTCCGGCCGCTTTCATCCTCACCGGCGGAGCCGCGGTGACCGGAATGCAGTCCCAGATGTCCGAGTTCAAAGTGTGGGTGGGGGAGGAACAGGCCGATTCCCTGGCCGCAGCCATTTCCACGGACCTCCAGGGGCAATTTCCCGGGTACTACGCGCAGGCAAGCCGGATGGACTTCGCCGCGTATGGGGATCCGCTGGGTCCCGCGCAATGGATCGTGGGCGGCGTAGCCGGACTGGTTCTCCTGCTCGGCGCCGTGGGAATGCTCAACATCTCCATGGTCACCGTGCGGTACCGGGTCCGGGAAATCGGCATCCGCCGCAGCTTCGGCGCGACTTCCGGCCGGATCTTCTTCGGAGTCATGATGGAATCCGTGGTTGCCACCGCAGTCGCCGGCCTGGCAGGAGTCATGCTGGCCGTCGCGGTGGTGAAAAACCCGTGGATCGAGTCAAAGGTGGCGCCGGGATTGACTGAGTATCCGTCGTTCCCCATTGACGCTGCGCTCCTGGGCTTCGGGGCAGCTGTCCTTGTGGGCGCACTCGCCGGAGCCATTCCTGCGCTCGTGGCGGTGCGCGTCAAGGTCATCGATGCAATCCGGTTTTGATCTCCTCCGTAAGCCGGCCCTGCTGAAGGCGGAAGCAGCGTTCCGTTTTTTGCGCCAGGCTGCGGTCGTGGGTGACAACCAGGATGGTGGTGTTGTGGTCGCGGCTCAGTGAGCTCAACAGTTCGATGATATGCTCACCGGTTTGCTCGTCCAGGTTTCCCGTGGGCTCGTCGGCAAGGATGAGCTTGGGTTCGTTGGCGAGTGCCCGTGCGATCGCGACGCGCTGCTGCTCGCCACCGGACAATCGATTGATCCGGCGGGACTGCTTCTCCGGATCCAGCTGCACCTGTTCCAGCAGTTCTTTGGCGCGCTTCAGCCGCGCAGCCTTCCGGACCCCGGCGAACTCCATCGGCAGCATGACGTTGTCCACGGCGCTAAGGTTCGGGATCAGGTTGAACTGTTGGAACACGAAACCGATGTCCCGCCGGCGGTACTCGGTCAGTTTGCTGTCCGGAAGCCCCGCCAAACTGACGCCATCCACGACGACGTCTCCACTGGTTGGCTTATCAAGCGCACCCAGCAGGGACAACAGCGTGCTCTTGCCACTGCCGCTCTTACCGACGATGGAAGCCAGCGAACCCTTGTCGAGTTCGAAACTGACGCCGTTGACCGGCTTGATGGTTCGGTCCCCGGACTTGAACTGTCGGACCAGATCTTTGACAACAATCACGGCTATTCTCCTCGGAGTACTTCGATGGGACGGATGCGCGCGGTCAGCAAGGCCGGGACCAATGCGCCGATGATGGCGACCGCGAAGACCGCGGCGATGCCTGCAGCAATGACACCGGGGGAGGCGCTCGCCGAGACAGACGTGAGCAGTTGAGAGGCCCCACCGAAGGGACCGCCCTGGCCTCCACCGGCAAAACCGCCACCGGCGAAACCACCCCCGCCAAAGCCGCCGCCGC
Source organism: Paenarthrobacter sp. YIM B13468 (assembly GCF_042788025.1). Classification (NCBI taxonomy): domain Bacteria; kingdom Bacillati; phylum Actinomycetota; class Actinomycetes; order Micrococcales; family Micrococcaceae; genus Paenarthrobacter; species Paenarthrobacter sp. YIM B13468. The sequence continues at coordinate 147,411 of NZ_JBHZPI010000008.1, read as the reverse complement.
GCTGGGTGCTGCCTGCCGCCGTCGTGCTGGTGTTTGAACTGATGAGGGCTGATGCGATACCGCCGCTGGCGAGCGATGCAATGGCGGCGCCCACCACGCTGCCCAAAGCCACGAGTACCAGCGATTCAAGGACGAATTGCAGGCCGATGGTGCGATTCCTGGCACCGATGGCCTTCAACACGCCAATTTCGCGGCGGCGTTCACGGACCAACATGACCATGATCAGCAGGATGATGAGTCCGGCTGTAGCGAGTGCTGCAATGAACGCGACCAGGGAGATGTTCTTGACGCTATCCAGCGAGCTGACGGCAGTTTCGAGGTTGCGTTGGCCTTGGGTGACGTCGGCTTTGCTGGTTCCCAACGCGGACTGGACGGCCGTTTTGGTGCTGTCGACGTTTTCCATACTGTTGACCGTGACGATCATCGTGGAGAGTTCGTCAGGAGTCGCTGCCAGCGTTTGGGCTTCTGGAAGGGTGACGTAGACGGCGTTGTTTCCGAAGGCGGTTCCGGCGTCGAAGATGCCTGCGACCGTGAACGTCTTGTCCTGGATGGTGAAAGTGGAACCCGCTGTGAGGTTGTTCTTTTGCGCCAGCGTCGTCCCCACCAGCGCCTTTGCCTGAGCCGTAGTGTAGTCGCCCAGTCCGGTGCCACTCGTGATGTCCAAGGCCTTGCCGGCGCTGTCAACTTCGGCGCCGATGCCTGTGGCCGCAATGGGAAGGGTGCGTACTCGTTGGGTAGTGCCTGTACCTCCGGTGTTGCTGGTGGAGCCGTTCCGGTTGCCGAGGGTGCCGGCATCGATGGCTGCCGTGAGGTTGGTAGTGACGCTGGCCTGCTGCCCGCCGGGACCGAAACCGCCACCTTGCTGCGTGGTGCTTGTTTCTGCCGTCGCCGTCTGGAGGCGCAGCGCCTTGGTACCCACCACGGAGGTCACGTTGGTGACCGAGGCTACAGTCTGCGCTTGAGCAGCGGTGAGCGGTTCGCCGCCACCTTCGAAGCCCTGCCCACCAGCCGGATTCACCGTCAGGGTGGTGCCCACGGAAGCATTGAGCTCCTGGACCTTGGCACCCACGGCCTGGTTGGCCACAAGCATGGCCAACGCCAGGCCGATCGCTACGGCCAGCACAGCGACTACCGCGGCCGTTCTGATTTTGTTGCGGAAGGCATTGCCTACGCTTCGGGCAAGGACGCTCACGTTTCTCCTTTGGACCTGCTGAGTTCCGCAGACCGCTGGCTCGCGGGCTGCAGGTCCAACGATGCTGAGCGCTGCTGTGCAGGAAGCCTGTCGAAGCTATGCGTGCGCTGTGAAAATCCGGGACGTCCGGCGGGTCCGGATTCCGAACGACCTCTTGACAGCGTGGCGAGCTGCACAGGCATAATAGGACAGCCCCGCGAGAAAGCGCTTTCTCGCAGTGAGGGCAAGGAAAAGCAGTTAGTCGAATCGCCCATTCCCGCTACCAGGCATGTGCTCTTTGGCATGCCGGAAAACAGGCCAATGACGTCCACAGCATCCCCGAAGAACCACATTCACTCCCAATTCCCGAAACGCACTTCACGGCGGCGCCCAGCCACGGTGGCAGCAGTAGCCGGCATCGCGCTGGCGGCAACGCTGGCAAGCGCGCCGGCCAGCAGCGCCGATCCGGTTGATCTGCACGGTTCGCCCACAGTCTCAATACACGATTCAGCTCCCACGGGTTGGGCATCCGTTGGAAGCACCCCGGCCGGCCCGGGGACCAACGGAGGTTCCGATGCCCCGACGGAGAACGTTCACGTGGTAAGCACCTTGGCAGAACTCAAGGCGGCCACGCTGAATAACGGCGACCCCAAGGCACCCAAAATCATCTACATCCGGGGGACCATCAACGGAAACGAAGCCCCCGACGGAAAGATCCTTGGCGAGCAGGACTACGCTCCTGGCTACGACATCCAGAAGTACATGAGCTGCTTCCTGGACAACGGCAAGACCTGGAGCGACCAAGCGTTCCCGTACTGCAAGCAAATGAGGCAACTGCGCCAACAGGGTAGCAACGCCATGAAGCGTCAGATCGAGGTGAACCTTCCGAGCAATACCACGCTCCTGGGACTGGATGACGACTCCGGGCTGGTGGGAGCCAACATCATCATGAACGTGGCCAGCAACGTCGTTATCCGGAACTTGAGCATCGAATCACCCGTGGACTGGTTCACCACGTGGTCTCCCGACGACGGCGACGGCGCCTGGAACGCCCGCTTCGACTGCGTGTCCGCTGTGACCTCGGACCACATCTGGATTGACCATGTCCTGGTGACAGACGGCCGCTACCCTGACAGCGAGGCGCCCAAGGACTTCAAGAACGAGCCCGTCATCCGCCACGACGGCCTGCTGGATTTGAAGGATGGAACAGACTTCGTCACCATCTCCAACAGCCAACTCAAGGACCATGACAAGACGAGCCTTCTGGGATCCGGCGACGAGCATGTAGACAAAGACGGCGGAAAGCTGCGCGTCAGCTTCATCTCGAACCTCTTCGAAAACACCCAACAGCGTGGTCCCCGAGTCCGCTTCGGCCAAGTGCACGTCCTGAACAACTACTTCGTCGGCAGTAGCGAGGACCCTGACTATCCCATGATTAGTCAAGCGCAGGGCGGCACCAGCTACTTCATCGGTGCGGGCTACGATTCCCGTATTTTCTCCGAGTACAACGCCTTTGACTACTCCGGGGCGAACGCCGATGAATCCATTACAGTCACCAGTTACAACGGCAATATGTTCAGTGATACCGGTTCCTGGTTTAACGGTGAGCCCGTCAACCTGGAAGCCATCGCCCAAGGCTCCTTTGAGGAACGCAAGGCGGAGGCGGTAGCCGCTGCGGCTGAGTCCGGCACCGACGTACCTGAATGGGCCCAGCGTGACTTTACCTCCGACGTCGGCTGGTCACCTTCGGATAACTACGGGTACCGGACGCTGAAATCGCCGGACGCAGTCCGCAATGCGGTGCTGAACTTTTCGGGTCCCGGCGTGATCAAGGTCCAAGAGGGGAAGTAGCGCCTACGGTTCTGGGGAAAGCGAAAGCCCCGGCCCGCAAATTTTTGCGGACCGGGGCTTTGCTGTTAAGTAGTGCTCGGCTACTTGGTGATCGGGCCGAGTACCGGATCGTCCACGTAAGCCGTCTTGACGTTGGCTGCCGTCACGATCTGCGGCGGGAGCAGGTAAGCCGGAACAGTCTTGACGCCGTTCTTGTAGGAATCCTTGTCATTGATTTCCAGCTGCTTGCCAGCCTGCAGGTCCTTCACCATGGTGATGGCATGCTCAACCAGCTTGCGGGTGTCCTTGTTGATGGTGGAGTACTGCTCGCCAGCCATGATCGACTTGACGGACTCAACCTCGGAGTCCTGGCCGGTCACCACGGGGAGCGGCTTGCCAGCGGCCTTGACGGACGTCAGCACTGCACGGGCCAGGGTGTCGTTCGGGGAGAGGACGCCGTCCAGGGAAGCGGTGCCGTAGCTGCCGGTCAGCAGTGTGTCAGCACGACGCTGGGCGTTTTCAGCCTTCCAGCCCTGGGTTACAGCCTGCTCGAAGGCGGTCTGCCCGGAAAGGACTTTGAGCGTTCCGTCGTCGATCTTCGGCTTCAGGACGCTCATGGCGCCGTCGAAGAAGACCTTGGCGTTGGCATCATCCGGGGAGCCCGCGAAGAGCTCGATGTTGTACGGTCCGGAAGGCTTCTTGGCCTTCAAACCGTCCAGCAGGGCCTGGCCCTGCAACACACCGACCTTGAAGTTGTCGTACGCCACGTAGTAGTCCACGTTCTCCGTGTTCAGGAGCAGACGGTCATAGGCAATGACCGTGGCGCCGGAGTCCTTGGCCTGCTTGAGCTGCGTACCCAGCTGCGCGCCGTCGATCGCACCAACGATGATTACCTTGGCACCCTTGGTGACCATGGCGCTGATCTGGTTCTGCTGCTCGGACACGCCGCCGTTGGCGAACTGGACGTCGGGCTTGAACCCGGCGCCGCTGAGGCCGTCGTTGAACAGCTTCTCCGCGAGGACCCAGTTTTCACTGGTCTTCTGTGGAAGGGCGACGCCGATCAGCGAGTCCTTGGGGAACGCTTCCCCGCCAGCTGTGCTGCTGCTTGAGCCGCTGTCGGAGCGGCCGCAGGCCGTCAGCGCCAGTGCCGCGATGGCAGCGACTGCTGCTGCCTTTCCTGCTTTACCAAACATTCGCATATCTTGGTTCACTTTCTGTGTGGTGGGGTGGAGCGAGTCAGGCGGAAACCGGTCAGGCTTCCTTGGAGATGACCTCTTTGGTGGACGTGGTTTCGTCCGGCTTGATGTCGTTGTTGCGCTGGAAGTTCTTCAGTAGCAGGCCGGTGATGGACCGCTTGCCTTGGGTCTTGTTGTAGACGTCGAAGGCGACAGCGGCGAGGAGCACCAGGCCCTTGATGATCTGGGTAAGGTCGGCACCTACGCCCAGAAGCTGCAGGCCATTGTTCAGTACGGCCATCACCAGGCCACCGACGATCGAGCCGATCACGGTACCAACGCCACCTGTAACGGCGGCGCCACCGATGAACACGGCTGCGATTGCGTCCAGTTCCCAACCGACGCCGTCAAACGGACCCGATGCGGTGGATCGGCCAACGAAGATCATGCCGGCGAGGCCTGCAAGGACGGACATGTTGAGCATGACCATGAAGTTGACCTTCTTGGACTGCACACCGGACAGTTCTGCAGCGTGCCGGTTGCCACCCACGGCGTAGACGTGGCGGCCCAGGACGGTCTTGTCAGCGATGAAACCGTAGATCAGGACCAACACGGCCAGGATCAAACCGGGGATAGGGAAGGAGGTTCCGGGGCGGCCGGTGGCGAACAGGTACGTGGCGTAGAGGATGGCACCGCAGATCAGGACCAGCTTGGTGACCTCGACCCAGAGCTCGGGAACGTCGGCGCCAAGTGCCTTGTTGGTAGCCCGGGCCCGCAGGGACATGATGACAACGAACGCGGCGGCCAGGATTCCCAACAGCAACGTGAGGTTGTTGAAGCCAGTGTTCGGGCCAATTTCAGGCAGGTAGCCGGAGCCCAGGTACTGGAAGTCGCTGGGGACGGGGATGGTGTTGGATTTGCCCACGAACTGGTTGAAACCACGGAACAGGAGCATGCCTGCCAGCGTCACGATGAAGGCGGGGATGCCCACATACGCTGTCCAGAATCCTTGCCAGGCCCCGATCACGGCACCGAGCACCAGCCCGAAGAGCACGCCCATGTACCAGGGGATACCCCAGTCGCGGATGGCGAGAGCCACGGAAACACCCACAAATGCGGCCACTGAGCCCACAGAGAGGTCGATGTGGCCGGCAATAATGACCAGGACCATACCGATGGCCAGGATCAGGATGTAGGAGTTGCCGTTGAACAGGTTGATCACGTTGCCCGGCGTCAGTGTCCGGCCCTCGGTGAAGATCTGGAAGAAGACGATAAGTGCCACCAGGGCGAAGATCATGCCGAACTGGCGGGTATTGCCACCAAATAGCTTCTTGAGCGCGTTCATTGTTTTGGTCCTTGTGTCAGGAAGGGGTGAGTCTGGGCCAACGGTCAGGCCGTCTTGCGGGCGGAGGTCATGAGTTTCATCAGGCTTTCCTGGCTGGCTTCGTTCTTGTCCAGGACACCGGTGATGGCGCCTTCAAAAATGGTGTAAATGCGGTCGGACAGGCCCAGGAGTTCCGGCAGCTCCGAGGAAATGACAATCACTCCCTTGCCCTGGTTCGCCAGCCTCTGGATGATGCCGTAGATCTCATACTTGGCGCCTACGTCGATTCCTCGCGTCGGTTCATCCAAAATCAGGAGATCCGGATCGGTGAACATCCATTTGGCCAGCACCACTTTCTGCTGGTTTCCGCCCGAGAGCTTGGCTACGCCTTCCTCCACTGACGGCGTCTTGGTGCGCAGGGATTTTCGGTACTCCTCTGCCACCGAGAACTCCTTGCGGTCGTCCACCACCGTGTACTTGCTGATTGCACGGAGATTCGCTGCAACCGTGGTGGTCTTGATGTCATCCAGCAGGTTCAGGCCGAGGGACTTCCGGTCTTCCGTGACGTAGCCCAGGCCGGCGTCGATAGCCGCCCGGACGCTGCGGAGGTTGACCGGCTTGCCGTCCTTGTAAACCTGTCCCTTGATGTAACGGCCGTAGGAGTGTCCGAACAGAGAGCGGGCAAGTTCCGTGCGGCCGGCACCCATGAGTCCTGCGAAGCCCACGATTTCACCGCGGCGCACATAGAAGTTGGAGCCCTTGCAGATCAGGCGATCCTGGATCTGCGGGTGACCCACCGTCCAATCCTTCACTTCGAAGAAGACCTCACCGATCTTCGGCTCGTGATCGGGGAAGCGGGACTCGAGGGTCCTGCCCACCATGCCTTTGATGATGCGGTCCTCGTCAACGCCATCCCGCTTGACGTTCAGCGTTTCAATGGACTTTCCATCACGGATGATGGTGATCTCGTCGGCGATCTGTTCGATCTCGTTGAGCTTGTGGGAAATGATGATCGAGGTGATTCCCTTGCCCTTCAGCCCCAGGATCAGGTCCAGCAGGTGCTGGGAGTCCGATTCGTTCAGGGCTGCTGTGGGCTCGTCCAGGATCAGCAGGCGGACCGACTTGTTCAGCGCCTTGGCGATTTCCACCAGCTGCTGCTTGCCGACGCCGATTTCCTTGATGGGGGTATCGGGGTCCTCACGGAGACCTACCCTGGCCAGCAGCTCTACGGAGCGCTTCCGGGCTTCGGCCCAGTCGATGACACCCCATTTGGTTGGCTCGTTGCCCAGGAAGATGTTCTCCATGATGGACAATTCCGGGATCAACGCCAATTCCTGGTGGATGATGACGATGCCCGCAGCTTCACTTGCGCGGATGTCCTTGAATTGCTGCGTTTCGGCCATGTACACGATGTCGCCGGTGTAGCTGCCGTGGGGGTACACGCCGGAGAGAACTTTCATGAGGGTGGATTTTCCAGCACCGTTCTCGCCACAGATTGCGTGGATCTCGCCGGCCTTTACGCGCAGGCTCACATTCGACAAGGCCTTCACACCAGGGAATTCCTTCGTGATCGAGCGCATCTCCAAGAGGATCGGCTCGTCTTGCGTGTCGAGGGTTGTCATCAGCCCTTACGCCTCCAATGCATGACTTCGTTGTCGCTCCCCAAATGGCGGAGCTGTCTGATGAAAAAGTAAACTGGATCACGTGTCTTGTCGTCAAGACTTGAACACAAGAACCAGCTAACGATTTCGTTATCTACCCGTGATTCCGGCCTGTTGGAACACCAAGGCTGCTGCGCCAAGCGCTTCGGCACGTGCTCCCAAGGACGACATTGCGAGGTGCGTTGTTTCCCCCACCACGGGCACGGCGTGGCGAACAAGGCCCCTGCGAATGGGGTTGAGAAGGAGGTCGCCGAGGCCTGCCAGGGGGCCGCCGACGACGATCACTTCAGGGTTGATCAGATTGGCGACGTTGCCCAGTGCTCGCCCCACGGCAAGGCCCGCATCATCCACCACACGTTGGGTTGCGGAGTCGCCGGCAAGGCAATTCCGGACGATGTCCTGGGGCGTCAGCGATGTCTCTTTTCCCCTGCCTAGCAGCTCGATCATGGTGGTGGTGGACGCGATGGTTTCCAGGCAGCCGCGGTTGCCACACCGGCACATCAGCCCGTGCTCGTGGATGGTTGCATGGCCGATTTCGCCTGTGATGCCCACGTTCCCGTAGTACGGCACGCCGTTCAGAATCAGGCCCGAACCAATACCCGAACCGATCTTGAGGAACATCAGGTTGGACACCCCGCTGTGGGGTCCCCAGGTCACCTCAGATAACGCTCCGAGATTGGCGTCATTATCAACAAATACGGGACAATTCAGGGCTTCCTCGAGCCTATGAAGGATGTCGATTCCCACCCATTCGGGCAGGATCGCACCCTGGGCGACGGTCCCTGTCCTGCGGTCAATGGGGCCCGGGATGCCCGCGCCGGCTCCCACTACCGCACTGGGATCGATGCCATTTTCTGCCAGCAATCGGCCCAGCAGCCGAACCGCCGCAGCGATCCCTTCCTCTGCGTGGTGGCCGAGCGGAAGTTCGATGAAATCCTCTGCGATGACGTGGTAGCCGAGGGATGCCAGAACCACCCGCAGGTGGCGTCGGCCAAAGTCGATTCCGACGGCGACTGCACCGTTGCTGTTCAACCTCACGTTGGTTGCCCGGCGTCCGGAGCTGGTGGTTGGCTCGGTGGAAACGAGGCCTGCGTCCTGCATGATTTTCACGATGTTGGACACCGTGGCGGTGGAGAGCCCGGTCTGCCTTGAAAGCTCGGCTTGCGTTGACGGCCCACTCAGCAAGCACTCGATAATCCGTTGCTGGTTCAGGTGCCGGAGCGCGGACTGCGAGCCGGGTTTTCGTGGTTGGCTCTTCGTTGAGCGCTGCGTAGCGGGCATGACAAGAAGATTGCCCCAAAAGCAGCGTTGTAGTCAAGAAGTGAACACAAGGAGTCAAGCTTCCCCGACATACTCCAACGCAAGAGGCGCTCAGTCCTCCCGTTGTGGGCCTGAGGTCTGCATCCCCACCGCCTCCCTGACTTCGCAAGCTCAGCCAGGGAACCCGGGCGGCGTGGGCCCTGCGAATGGTTGGGGCGCAGAGTGGGACTCGCAAAATGGGGCTGGGTGGCGTGGCCCGGAAGGTTGCGGGGCGGTGTGCGTGCAATGCGTCCCGTGTCGCTCGCGTCCGGGTCTAAATGCCCCGCTCCACGTGTCAGACCCCGGGCCTAGTCTGGAAACAAGAAGACTTCCGGCCCTCACCGGTCCGGTACCCGGTGCAACCAAGGTGGTAATGATGCTGCTATCCGTCCTGCAGGCCAACGCTTCCGTCCTGGACGTTGAGGCGAACCTGCGCACGATCGACGACGCCGCCCGGCGCGCCGCACAGGCAGGGGCAGGACTGCTCCTGACTCCGGAGCTCTTTCCGGTGGGCTACGCACCGCTGCGGCTTCACGCCGAATTGGATCCGGCAACGCTCCCGGGCATCCGCCAACGCCTTTCCGGCATCGCCCGCCAGCACAACATCGGGCTCGTGTACAGCCTTCCGGCGCCGGCTTCGGAGGACAACGCGTGGCACATCACCGCCACACTCGTGGACGGCAATGGCGAGGAACTCCTCCATTACGCCAAGGTCCACCTCTTTGGTGCGGAGGAGCGCAAGGCGTTCGTGGGCGCCCAAGAACCTCCCGCCGTCGTGGATTTCAACGGGGTCCGAACATCGATGCTGATCTGCTACGACGTCGAGTTCCCGGAGGCAGTCCGGGCAGCGGCAACCCGCGGGGCTGAACTCCTGCTGGTCCCAACGGCTCTGTCCATGGGATTCGATAGCGTGCCGCAAGTGCTCATCAGGGCCCGCGCGGTGGAGAGCCAGCTCAACGTTGCGTACGCCAACCACAGCGGGCACGAGGACATCTACAACTTCCTCGGCGGCAGCGTGGTTGCCGGCCCCGATGGCTCGTTGCTCGCGGCGGCGGGGGAGTCGGCAGCGCTCCTGTTCGCGGAAGTGGGCACGGAGACGGTGAAAACCGCACGCGACGAAGTCGATTATCTGCGCGAACGGCGGCCTGAGCTATACCGGGAGTGGGAGGCGGGTGCCTAAGCGCCGGCGTCAGGCCCAGCAACAAGCTCGTCCGCATACTGCAAGGCAATCCAGAGTTCCGCCCGGACCTGTGCCTGGTTGAGGTCCATGTCCAGCAGCTCGCCGAGGACGCCAATTTGCCGCCGGACGCTGTTGCGGTGCAGGCCCAGCAGCTTGGCGGAACCGTCCCAGCTTCCGTTTTCGCTGAGCCACCCGTGCAGTACGGACAGCAGTGGGTCACGGCGATCAGGTTCCAAAGACAAAACCGGGGCCAGGAGGCGCTCGGCCAGCATGGACCCCGCCTCGCGTCCAAGCAGACCAGTCACCGACCATTGCACTTCCTCCACGCGGACACTCTTTCCGCTGGACAATACGCGGCTCCGCAGCGAGCTCACCCGCTGGTAGGCCGCGGCAAGCCCGGTGAGTTCGGTCGGCTCGCCGATCGCCAGCCTCCAGCCCAGCTTCTCGACGTCGGCAAGCAGCGCGTCATCCACTTTCAACCGGGTGATGGCCGCGAAACCGTAGTCGGTTATTTCCACGAGCTTGGTATCGAACAGCCTGCGCCACTGCAGCAGCTCGCGGACCGGGCCGTCGCCAGCGGGCCAGTCAGGGGATTCGGCCTTGATGCCCTGCACTACGCGCATCTGTCCGGAGCGCGTCGAGGAAAGGCTCTGCGCCAGCAGGTCTTTGAGTCCGTTGACGTGCTTGGTGGCGCCGGTGGACAAGGTATCGGGATGCAGGAGCAATGCCGTGGCAAGCTGGCTCGGAGCAAGTGAACCGCTGGTTCGTTGACGGACCAGCAACTCCAGCAAACCCACCGCCGATTGCACCACATTGTTCTGCGCGGGCGTCAGCGGAGCGTCCGAACCAAGAATCAGCGCCCCAAGGTTCGCGTCCTTGGTACTGCGCAGGGGATGACCGAACACCAAGGCAGACCCAGGCTGCTCGAAACCATCCATCTCCACGCGCGGCCCGCTGCCGGTCAGCAACCGTTCCAGCAGCGGCGCCAACAAGGAATGCTCGACGCCGGTGCTGCCGCCGGCATTGTGCCCGCGCGCCCGCACCCGTCCGTCCGCCCCGACCAGCAGCGCCCACACGGGCACACGCTGGACGAGGGCTGCAAGTAATTCGTGCTCCGGCCTGGGGGAGAGGACTGCCCGCATGAGTTGGCGGTTGGTTTCGGCCAATTGCCGGAATACGCGGGCGTTGTCCGATTCCAGGAGCTGGGAGAACTCCAGGCCAATCGCGGCGAAGGGCACGGACTCCGGGACCTCGAACAGGGTGAGGTTGTGCCTGCGGCAGGCGTCGAGGAGGACGTCCGGGACGGCGTCGAAATAGGGCCTGATGCCAAATCCGAGGGCGGCCACCTTTGCACCCACCAGTCGCCGAACGTAGGCGTCCACGCTGGCCGCCGAGCCGCCCTCGCCAAGGAAAGGCAGCCCGGCGGTCAGCAGGAACTCGCCCTCCGGAAGATACGGGGTGGGATCTTCCAGTTCGCTCGGTTCCACCCACCGCAGCAGCGATTCGCCGCTGCCGCCGTCGTGAAGCATTTTCAACTCGGGCGGCAGCTGCTCCAGGAACTGTTCCAGCGTGACGAAACTCAGGCGGGCGGTGGCGGGCTCAGGCAACATTGTCCTGCCCGGCGGCGGCCGGCTCCTGGTAGTCGGGGCACTCGTAGGCGCCGTCCAAGGAGGCGCGCTCGGACGAGGCGTATATGCGCGGCAATCGCGGGGCGATCCTGTTGATAATTTCATCCCCGTGGCTGCCGATCGCAGCGCCCCAATCGTCGGCGCTCGCCGCACCGGTGGCCGGGTCGCCGAACAACACCGCAGTATCGCCGACGTCGATCCCGGTCGCGTCGGGCCCGAGGTCCACCATGAATTGGTCCATGCAGACCTTGCCGATGACCGGGACGTTGCGGCCTCCGATGTTCACCACCGAGCGGCCGCTGATGCCTTTAGGGATGCCGTCCGCGTAGCCAAGGGGAATGAGTCCCAGGTAGCGGGGTTCATACGTGATGGCTTGGTGCTCGTAGCTAACGCCGGTGCCTGCCGGGACCTTCTTGACCATGACCAATGGGGCGGTGACGCTGAGGGCCGGCCGCAATCCGAAGTCGGTCGGGTTGAGGTGGTCTGCGGGAGCGAGGCCGTAAATTGCCAGTCCGGCCCGGACCATGTCGAAGTGGAATTCCGGACGGTCCAGGATGTTGGCTGAGCTGGAAACGTGCCTCAGTTCAGGCGTGAGTCCGGCTTCACGCGCCTCGCGAACGGCGTCTTCGAACTCCGCAACAGCGCTGGCGTTGCCAGGATGGGCGGGCACATCGGCCCACGCCAAGTGGGTCCAAATGCCGCGGACCAGCACCGTGCCGTCCACTTCCGCTCGCCGGGCATGAGCTACAAGTTCGGCCCAATCCTCCTTTCGGGCCCCGCCGCGGCTTAGCCCGCTGTCCAGTTCAAGGTGTACGACGGCGGGACGGCCAAGGCGTTCGGCGATGGCCGCCAGCACCTGGAGTTGGTGGACGCTTCCGAGGGAGACGTCGATGTTGTTTTCGAGTGCTTCCAGGATGGTGTCGCTCGTCTGGGATGCCAGATACAACCACGAAAGGATCGGTGCGGTGATGCCGGCTTTGCGCAGTGCGATGGCTTCTGTGAGCTGCGCGGTTCCGAGCCAATCAGCCCCGGAAGCGGCAGCCGTGCGGGCTACTTCCACTAGGCCATGACCGTAGGCGTTGCCCTTCACTACGGCCATGAAGAAGGGCGCCTTGGTCCGGTTCTTGAGGGCGCTGATGTTGTCTGAAATAGCGGACAGGTCCACTCTGACCTGACCGGAGAGGGCGAGCGAGCCGCCCTCTTGGTACTGTGCAATACGTCTCATGGTTGAACACTATAGGTCATTTTGCACCATTGTGAGAGGTGGCTCATATGCCAGTCTTGTGGAGGGGAAATCGAAACTACTTTGAAGGGACGTCAAGGGTGACTGTGCCTGTGAACACTCAAAACTCAACGGCGGCGAGCATGGCCAGGCCGAGCCTCGGTGCCCAACTCCTGCGCCGCAAGCCGATCGGGCAGATGGCCGACGAGGCCGGAACCGGCGAAGGCGGCACGCCGCTGGTACGCAGCTTCGGTGTCCTTCAGCTGACCATGATCAGCGTCGGCGCAACGCTGGGTACCGGCATCCTGGTGATCCTTGGTGAGTCCGTGCCGCTGGCAGGCCCGGCGATCTGGATCTCCTTCGTGATCGCTGGTTTGGCTGCCCTCTTCTCGGCAGTGTCCTACGCGGAGATGGCCGGGCTCGTCCCGGTGGCAGGTTCCAGCTACTCCTACTCTTACGCCACCATGGGTGAGGGCATGGCGTGGATCTGCGGTTGGTGCCTGGTACTGGAATATGCCGTGTCCGTGGCCGCTGTTGCAGTGGGCGCCGGCCAGTACGTAAACGAGACTCTGGCCGCGTTTGGACAGGTCCTGCCCGACGCCATGAGCCAGCCACCAGGCGATGGCGGGGTGGTGAATGTTCCCGCCATGGTGATCGTGGTTCTTGCCATGATCCTGCTGGTCCGGGGCGCCCGTGAAAGTGCATGGATCAACACCGCGATCGTCATCATCAAAGTGGGCATCCTGATCTTCTTCTGCGCGGTCGCTTTCACCGCTTTCAACGCCGGGAACTTCGAGCCCCTCATGCCGATGGGTGCAGCAGGCGTCTCCGCCGCCGCCTCGAGTGTGTTCTTCTCCTACATCGGATTCGATGCCGCCTCCACCGCCGGCGAGGAAGCCAGGAACCCCAAGCGGGACCTGCCACGCGCCATCCTGCTCTCCATGGTGATTGTCACCAGCATCTACGTCCTGGTCTCCGTTGCCGCGATCGGTGCCCGTCCGTGGGGCTGGTTCGATGGCACGGAAGCTGCCCTGGTCCAGATCCTGCATGAGATCACCGGGCAGCCGTGGATCGCCCTCGTCTTCTCTGCCGGTGCGGTGCTTGCCATCGCCAGTATCGTGCTGACCGTCCTTTACGGCCAGACCCGCATCCTGCTCTCGATGTCCCGTGATGGCATGGTGCCCAAGGTCTTCGGCCGCGTCTCCCGCCGCACCGGAACGCCAGTGGCCGGGACCCTGATAGTCGGAACCGCCGTCGCCCTCACCGCTGGCTTGGTCCCGCTGGGCGCCTTGGCTGACGCAACGAGCATCGGTACGCTCTTCGCCTTCGCGCTGGTCAACGTCGCCGTGATTTATCTCCGGCGCAACCGCCCGGATCTTGACCGCAGTTTCCGGGTTCCGCTGTACCCGATCACCCCGATCCTGGGCACCCTCATGTGTGCCTTCCTGATGCTCAACCTCGGCGCCGACACCTGGATCACGTTCGGTGTTTGGATGCTGGTGGGCATCGCCATCTACTTCGGCTACGGACGCCGGAATTCCAAGGTAGCCGCGCTCAGCGATGAGGACTACCGTGAACTGACCACCAGGGCCGTGAGCCCGGAAACTGTGAAAGCCGCAAACTGATGACCATCGCTACCGAACTTCCCACAGCCGACGTCGCCGCCTCCGAGGCGAAGGCAGGCGAAGCCCCCATCACCATGCTGAACCCGGACTTCCCCTTCAGTTATGACCATTACCTGGCGCACCCGGACGGACTCGGAAGCATTCCGGAAGAGCGCTACGGCACGGAAGTGGCCGTCATCGGCGCCGGCCTGTCAGGACTGGTCACCGCCTATGAGCTGATGAAGCTCGGCCTCAAGCCCGTCATCTACGAGGCCGACCAGATCGGAGGCCGTCTTCGCACGGCGAGCTTCCCGTCGGCGCCAGGCGTCGTAGCCGATCTTGGTGGCATGCGTTTCCCGGTTTCCGGCAAAGCCTTCTACCACTACGTGGACCTTCTTGGCTTGGAAACGCAGGACTTCCCCAACCCGATGGCCCCGGCGACGTCCAGCACAGTGATCGAACTTGCGGGTAAGAAGCACTACGCCACAACAGCAGCTGAGCTACCGGTATTTTTCCAGGAAGTAGCCGATGCCTGGAAAGCCGCAATCAACGATGGCGCTGCGTTCGCCGAAATGCAGGAAGCTATCAAAGCCCGCGATACCAAGCGGATCAAGGAACTCTGGAACGCACTCCTGCCCGAATTGGACGAGCTGACCTTCTACGGATTCATCGCAGCCAGCAAGTCCTTCAAGGAAGCCGGCTTCGCCCACCGCGAAGCGTTCGGCCAGGTCGGCTTTGGCACTGGCGGTTGGGACACCGATTTCCCCAACTCCATCCTGGAGATTCTCAGGGTCGTCTACACGGACGCAGACGACCAGCACCGGCTCATCTCGGGAGGAGCGCAAAGGCTCCCCGAGGCACTGTGGAACCACGCGCCGTCGGACCTTAAGCACTGGCCCGCCGGCACGTCACTGTCGTCGCTGCACTCCGGCTCGCCGCGCGGAGCCGTGGACAACATCCGCCGCGCCGAGAACGGTGATTTGGTAGTGCGCGAAAACTGGGGACGCGAAGCCACGTACCAAGCGGTGGTGACCACTTGCCAGTCGTGGCTGCTGTCCACGCGTATCCACACCGAGGAAGCGCTGTTCCCGGCCGAGCTGTGGACGGCGATCGAGCGCTCGCACTACATGCAGTCCTCGAAGACGTTCGTGATGGTGGACCGGCCGTTCTGGAAGGATATCGATCCGGAAACCGGCCGCGAAGTCTTGTCCATGACGCTCACCGACCGCCTCAACCGGGCCACATACTTGCTCGACGACGGCCCTGACAAGCCCGCTGTGATCCTCTTGTCCTACACATGGAACGACGACGCGCTGAAGTGGCTTGCGCTTACTGCCGAAGAGCGCGTCAAACTCATGTTGCACTCGCTGGAACAGATCTATCCGGGCGTAGACATTGCCAGCCACATTGTGGGGCAGCCGATCACTGTGTCCTGGGAAGCGGACCCCAACTTCATGGGTGCCTTCAAAGCCAACCTGCCGGGCCATTACCGGTACCAGCAGCGGCTCTTCACCCACTTCAAGCAGGATCAGTTGCCGGAAAGCCAACGCGGCATCTTCCTGGCCGGGGACGACGTGTCCTTCACCGCCGGATGGGCCGAAGGCGCAGTGACCACGGGCCTGAACGCCGTGTGGGGCGTGGTGAACCACTTGGGCGGATCCTCTGCTGCCGAAAACCCCGGTCCGGGTGATCTGCTGGACGAATTCGGCCCGATCAGCCTGGACTAATTTTCAACGTTGCGGGGCCTGCCCTGCGTCCCAACCATTCGCAGGGCCCACGCAGCCCGGGTTCCCTGGCTGAGCTTGCGAAGTGAGGGAGGCGGTGGGGATGCAGACCAGGCCCCGCATTCGTTGATTAGGCCCCGTGCATCTCCCTGTGCATTTCCCTATGCGCGGCCGCGAGGTCCTTGTAGTGGGCGGCGTTGTGCTTGACGCCTTCGAATTCGTCGTCGGTCAATTCCCGGCGAACCTTGGCCGGCACACCCGCCACCAGTGAGCGTGGCGGAATCACCGTGCCTTCCAGGACCACGGCGCCAGCGGCAATGAGCGAGCCCGTGCCGATCACCGCGCCGTTGAGGATGGTGGCGCTCATTCCGATGAGGCAGTCGTCCTCCACAGTGCAGCCGTGGACCACTGCGCTGTGCCCAATGGAGACGCGCTCGCCAACGGTGCAGGGGAATCCCGGGTCGGCGTGCAGGACTACGTTGTCCTGAAGGTTGGAGCCGGAACCGACGCTGATGGCAGCCGTATCGGCGCGGACCGAAACTCCATAGAAGGCGCTGGAGTCCTCGGCCAGAGTCGCCTTGCCAATGATGGATGCGGTGGGCGCAACGAACGCAGATTCATGGATGGCCGGAGTGTCCCCGGCAAAGGTGTAAGAGGGAGCCATGGAGCCAGCTTAGTTCCCAACTGGGTCGCAGCAGTGCGCGTTATGAGCGCTCAAAACGCGCACAAATGCGACCTAGTTGGGCGAGGGGGTGCGCAGGACCAGGAATTGGTAGTGCTGAGTCCAGTTCCCGGCGCCGGGTCCGGACTCCACACCCGTACCTTCCGGCCAGGTCCGGAAATGCTCGATCACGCCGTGCTCTCCGAAGATCCGCCGCACGGTGTCGTCGCTGCGGCGGCTGAAGAAGCGCCGCGGCTCTTCGACGTCCTCGGGGTTTAGAACTTCCACGTCCTCACCTGACCAAAGCCCGACGGCGATTAGCGCACCAGCCGCGCTGACCCGCACAAGTTCGCTGACGACGTCGTGAATCCTGCTGTTGGGGACATGCAGCAGGGTGCTCATGGTCCAAACGGCCGCAAACGCGCCATCAACAAAAGGCAGGCTGCGTCCGCTGGCCACTGAACAATCCAGCCCATGCGCCCGCGCCAGGTGAATGCTCTCCTCTGAGAGGTCCACGCCGGTGTAATGCAGTCCTGCGCGGACAAATTCCAGGCCCTCGACGCCGGTCCCGCAGCCCAGCTCGAACACGGAGTGTCGGTGCTCGTCCTTCAAGAGCCGGACGAACCATTCCCGGCACTCAACACGATGCGGTGTCAGCGCACGGGTGTTCGGGACCGGGGCTTGGCGGTCGTAGAAAACGGCGAGGTCAGCCTCGTGGTCTTGCATACCCCCAGCGTAGATCGCCGAACTGACTGGCAGTAGTGGTTGCTATGAGCCCTTCGAACAACCACTATTGCCAGTCAGTTGGGACGGGAGTCAGTTGAATACAACGGTGCGGGTGCCGTCCAGGAGTACGCGGTGTTCGGCGTGCCACTGAACGGCCTGGGCCAGGGTGCGTCCCTCCACGTCCCGGCCCATCTGCACGAACTGGGCAGCCGTGCGTGCGTGGTCAACGCGGATGACTTCCTGCTCGATGATCGGGCCCTCATCGAGGTCGGCGGTCACATAGTGGGCCGTGGCGCCGATGATCTTCACACCGCGGGCGTGGGCCTGGTGGTACGGCTTGGCACCCTTAAAGGACGGCAGGAACGAGTGGTGGATGTTGATGGCCTTGCCGTTCAACTCCGTGCAGAGCTCGTTGGAGAGGACCTGCATGTAACGCGCCAGGACCGTGAGCTCGACGTCGTGGTCAGCAATGAGCTTGAGCAGCTCGGCCTCGGCCTGCGGCTTGGTCTCCGGTGTCACGGGAATGTGGTGGAACGGGATCCCGTAGAACCGGGCCAGCTCCTCAAGGTCGCGGTGGTTTGAAACAATCGCCGGAACCTCGATTGGCAGCGTACCCGTGCGCTGCTGGAACAGGAGGTCGTTGAGGCAGTGCGCATCCTTGGAACAGAGAATGATGGTGCGGACTTTCTGGCCCACCGGGTTGATCTGCCACGTCATGCCAAAGGACTCAGCTACCGGCCGCAAGGCGGCGGCCAGTTCGTCCTGAGGGGACGTCGTGGTTGCCTCCACCCGCATGAAGAAGTTGCCTGTGCTGGGGCTTCCGTACTGCTGGGAATCGGCGATGTTGCAACCGGCTTCGAGCAAGGCGCCGGCAACGGCGTGGACGATGCCGGGGCGGTCTGGGCAGGACAGTGTTACTACGAAAGCGGCGGAATCAGTCACACGGATAAGCCTACCTGTGCCGCCATGTTGTACTGTTAACGGGTCGCAACTGGCGTTGGGTGGACTACCACCAGGGAGCGGCAATCACGAAGACCACGGATCGTACGCCTGGGCCGAGGGTCATGTCTTACCGCTGCACGCACGTGACCAATGCCTCCGTAATCAAGGGGACGCGGGAATGCTGCTGCCGGTAGCCTGACCTGTAGCACCACCCGTTGCCTAGCCAGGAGATCTCCGTGCCTACCACCACTTCCGCGACTGTCAGCAACCAGTCGCTCGCTGAGCTCGATCCCGAGATCGCAGCAGTCCTCGACCAGGAACTCGGCCGCCAGCGCGGCACCCTGGAAATGATCGCCTCCGAAAACTTCGCCCCGCGCGCCGTGATGGAAGCACAGGGCTCCGTCCTGACCAACAAGTACGCCGAGGGTTACCCGGGCCGCCGCTACTACGGCGGCTGTGAATACGTCGACGTCGCGGAGCAGCTGGCGATCGACCGCGTCAAGGAACTCTTCGGTGCCGAGTACGCCAACGTACAGCCGCACTCCGGTGCCCAGGCGAACGCCGCAGCACTGTCCGCCATGATCACTCCGGGCGACAAGATCCTCGGCCTCTCCCTGGCGCACGGTGGCCACCTGACCCACGGCATGAAGCTGAACTTCTCCGGCAAGCTCTACCAGGTTGCTGCCTACCAGGTGGAAGAAGACACCTTCCGCGTGGACATGGACAAGCTGCGCGAGCAGGCCATCGCGGAGAAGCCGCAGGTCATCATCGCCGGCTGGTCCGCGTACCCCCGCCACCTGGACTTCGCGGCCTTCCGCTCCATCGCGGACGAGGTTGGCGCGCTCCTCTGGACGGACATGGCACACTTCGCCGGCCTGGTTGCAGCAGGCCTGCACCCGAGCCCCGTGCCGCACTCCGACGTCGTCACCTCCACCGTGCACAAGACCCTCGCAGGACCGCGTTCCGGCGTGATCCTGGCCAAGGAACAGTACGGCAAGAAGATCAACTCCAACGTCTTCCCCGGCCAGCAGGGCGGTCCGCTCATGCACGTCATCGCGGCCAAGGCTGTTGCCTTCAAGATCGCCGGCAGCGAGGAATTCAAGGAACGCCAGGAGCGCGTGCTTGAGGGCGCCAAGATCATTGCAGACCGTCTCAACCAGTCCGACGTTGCCGAGGCAGGCGTTTCGGTCCTCACCGGCGGCACCGACGTCCACCTGGTCCTCGTGGACCTGCGTAACTCGCAGCTGGACGGCCAGCAGGCTGAAGACCTCCTGCACTCGGTGGGCATCACCGTGAACCGCAACGCCGTTCCGTTCGACCCCCGCCCGCCGATGGTCACCTCCGGCCTCCGCATCGGTACGCCTGCACTGGCTACCCGCGGATTCGGTGCCACCGAGTTCACCGAGGTTGCCGAGATCATCGCCACCGCGCTGAAGGCAGGCTCCGCCACCGACGTCGAGTCCCTCCAGGCCCGAGTGGACAAGCTCGCCGCGGACTTCCCGCTGTACCCGCAGCACGAGCAGTGGTAACCCGCCGCTCCCTCGGCAAAAAGCGCACATAAGCACCACCCGGGCATGGCCCGGAAACAACGGGATCCGCCGCCACACCATCGGCGGCGGGTCCCGTTGCATGAACCTTTGAATAGGTCACCACCAGAAAGAGCAGATGGAATGACACAGTCCACCGCACAGATCCTTGACGGCAAGGCCACCGCCGCAGCCATCAAGGCAGAACTGACCGAACGCGTTTCCGTCCTCGCAGCAAAGGGCATCGTCCCAGGCCTGGGCACCATCCTGGTGGGTTCGGACCCCGGCAGCACCTGGTACGTCGGCGGCAAGCACAAGGACTGCGCCGAGGTGGGCATCCAGTCCATCCGCCGGGACCTGCCCGAGGACATCACCCAGGAAGACCTCCTGAAGGTTGTCCGCGAACTCAACGAGAACCCGGAATGCACGGGCTACATCGTCCAGTTGCCGCTGCCCAAGCACATTGACCAGGACGTCATCCTGGAAGCCATGGATCCGAACAAGGACGCCGATGGCCTGCACCCCATGAACCTTGGCCGCCTGGTGGCCAACGTCAGTGGCGAAATGAAGTCCCCGCTTCCCTGCACACCCAAGGGCTGTGTGGAACTGATGCGCCGGCACGGCATCGAGCTCAACGGCAAGCGCGTCCTGGTAGTGGGCCGCGGCGTCACCATTGGCCGCCCGATCGGCCTCCTGCTCACCCGCAGGGAAGTCAACGCCACGGTCATCCTGGCGCACACGGGCACCGTTGACCTGCCCGCGGAACTCAAGCAGGCCGACGTCGTGATTGCCGCTGCAGGCGTGCCGCACATGATCAAGGCTGGAGACCTGAAGCCGGGCGCAGTAGTGCTCGACGTCGGTGTCAGCCGCGTGGAGGACAGTAACGGCAAGGCTGTGGTCACCGGAGACGTGGACCCGGCAGCTGCCGACGTCGCCGCCTGGCTGTCCCCGAACCCGGGCGGCGTGGGTCCGATGACCCGCGCCATGCTGCTCGCCAACGTTGTGGAGAGCGCCGAGCGCGCAGCGGGCATCGCCTGAGGCGTACCAGCAGTCGAAAACGCAGGGCGTCTACTCCTTCGGGAGTAGTCGCCCTGCTCCGTTAACCCGACGACGAACACCCGGGACCAAAGCTAGGCTCGGTGTATGCAACCCCGTTTCCCTGGTGGCCGCCGTTTTGCAGGCCCACCCACGAGCTTCATCGTCATCACGGTGGCCCTCATCCAGGTGGCGGGGACGCTTTTCTCCGCGGGCCATCAGGACGCCCCACGCCCGTTGGACGCGCTTGCGATCCTGTTGCTGCTGGCCGGGCCTGCGGGACTGGCGTTCCGGAGGCGGGCGCCTGCGGTTATGCTTCCCGTCGCCCTCGTGGCCACGGGGGCCTATGTTGGCCTGGGCTACCCCTGGGGTCCCATTCCGCTCTCCCTGGCGGTGGCCATAGTTCTCACGTCGTCGGCGGGTTTGCGCTGGCAGGCGTGGGTGGGGGCCGGAATCGCCGCTGCCGCAGTGGTGTTCGCGGCCGCACTCAGCGGCGATCCCAACTGGCCCCTCCGCGCTTCAGCCGGGGTGGGATGGGCTGCCATTTTGGTGCTGATAGGACAGGGATTCCGACGCCGGAGCGAGCGGTTCGCGGAATACCGACGCCGCCGGGAGGCCGCCCGGAAGGCCGAACGCGATGAATACCGGCTCACGCTCGCCCGCGATATCCACGATGTGGTGGCTCATTCCTTGTCCATGATCAACGTGCAGGCATCTGTAGCCTTGCACGTGGGCTCGGACGATCCCGCGAAACTCAGGCCTGCTCTGGAGGCCATCAAGGCAGCCAGCAAGGAATCCCTCACGGAAGTCCGGCAACTCCTGGGCGTGTTGCGGGAGGACGTCCCGCTTGCCCCGGCGGCCCGCCCTACGCTTGCCAGGATCCCCGAACTTGTGAAGATCGCGGAGCTGGGGGGCCTGCAGGTGCGCTTCGAGGACCAGTCGAACCATGATCTCGTCGGCCTGGCCCAGCAGGAAGCGGCGTACCGGATCATCCAGGAAGCCCTGACCAACGTCGGCAGGCACTCAGGTGCCCAATCCGCCGTCGTACATCTTTCCCATGCGGAGGAGGCCCTGACTGTCCGGATAGACGACGACGGCGCGGGCATGGGCGGGGCGCTCCCGGGCAACGGCCTCACGGGGATGCGCGAGAGGGCGGTCGCCTTGGGCGGGACGCTCACGCTGCACGAACTCCAGCCCGGGCTCCGCGTAGAGGCGCTGCTGCCCACAACAGACCAGGCGGAAGGAAACCACCCATGATCCGCATCCTCCTCGCCGATGACCAGACCCTCATCCGGGCGGGCTTCCGTGCCCTCCTGGACGCTGAACCGGACATGGAAGTGGTGTCCGAGGCCGGCACGGGCAGGGAGGCAGTGAGGCTGGCGGCGCGCGACAAACCGGACGTCATCCTCATG
This sequence comes from Paenarthrobacter sp. YIM B13468, assembly GCF_042788025.1. Classification (NCBI taxonomy): domain Bacteria; kingdom Bacillati; phylum Actinomycetota; class Actinomycetes; order Micrococcales; family Micrococcaceae; genus Paenarthrobacter; species Paenarthrobacter sp. YIM B13468. The sequence goes on along the minus strand of NZ_JBHZPI010000008.1, from coordinate 125,291 downwards.
GACATCCGGATGCCCGACGACGACGGCCTCACCGCCACCCGCAGGATTCTTGCCGACCCAACCCTGTCCGGCACACGCATCATCATCCTGACAACCTTCGAGCTCGACGAGTACATCGCCGAGGCCGTCCGCGCGGGCGCAGCTGGTTTCCTGGTCAAGGACACCGAACCTACGGAGCTCATCCGCGCCGTCCGGGTGGTCCACGACGGCGATGCGTTGCTCTCGCCCTCGGTCACCCGGCGGATCATGGCACAAATGGCGTCCCAGAGCCGGGCGGCAGGAAAAGTGATTCCCCTCGAACAGGTGACGGAACGCGAACGCGAAGTCTTGGCCTTGGTGGGCGAGGGCCTAAACAATGCAGAGATCGCCGAACGCCTGTTCATCACCCCGCTGACTGCGAAGACCCACGTATCGCGCATCATGACCAAGCTGATGGTCCGCGACCGCTCCCAACTGGTGGTGCTCGCGTATGAATCAGGGCTGGTGAGGCCAGGCTGGAGCAGCTGACGGGCTACCACCGCCTCCCAAGGGAGTATGGCAGCGCCTTCAGGTGACTCCCGACGGCGGACGTCCCGCCGACCGTCCGCGGGCAGACTCGAACCAGAGCCGAAAGACGGTTCACGCCGGGAAACGGCGGAGAGAGTTTGGATCACTGACATGTTCACCGCATTGACTTCAATCGTCGGGGAGACCACCACGCGCGGGGGAGCGCTGGCACAGCTGCCGGCCACCGTCGCCGCGCACGGTCCCTGGGGTGACGGTACGTTTTGGCCGTTCTTCCTCCTATTCCCGCTGTTCTGGATCCTCGTGATTTTCCTATTCATTTTCGTCGGCCGGCGGGCTTGGCGCCGCAACCATCACTGGGCAGCAACCCAGGGTGCTGAGGGCGTGCTGCGCGAACGGTATGCACGGGGCGAAATTGATGAGACGGAGTTCCGGCAGCGGTTGGAGGTATTGCGCTCGCAGCCACCGTCCTGACCTGGACGGAAGCGAAAACGAGAGGGCTCTTGCAAAAATATCTGCAAGAGCCCTTTCACATATTCGTTGGCGCTACTAGTCTGCTGAGGGTGCACAATGAAGCAACCGGCTCTGCAACACACTCCGAATCGTGGCAAACCAGCTTCGACATGAACCCACCCACCGTCATCAGCGCGCGGAACCTCACCAAGACCTATGGCGAGCTCACAGCCGTGGACAACATCTCCTTCGATGTTCCGGCGGGGGAGTCCTTTGGTCTGCTCGGCCCCAACGGCGCGGGCAAATCCACCACCATGAAAATGATCGGCGGCGTCTCGCAGCGCACTTCAGGAACGCTGAACATCATGGGCCTGGACCCGGAATCACATGGTCCCGAAGTCAGGGCACACCTGGGGGTCGTTCCGCAGCAGGACAACCTTGACGAAGAACTGAAGGTCCGCGAGAACCTGATCGTCTATGGCCGTTACTTCGGCCTGCCGCTGAGCTACTTGCGGCCCAAAGCGGACGAGCTCCTGGAATTCGCGCAGCTCACGGACAAGGCCAACTCCAAAGTGGATGCGCTGTCCGGCGGCATGAAACGGCGGCTCACCATCGCGCGGTCGCTCATCAACGAACCCCGCATCCTCCTGCTCGATGAGCCCACCACCGGCCTTGACCCGCAAGCCCGGCACATCCTCTGGGACCGCCTTTTCCGGCTCAAGGAAAACGGCGTCACACTGATCCTGACCACCCACTACATGGACGAGGCAGAGCAGCTCTGCGACCGCCTGATCGTGGTGGACAAGGGCAAGATCATGGCCGAGGGTTCGCCGGCCAGCTTGATCCGCGAGCACTCCTCCCGCGAAGTACTTGAACTCAGGTTCGGGTCCGAGCGGAACTCGCGTATCGGCGTCGAACTTCAGGGCATCGGCGAGCGGCTCGAGACACTTCCTGACAGGGTGCTCATCTACGCGCACGACGGCGAGGCCGCCCTGGAGCAGGTTTCGGCGCGCGGGCTGCGCCCGATCACGTCCCTGGTGCGCCGTTCCTCCCTGGAGGACGTGTTCCTGCGGCTCACCGGCAGGAGCCTCGTTGACTAGGGATCCGTTGACCAGCGGCCCTCCCGGAGATGGAGCCGCCAAACCAATCACGACGGCGGAGCAGCCGTTGCGGGCACACCCGCCCGCCGTCTCGGCGGCCAGGGCGCGGCGTTGGGGTTCCTTTTTCTATGCGGAACAAGTGCTCCGGGTCATGCGCAATTACGGCTGGTCCGTGGTGCTCTACAGCGTGGGGCAGCCCGTGGCCTACTTGTTCGCCATGGGAGTGGGGCTGGCAAGCCTTGTTGATGCGAACAGCGAATCCGTGTTTGGTGGCGTCAGCTACCTCGAATTCGTGGCACCTGCGCTGCTGGTGTCAGCGGCAGTCATGACGGCTTCCGGCGAATTCTCCTACCCCATCATGGACGGCTTCAAATGGCGGCGGGTGTTCTATGGGCCGCATGCCTCGCCCCTGGTACCGCAGCAAATAGCGAGCGGCCACATCATGGCAAGCACGCTCAGGTTCCTGCTGCAGTCGGTGGTCTACTTAGCGGTGGTGGCCATGTTCGGGGCTTCGCCGAGTCCGTGGGGATGGGTGGCCGCAGTGGTCGCGACCGTGGCGGCGTTGTCCTTCGGCCTGCCACTCATGGCCTATGCCGCCAGCATCACCCAGGACAAGGGACAGTTTGCTTTGGTGCAGCGGTTCATCGTCATGCCACTGTTTCTGTTCTCGGGCACGTTCTTTCCCTTGGACACGCTGCCGTGGGCTGTCCGCTGGATCGGCTGGATATCGCCTGTGTGGCACGGAACTGAGCTGGGGCGGGTCGTCACCTATGGCATGGACGAGAACCCCTTGCTGACCATTACGCATGTGGTGTACCTCCTGGCGACCGCTACGGCTGGCTGGCTACTGGTCCGGCGCCAGTTCGTGAAGAGGATGGGCTCATGAGTATCCTGACCGGCGGCCACAGCGCCACGGATATCGCCCGCGAGCGAAAGTTCGGTCCGCTCTATTCGCGCAACGCCAAGGCCGTGGTAGCCCGTGGCCTCATGGCTGCGAAGTCCAGCACCTGGCTGGTGTTGCTGTCAGGGTTCTTCGAGCCCGTTCTCTTCCTGTTGGCCATGGGCGTTGGGATGGGCTCGATCGTGGGCACAGTCCAGGGACCTGGCGGCGAAGACATCAGCTATGCGGCCTACATAGCGCCCGCACTCCTGGCAGTCTCAGCCATGAACGGTGCAATCTACGATTCCACCTGGAACGTCTTCTTCAAGATGAATTTCGCCAAGCTGTACCAAGGCATGCTCTACACATCCCTCGGGCCGCTGGACGTGGCCATGGGGGAGATTTTCCTGGCACTGTTGCGGGGTCTTCTCTACGCCACGGGATTCACCGCGGTGATGGGGGTTATGGGCCTTCTCAATACCTGGTGGGCCATCCTGGTCATCCCCGCGTCAGTGCTGATTGCCTTCGGCTTCGCGAGCTTCGGCATGGGCATCACCAGCTTCATGAAGACGTTCCAGCAAATGGACTGGATCAACTTCATCCTCTTGCCCATGTTCCTGTTCAGTGCCACGTTCTACCCGCTCAGCGTCTATCCCCAGGTCATCCAGTGGTTCATCCAAGCCATGCCCCTATGGCACGGGGTTGAACTGCTGCGGCAGATCAGCGTGGGCTCCTTCAGCCCGGCAACAGCCATCCACGTTGGCTACTACCTGGTGATGATCGCGCTTGGCATTATGCTGACCACCGGACGGCTGCGACAGCTGTTCCTGAAGTGATGAAATGTTCGCCGTCCGTGGAAGCTGCGCAGGCACCTTCGGGGGTTTGCGACAATTGACTCATGCAATCTCTCGGCGACCCGCACCCGTCCACGTCCTCGTCCGGTAGAAGCCTTTTCAAAGGCTTCCGCATCGGCGGCCTGGGGATGACCGTAGTCATCATCGCTTTCGTGGTGGCCGTTATTTTCGCGGCCAACCAGAACGACTTTGTGGGTTGGGTAGTTGCGGTGGTCGCCTTCGGTTGGCTCGCGCTCGCCGCCTTCGTGGTGTTCAGCATTCGAAGGGCCGCGAAGCGCGCCGGAGCTAAATTGAGCGAAGCGCAAGCCGCATTCAACTCGGCAACCGGCCGCGCGCCGTCGTCGTCCTCGGCTGACAGCGGCGGCACCCGCGTTGTCGCGGAACGAAGCCAGGCCGATGAGGTACGGGACCTCAAGCTGGACCACTCCTTCAAGATTGTCCAGGTGCAGGTGCGCGTTGTGGATGAGGAACGTGCCAAGGGTGCAGCGGCAAACCAGGACACCATCAACCGCGCGCTGGAAACCATCGCGATCACCGCAACCAATGCCCGGGACATGATCAAGTCCTCAGGTGGCTCGGACGAGCCCGTGGCCGGCACCATCATCGACTAGAGTAGACCGGGTGAGTACGGCATTGAAGAAGGACTTCCTTCGCATCGCATCGGTCAACGTCAATGGCCTTCGGGCTGCCTACAAGAACGGCATGGCGGAATGGCTGGAGCCACGCGAAGTGGACATCCTCTGCCTGCAGGAAGTGCGCGCTCCTGATGCCATCGTCAACACGCTGATCGGCGAAGGCTGGTACATCCTCCACGCTGAGGCTGAGGCAAAGGGCCGCGCAGGGGTTGCCATTGCTTCCCGCGAGGAGCCCACGGCCACCCGGATCGGGATCGGCGATGACTACTTCGCCACCGCGGGCCGCTGGGTTGAAGCGGATTTCTCCGTCAGGAACATCGCAGGCGAATACTCCACGTTGTCCGTGGTCAGCGCTTACGTTCACTCGGGTGAGGCAGTCACGCCCAAGCAGGAGGACAAGTACCGCTTCCTGGACGCCATGACCACCCGTCTCCCCGAGCTCGCCAAGCACAGCGATCACGCGCTGGTAGTTGGCGACCTCAACGTCGGGCACACCGAACTGGACATCAAGAACTGGAAGGGCAACGTCAAGCGTGCCGGCTTCCTGCCAGAGGAGCGCGCTTATTTTGACCGCTTCCTGGGTGAAGAAATCGGATGGAGGGATGTCCACAGGGGCCTGGCAGGAAATGTCGCCGGCCCCTACACCTGGTGGTCCCAGCGCGGAAAGGCCTTTGACACTGACACAGGCTGGCGCATCGACTACCACCTGGCTACTCCCGGACTTGCAGCAGCCGCGTTCTCGGCTGTCGTGGACCGGGCGCCTTCGTGGGACACCCGCTTCTCCGACCATGCACCGCTGGTAGTGGACTACCGGCTCTAAGCTTCACGAAAGTATTGCTCATGACTAGCTCCATCACGACTGAAACCGGCACCCCAGCCGCCACACTGCCCAGCGGGAGTTCCGTGACCTCCACCAAGCTTGCCGTTGGCGCCAAGCAGCGCGTCCTTTCAGGCATGCAGCCCTCGGCTGACTCCCTGCACCTTGGCAACTATCTTGGCGCTTTGGTCAACTGGGTTCGTATGCAGGACGAGTACGATGCTGTCTTCTTCATTCCGGATTTGCACGCCATCACCGTTCCGCAGGATCCTGCCGAGCTCGCCCGCCGCACCAGGGTCACTGCCGCCCAGTACATTGCCGGTGGCGTGGACGTGCAGAAGTGCACACTGTTCGTGCAATCTCAGGTCCCCGAGCACGCCCAGCTTGCTTGGGTACTGAACTGCATCACGGGCATGGGTGAAGCCGGCCGCATGACGCAGTTCAAAGACAAGGCACAGAAGCAAGGCTCGGACCACGCCAGCGTCGGCCTGTTCACCTACCCCATCCTGCAGGCTGCAGACATCCTGCTCTATCAGCCGCACGGCGTACCCGTGGGCGAAGACCAGCGCCAGCACGTGGAGCTCAGCCGGGACCTCGCCAACCGCTTCAACAGCCGTTTCGGCGAGACCTTCCAGGTGCCCGAGCCCTTCATCCAGAAGGAATCGGCAAAGATCTACGATCTCCAGAACCCCACGGCCAAGATGTCCAAGTCTGCTGAATCGCCCGCGGGCCTCATCAACTTGCTGGACGACCCCAAGACGGTGGCAAAGCGCATCAAATCCGCCGTCACAGACACTGAGACCGAGATCCGCTACGACCGCGAGACCAAGCCCGGGGTCTCCAACTTGCTCACCATCTACTCGGCTATCAGCGGCACTCCGGTGGAGAAGATCGTGGCCGATTACCAAGGCAAGATGTATGGGCACCTGAAGGTAGACCTCGCCGAGCTCGTCTCCGGACACCTCGCACCCATTCGTGAGCGCGCCAACGAACTCCTGGCAGACCCTGCCGAACTCGACCGGTTGCTGGCTCACGGTGCGGATAAAGCGCGTGAGATCGCCTCGGCGACGCTCGCCGATGTCTACTCCAAGGTAGGCTTCCTGCCGTACCGCGGGGATGCCTACCGCAGCGAGCAAGGAGTCCGCTAAGTTCATGTGCGCAGCTGGCCAGCTCAACGTCAAGACCGATACCCTTCAAGGCGTCGGTCGGGACGAATCGCGCCAGCCCGCTGTCACCGGCACCGACTGCGGTGCCGGTGACACCATGTGCGTTGGCGTGATCCTCGGCTTCCCGCCGGAGGTTGCGCGGGAACTGCAGGCCTGGCGGGCATCCTTTGGCGATCCCATGGCCGAGGTCATCCCTGCCCACATCACGCTCATCACCACAACGCCAACGCAGGACTGGGAAGCCACAAGGGACCACGTGCGCGAGGTTGCCCGCTCACAGGAACCATTCACCATCACCATCTCCGGGACCGGTTCGTTCAGACCCGTTTCGCCCGTGGTTTTCGTCAACGTCGAAGAAGGCTTTGAAGAGTGCGTGCAACTGCACGAAAAGCTCCAGACGGGTCCGCTTGAGCGTTTGCTTCCCTTCCCGTACCACCCGCATGTCACAGTGGCCCATGATGTCGCCAAGGAAAATCTGGACGAGGCCGAAACGGTCCTGAGAGATTACCGGGCAACCTTCCCAGTGGTTAGCATGGGACTTTACGAGCACGACACCAATGGAATTTGGCAGCTACGGGAAGAGCTCGACTTTGGCGGCGACACTGACGAAACGCAGCAGGCGGAATCAACATCCACCGGCGGGAAGTCCTCCGCTGCCAACTGAGCTGGCAAAGCTAAAACTTCAACTTCTTCACAAGCGGCAGGACTGGGGCCATGTCAAGCGTGCCGGAGAAGGCCTGCCGAAGAGGGCCGGAGCCCTTCTCGCCGTCCTGCTCGCAAGGCTGAACACTAACCGGGCCATGCGCTCCTTCCAGAACTACACCCGGCAGCATGGGCCTCTCCTAAGTGCCGGCATCGGCTTCAATATGTTCTTCTCCGTCACAGGTCTCCTCACCACGGGTTTCGCCATCGCCGGAATCGTCCTGGGAGGCAACCCGGTTCTCGAAGACGCCGTCATTCGCAGCGTGGCCTCTGCAGCTCCGGGACTCCTCCAGGTAAATGGCGGCGAGGGACTGGTTGATCCGCAAACGCTGCTCAATCCCTCAGGGCTTGGATGGACAGCGGTCATCGCGGCTGCGGTAACCATCTTCACGTCCCTTGGGTGGATTGCCAGTGTCAGGGAAGGCCTGCGGGGCGTGATGGATGCTGATCCGCTCAAGCGCAGCCCCATCCTGCAGAAACTTGTTGACGCCGGCACCCTCCTGCTCCTTGGCGTGATCCTCGTGGTCAGTGCTGGCGCATCTCTGATCTTTGGCACGGCCGCTGCCTGGATCTTCGACCTCCTTCGATTGGACGAAGCAGTTGCGGGGCCTGTGGCGGCCGTGGTCAAGGTCGTCGTCCCCCTCCTGCTGAACTGCGCGACGGCGGCCGTGTTGTTCCATATCGCCGGTGGCCTCAAGCTGGGGCGCCGGGCATTCATCGAAGGTGTTGCGCTGGCCGGTACCGGGACCACCGTGCTTCAGCTATTCAGTACCGAACTCCTCGCCCGGGCAGGACAGAACCCTGTCCTCGCCTCGTTCGCCATCATCATCGGCCTTCTGATTTGGTTCAACCTGGTAAGCCAGGTGTATCTTGTTTCGGCTTCGTGGGCCGCTATCCGCGAGGCTGACCTGCAGGCAGGGGAGACCCCGCACAAGAAGATCCTCGGTTCACGCCGCACGACGCCCCAGACGTAAGAGTTGTTTTCTTCCAGGAGGTTTCATGAACAACCAGCTGTGGATCGCTTGCCTCCTGGGAACCGCTGCAGGGCTGGTGGTTGGCCAGCTTGTCTTCAACTCTCCCTTTGTGGGAATCCTGGTTGGCCTCGGCTTGGGCGCCTTGGTTGGAGCGGCCCTAGGACCCCGCCGCGAATAAGCAACGCGGGGTCACTTACGGCCCATCCTGTTGCGGATTATGGGCCGTAAGTGACCCCGGGTTGCTATCAGTCTGGCTAGGGTGCCCGGACGAGACCTTCCCACGCAACGGTCCAGTCAGCTGGGAAACCTGGTGCGTGGCGGGCCGGTCCGTTGTCCCAGCCAGCTGCCATGAGCGCCACGGCGGCCAGGAGCCCACCATTCCCAGGCAAGTAGAGCGGCAACGAGTCCGTTTGGCGGTTGTGTCCATTAGGCAGGACGGTGTTTTTCCCGGCGTCCAGCAGCAGGGCATCGACTGCGGCCTCAGGATCCTCGAGCCGGGCGGCGGTCATTGCCATTACGGGATAGTCCCAACCCCAGGTACTGCCCCAATCCCAGTCCGTCAGGACATCCGACAGGGTAGCGCGCATGATGTCCGCATCAATCAAGTCCGTCAGAGGCAGGACGCCAAGCGCGCACAGCATCGAAGGGTGGTCCGTGCGGATGGTGAAGGGCTCCACGTCGATGGCGGCGTAGACGCCATTTACCACACGTGGCTTCACCAAAGCGTCCGCAACGTCAGTCCACGCTTCCACGGGTTCCAGACCGAGACGTTCCCGCCACGCAGCCGCCGTACGAAGAGCCCACTGCCAGTAGGCCAACTCAAACGTGGGATTGGTGACCTTGGCCCGGATGGAGCCGTAGCTTTCCTGTGCCGGAATCAATGGAGGCCCCAGTTCGAACCCTCGGGAAGTGGGATGTGCGAAGTCGGCCATGAATGCCGCTGACTCAAAAACGATCTCCGAAAATTCTTTCAGCACTTCATGGCTGGGATTTGCCCGGTACACAAGCTCGGCCAAGTGAATGGGGTGTGGCTGCTGCCATATGAGGAATGTCCCGATGGGACTTGGGCTTTCCCGGCCGTCCGGTCCGACCTGCTTGGGCCAGCGGACGCCGTCGAATCTCTGCGCCTTTGCGGTTTGACGGGAGGTTTCCAGCGCTGTGGAGTACCACCGTAGCGATGGCAGGAGCAGATCCGCACGGTTCCAGTGCGCGAAGTGGGCGGCGTGCCACCAGTGCATTTCCAAATGGAAGCGGCCTCGCCAGGAGTTGCAGACAAGACCCGTTTCCTGGGGCGGTAACGAGCCCGAGCAGTTGACCGCGGTCAGGTATTGCGAGAGGACAATACGGCGTTCCAGCTCCTTGGCCCGGGGATCATCGGTCGCGTCGAGCTCGATCGCCCCTCCGGAGGACCAGAATTCGGGCCAATAGGCCTCGGAAGCTGCGGCCACGCTACGGGCAGGTGAAAGCTCGACGCCGGGGCCTGGTTCTGGAGCGCTGCCCACCGCCGTTGCCGCCTGGCCTCGAATGGAGGCGCCTCGCGGGATACAGCCGCCATCTCCTGCGGAAACGAAGGCAACGGAGAAGTCGAGAACGAGGGGGTTTGCCTGTCCGCGGCGGGGCGCAATGCGGAGGTCGTGTGTTCCGGTTTGCTCCACGTCAAGGTCATGCCCCGTAACCACCACCTGATAGCGGGAGTCGTCCAGTTCCCGGAGTGCGGTCCACTGGGTGGAACCCCTGTGCTGATGGGATGGCGTTGGTTGTCCGAGCGAGGTGGTGTGGGCGTCCGGACTATTCCAGTCAGCCGCGTCATGCCACGCCTCGGAGCCGTAGGGGAAGCCGATGCCGACAATCAGGCCGGCCCCTAATGCTGGCGACTCGACGCGGAAGCCGAGCTCGTCGCGGTCGGGATGGCACGCCGTCGTGACCTTGACGGGGTGTCCGGCCAAGGTGAAGCGGCTGGTAACTACTCCCGACCACAAATCGAGTGTTTGTTCGGTGTCGGTGATCTCAGCCTCAAGGATGGAGCGCGCCGTGCCATGCTCCAGCCAGCGGAAGCCGATGCGCCCCAAGTCCAGGCGATGCGGGTTTGCCCGCAACCACGTTTCGGCCAAGGACGTGTCAGTTTCGCGGTCGTTGACGATGTCACCCACCATGTCCACGTAGGGCACAGGCCCTCGGGGTGAATCGTAGAGGACTGTAGAGCCTGCGAGGTCGAAGGGTTGGGCGGGGGGTGTGGAGTGCCACCCCCACTGGGCCTGGGTACCGAGGAGTGTTCCGGGGGGCAGATCGTCCCGGGCTCCCACGGGGTAGGCCTCCGGCATGGTTTGAAGGCCAGTGAGGTCCATGGTGAAGGCGAACTCGCCGTTGCCCACGGTCACTGGACTCCTGGGGTCAAGGCGGCTCTGATGCACGTTGTGCCGCTGAGCGAGGGCTTTACGGTCAATTCTTTCGGTGTTGGTCATTGTCGCCGGGTTTGGGGATGCCGGCTCTGGTGGGATTGCGTTTTGGCTCTGCACTCCGCGCCTTTCTGGGGGTGTCTCACGTCCACTGAAATAGTTCATGCTCATAACTATTGACGAGCATAGACCCACTTGATACGTTTCAGGAACCGTTTTCTGACAATGAAAGAAGCTTACCCAATGGCGCGTAAATCTCTTCGAACCATCCAAAAGTCACTAGCCTTCGTGGCCGCTGTGGGCATGCTTGGCCTCACCGCGGCGTGTTCCGCTCCTGCATCCGACAAACCCGACGACGGACCGGTGGAGATCCGGTTTTCCTGGTGGGGCAACGCAGGCAGGGCGGAGCTGACCACCAAAGCCATCAAGGAGTTCGAGGCGGCCAACCCCAATATCAAGGTGAAGCCTGAATATGGGGACATCGGTGGCTACTTCGACAAGCTGGCTACCCAGGTGGCGGCCAATGACGCCCCGGACGTCATCACCATGGGCGGGGCATACCCGGCCGAGTATGCAAACCGCGGGGCACTGCTAGACCTGTCAAAGGTCAAGGGCTCACTGGATCTGTCCGCCATGGATCAAGGTGCCCTGGAGAATGGCCAAGTCCAAGGTAAGCAGTACGGGGTCTCCACGGGAGCCAATGCCTTGGCAATCGTCGTGAACCCGGCCGTCTTCCAAGCTGCCGGCGTCGCGCTTCCGGACGATAGTAAATGGTCCTGGGAGGACTTCGCCAGGATCGCAGGCGACATCACGGCCAAGAGCCCTAAAGGCACTTATGGAACAGCGACTGTCCTCACGCACGATTCCCTGGACGCCTTTGCCCGCCAGCGCGGCAAGTCCCTTTACACCCAGGACGGCCAGCTCGGCCTGGATAAGGACACGGTGCAGGCCTACTTCGACTACTCCCTGAAGCTCAGCGAGTCAGGAGCTGCACCCAGTGCTTCCGAGACGGTGGAGAAGCTTAACGTCAGCACTGAGCAGACACTCATGGGTATGGGCCAGGCGGGCATGATGCTCACGTGGAGCAACTCGCTATCCGCGCTGAGCAAGGCCTCCGGAGCAGACCTGAAAATACTCAAGCTCCCCGGCGAGACTCCCACGCCGGGCATTTGGCTTCAGTCCTCGCAGTTCTACACCATCTCTGCCCGCAGCAAACACACCGATGCCGCTGCCAAGCTGGTCAGCTTCCTCGTGAACAATGAGTCCGCAGCCAAGATCATCCAGAGCGACCGCGGGGTCCCCAGCAATGCAGGAATGCGCACGGCCATCCAGGACCTGTTGACGCCCCAGGGCAAGGTTGAGGCCGCCTATATCGACCAGATCGGCAAGATGGATTTCGCCCCCACCTACATTGGCCCCACGGGCTCCACGGCAGTCTCCGAGATTACGGCGCGCATCAACACGGATGTCCTCTTCAAGCGACTGACGCCGGAGAAGGCCGCCGAGCAGTGGCTTAGTGAGAGCAAAGCGGCCATCGGGAAATAGCCGAACGCCAACGCGGGGTCACTTAGGGCCCTTACCAGGGGGAAACATGGGCCCTAAGTGACCCCGGGTTGCTTCAGTGGGCGGCGCGGACCTCCAGATACGGATCGGCCCAGGCGCTGATGATCCGTGCCACCCGTGCGGCTTGTCCCTTGCCCGTCAGGAGGTGCTCACTGCCCTCCAGCGAAATGAAGCTACGGGGATGCCGCGCGGTACGGAAGATTTCGCTGGCGTTGTCGATGCCCACGGTGTTGTCGGTGGGGGAGTGCATCACCATCAACGGCTTGTGGAGGGTGCGGATGCAGTCGCGCAGGTCAGCGCGTTCCACGTCCTCCACAAAGTGCCGGCGGATTTCCATGGGCCTGCCGCCCAGGTCAACCACGGCGCTGCCCTCGCGCAGGATGGAGTCGATTTCGGCGTCGAACATGTGCTCAACGTGCTTTGGCTCGTAAGGCGCGCCCACGGTTACCACGGCATTGAGTCCGGGGATGTCGCGCGCAGCAGCCAGCACGGCAGCTCCACCAAACGAGTGGCCCACCAGCAAGGAGATCTCCCTGCCCTGCTCCCGCATGAACTCCGCAGCGAGGATTGTGTCAGCCACCTTGACGCTGAATGAACCTGCGGACCATTCCCCGGCAGAGCCGCCCAGGCCAAGGTTGTCGAACCGGAGCATGCCCACACCCTGCTCCGCGAGCCCTTTGCAGATCCGTGAAGCAGCGGGGCTGTCTTTGCCCAGGGTCAGGCCGTGCGAGTACACGCCCCAGCCACGGACAGGGCCCTCAGGCACGTCTACGATGCCGGCCAAGGCGTCGCCTGTACTTCCGGTGAAAGTGATCTTCTCAGGGCGTGACACGTTGGTCTCCTTGTATTTACGAGGCCCGGTTCAGGGAACGGTGCCGAAGATTAACGACGACGGCGCCACTCACCAACAGTGGTGAGCGGCGCCGTCGTCGTGCTGTCCTTGAGTACCTCAGTGATCCTGGGTGAACTAGATCTTGCGGGCCAGGATGGCCTGCTTGACCTCGGCGATTGCCTGGGTCACCTGGATGCCGCGGGGGCATGCTTCCGAGCAGTTGAAGGTGGTGCGGCAACGCCACACTCCTTCTTTGTCGTTCAGGATTTCCAAGCGCATGTCGCCGGCGTCATCACGGGAATCGAAGATGAAGCGGTGTGCATTGACGATTGCGGCCGGACCAAAGTACTGGCCGTCGGTCCAGAAGACCGGGCATGACGAGGTGCAGGCTGCGCACAGGATGCACTTGGTGGTGTCGTCGAAGCGCTCACGGTCCTCAACGGACTGCAGGCGTTCCTTGGTGGGCTCGTGGCCCTTGTTGATCAGGAACGGCATGACTTCGCGGAAGGACTGGAAGAAGGGTTCCATGTCCACGATCAGGTCCTTCTCCACGGGGAGGCCCTTGATCGGCTCGACTGTGATGGGCTTGGTGGTGTCCAGGTCCTTCAGCAGCGTCTTGCAGGCGAGGCGGTTGCGGCCGTTGATGCGCATGGCATCCGAACCACAGACACCGTGTGCGCAGGAGCGGCGGAAGGAAACGCTGCCGTCGATCTCCCACTTGACCTTGTGGAGGGCATCCAGGACGCGGTCCGTGCCGTACATGGTCAGCTTGTAGTCGTCCCAGCGTGCTTCGTCCGAGATCTCGGGGTCGTAGCGGCGAACGCGGAGCGTGATGTGGAAGGTGGGAATTTCACCGTCGCCCGCAACGCTTGCCGGGAGCTCGATTTTGGAAGCGGGCTCTGCCATTTCGGTCGTCATTAGTACTTACGCTCCATCGGCTCGTAACGGGTGAAGATGACGGGCTTCGTCTCGAGACGGATGCCCGCAACAGATTCCGCCGAGGAGTCGACGGTGACGGAGTTGTCCAGGTAAGCCATGGAGTGCTTCATGAACTTTTCGTCATTGCGGTCCGGGAAGTCCTCGCGGTAGTGGCCACCACGCGACTCTTCACGGTGCAGCGCACCGACTGTCATGACCTTGGCCATGTCCAGCAGGAAGCCGAGCTCCACGGCTTCCAGGAGGTCCAGGTTGAAGCGCTTGCCCTTGTCCTGGACCGTGACGTTCTTATAGCGCTCTTCGAAGGAAGCGATGTCGCTAAGAACCTGCTCCAGGGACTCCTTGGTACGGAACACCTGCATGTTCGCATCCATGGTGTCCTGGAGTTCCTTGCGGATTTGGGCAACACGCTCGGTGCCGTTGCCGTTGAGCAGGCCCTCCAGGATGCCGCGGGTCATTGCTTCCGGGTCCTCCGGCAGCTCGACGAAGTCGGCTGTCTTGGAGTACTCCGCAGCGGCGATGCCGGCACGCTTGCCGAAGACGTTGATGTCCAGGAGCGAGTTGGTGCCGAGTCGGTTCGAGCCGTGCACGGAAACACAGGCAACTTCACCGGCTGCGTAGAGGCCCGGCACGATCGTGTCGTTGTCCTGCAGCACCTCGGTGGTGATGTTGGTGGGGATGCCGCCCATGGCGTAGTGCGCGGTGGGGAACACGGGGACAGGATCGGTGAACGGCTCAACACCCAGGTAGGTGCGTGCGAACTCCGTGATGTCCGGAAGCTTGGCCTCGATGTGGGCCGGTTCAAGGTGGGTGAGGTCCAGGAGGACATAATCCTTGTTTGGACCACAACCACGGCCTTCACGCACTTCGTTTGCCATGGCACGGGCCACGATGTCACGGGGTGCAAGGTCCTTGATGGTGGGGGCGTAACGCTCCATGAAGCGCTCACCCTCGGAGTTACGAAGGATGGCACCCTCACCACGTGCGCCCTCGGTGAGGAGGATGCCGAGGCCTGCGAGGCCGGTCGGGTGGAACTGGAAGAATTCCATGTCTTCCAGGGGGATGCCGCGGCGGAAGGCGATGCCCATGCCGTCGCCCGTGAGGGTGTGGGCGTTGGAGGTCGTCTTGAAGACCTTGCCGGCACCACCGGAAGCGAACACTACGGACTTGGCCTGGAAAACGTGCAGTTCGCCGGAAGCAAGATCGTAGGAGACCACGCCTGCGACACGCTTCTGCTTGTACGGGGTACCGTCTTCGCGTACTGCGTCTTCTTCGACGATCAGCAGGTCAAGGACGTAGTACTCGTTGTAGAACTCAACGTTGTGCTTGACGCAGTTTTGGTACAGCGTCTGCAGGATCATGTGGCCAGTGCGGTCGGCAGCGTAGCAAGCACGGCGGACAGGAGCCTTGCCGTGGTCGCGGGTGTGGCCACCAAAGCGGCGCTGGTCGATCCGGCCTTCGGGCGTGCGGTTGAACGGCAGACCCATCTTCTCCAGGTCCAGCACGGCGTCGATGGCTTCCTTCGCCATGACCTCGGCTGCGTCCTGGTCAACCAGGTAGTCGCCACCCTTGATCGTGTCAAAGGTGTGCCACTCCCAGTTGTCTTCTTCGACGTTGGCCAGTGCTGCACACATGCCACCCTGGGCTGCACCAGTGTGCGAGCGGGTGGGGTAGAGCTTGGTCAGTACCGCTGTGCGTGCGCGCTGACCGGATTCGATCGCGGCGCGCATGCCGGCGCCACCTGCACCGACAATGACGACGTCGTACTTATGGACCTGCATACCAGATGCTCTCTCTTTCAAAAATTCAGATGGTCGGCGGAGGCTGTTCCGCTAAGTCAGGCGCAACCGGTTCCCTGCAGGGCCGGCCGGCTGCGCCAGGAAGCCGCTACGGGGCCGGGCAGAAGCCGCCAGGCAGCTGAACGCCGTCGACGACGGGGCACGGGTTGAACGTGAAGATCACCAGTGTGCCGAGAATGATGATGACAGCCGTGGCTGCATAGAGGACTACCTTGAGCCAGAAGCGCGTGGAGTCCTTTTCCGCGTAGTCGTTGATGATGGTGCGGACGCCGTTGGTTCCGTGCAACATGGCAAGCCAGAGCATGGCGAGGTCCCAGAACTGCCAGAAGGGATCTGCCCACTTACCGGCAACGAAACCGAAGTCGATGGCGTGGATACCCTCACCCACCAGCAGGTTCACGAAGAGGTGGCCGAAGATCAGCACCACCAGGACGATGCCGGAGAGGCGCATGAAGAGCCAGGCGATCATCTCGAAGTTGCCACGGCTGGAGCCGGTGCGGTTGTACTTCGGAGCAATCTTGCCCGAACCGATTTTTCCGCTGCGGGGGGATTCGATCGTCGTCATGGTCTAGTGGCCTCCCAGCGCGAGGGAAAGGTGGCGGATAGCGAAGCCGGCGAACGTGACCAGCCACAGCGCAAGCACGATCCACAGCATTTGGCGCTGGTACTTCGCGCCCTTCTTCCAGAAGTCGATGGCGATCACACGAAGGCCGTTGAAGGCGTGGAAGATGATCGCAGCGACCAGGCCCGTTTCACCCAGGGCCATGAGGGGGTTCTTGTAAGCACCAATGACGGCCGTGTAGGCCTCAGGGGACACGCGCACCAATGAGGTGTCCAACACATGGACCAACAAGAAGAAAAAGATCACTACACCGGTAATACGGTGTCCAACCCAGGACCACATGCCTTCACGGCCGCGGTACAAGGTGCCAGCTGGTTTTGTCGGCACTGATTAAACCTTCCTGCAACACAGCGGCGCTGGCATGGGATCCATGCGGGGGGAACGCCTGCTGCGAGAGCACTCGTAGCTCACGCCTAAATCTAGGCTTCGCTACCAGCTTATTCAATTTAGGACGCGCTTCTCTGGTTGTTAATTCCATGTTTCCTGCCCCTATTTAGGCGATATTTCGGCGATTTTCCGTGCTTCGTGAGACGAAGGCCACATGCGCGGCGGCCTGCGGGGCTTCGCCGCCGCGTCGGATAAAGTGTTGCGGTGAGTACAGAAGACGCGACATTCCCGGAATCTCCCTTGAACCGCTTCCACGCGGTTATTCCGGCGGGCGGTGTGGGGACCCGGCTGTGGCCACTCTCGCGTGCCGCTGCGCCCAAGTTCCTCCACGACCTGACCGGCTCCGGCAGCACGTTGTTGAGGGCCACGTATGACCGCCTTGAGCCGCTGGCCGGCGAGCGGGTGCTCGTTGTGACCGGCGAGGCACACCGCGCCGCTGTATGCCGACAGCTCCCCGAGGTGGGCGATGACGAGTTGGTGCTCGAGAGCGAGCCCAAGGATTCCGGTGCTGCCATCGGATTGGCCGCCGCGATTCTCCACCGCCGCGACCCGGAGACCATCATGGGTTCGTTCGCAGCGGACCAGGTGATCAGCCCTGACGACCTCTTCCAGGACACCGTGCGCGAGGCAATTTACACTGCTGCCACGGGCAAGATCGTCACGATCGGCATCAAGCCGACGCACCCGTCCACCGGCTTCGGCTACATCCGCTCCGGTGAAGCGCTGAACGTGGAAGGCGCTCCGAACGCGCTTGCCGTGGCTGAGTTTGTTGAGAAGCCCAGCCAGGAAGTTGCCAACAAATATGTAGAAGCAGGGGACTACGTCTGGAACGCAGGCATGTTCGTGGCTCCCGTAGCGCTCATGCTCCAGCACCTCGAAGCGAACCAGCCGGAGTTGTTCAAGGGCCTTCAGGAAATCGCCGAAGCATGGGACACCCCCCAGCGCGCTGAAGTTACCGCGCGTGTTTGGCCGACACTGCCCAAGATTGCGATCGACTACGCAGTTGCCGAGCCGGCAGCGGCAGCCGGCGATGTCGCCGTCGTGCCTGGTACTTTCCGTTGGGACGACGTTGGCGACTTTGCCGCAATCGGCCGCCTGAACAACGCGGGCGACGTCGATGAAGTTACCGTTCTTGGCGAAGGTGCCCGCGTGTTTGCCGAGAATGCGAGCGGCGTAGTGGTGTCCGATACCAAGCGCGTTATTGCCCTGATCGGCATCAAGGACGTGGTCATCGTGGACACGCCCGACGCCCTCCTGGTGACTACCAAGGAACATGCCCAGTTGGTCAAGGGCACTGTTGACGCCCTGAAAGCCAGCGGCGATACGGACGTCCTGTAGCAATCGCTTATACCGTGAGCCACCTCTTTGGTTGTCCTGCGCCTGAACGCAGCGTAACCAAGAGGTGGCTTTCGTTCTTCGGAGGCCGTGGATGGCTAGAGTTGTGACGTGCGCAATTACACGACTGAAACCGAGCCGACACCCGTTGTAAGCCCGTGGGTGGATGAGCTGCTGCCTGGACTCATCGATTTCAGGCGGGACCTGCACGCGCACCCTGAACTCTCCTTCAAGGAATTCCGCACCACCGACAAACTCGTGGAGCGGCTCGAAGCTGCCGGCTTGCAGCCGCGCCGCCTTGAAGGAACCGGACTTACGGTTGACGTGGGGGAAGGTCCTATTGCCACTGCTCTGCGTGGTGACATCGACGCCTTGCCCATCATCGAGGAAACGGGTCTGCCGTTTGCTTCGAAGAACCACGGCGTCACCCATGCCTGCGGGCATGACGTCCACACCACCACCATGCTCGGCATTGCTTTGGTGCTGCAGCGGATGCACAAGAACACCCCGCTGGGCGGGACTGTCCGCATCATCTTCCAGCCGGCTGAGGAGACCATGCCCGGCGGTGCTTTGTCCTGCATTGAGCAGGGTGTGCTGGAGGGCGTTCCCCGGATCCTTGCGTTGCACTGCGATCCCAGGATCAACGTCGGCAAGATCGGCACCCGCATCGGGGCCATCACCTCGGCGTCGGACACCATCAAGATCGAGCTCACGGGCCGCGGAGGCCACACGTCCAGGCCGCACCTGACGGAAGACCTGGTCTTTGCCCTGGCACAAATTGCGGTCAACGTACCCGCAGTGCTCTCCCGTCGCGTGGATGTCCGCAGCGGAGTGTCAGTGGTGTGGGGCCAGATCTCGGCAGGTTCTGCACCCAACGCCATCCCGGGCACTGGCTACATGGCGGGCACCATGCGTTGCCTTGACCGCGATGCCTGGCACAGTGCCGGGGAGTTGCTGGACGACGTCGTGAAGCAGGTTGCCGCTCCTTACGGCGTGGACGTGCACTTGGAGCACACCCGCGGCGTTCCTCCCGTGGTCAACTCGGAGCACGAGACGGCCCTCATTGAAGCGGCGGCGCGGGCCGAACTCGGTGAGCACGCCGTCGTCCTGACGCCCCAGTCCATGGGTGGCGAAGACTTTGCATGGTTCCTCGCCGACCTCCCGGGCGCCATGATGCGGCTCGGCACACACACGCCCGGCGGCGAGGAATATGATCTCCATCGTGGCGACTTCATTGTGGATGAACGCGCCCTTGGCTACGCCATTCGTGTCCTGACAGCGGCCGCGCTCCGCACCATCCGGGACCTCCAGGAGTAAACCCAACTGGGTAGCAGTTAAGCGCGTTTTGAGCTCTCAAAACGCGCTTAACTGCGACTCAGTTGGGTGGCAGTACGGCTAGATAAGTTGTGCACAATTGAATTGTGCACTATCGTTTTATTCATGAGTGATGCACCCCGCCTCCGCCATCAGGTCTGCTTTGCGTTGTATTCAGCGTCCAAGGCCGCGACGGCGGTCTACCGCCCCGTGCTGGACGAGTTGGGCCTTACCTATCCGCAGTACCTGGTCATGCTGGTCCTGTGGGAGCAGGAACCGCGCAGCGTCCGTGAACTTGGCGCCGAACTCGGGCTCGACTCCGGCACGTTGTCGCCCCTCCTGAAGCGCCTTGAGGCGCTGGGTCTCGTAGAGCGCCACCGTTCCGTTGAGGACGAACGTCGGGTGGATGTTGTCCTGACCGACGCCGGCAGGGAGTTGAGCACGCGCGCCCAGGCTGTCCCCAAGCGTCTCGCGGAGGCCGCCGGCCTGTCCCCGGACGAGATTGGGCAACTGCATGCGACGCTCGGCAAACTCACGGCGGCATTGCAGAAGTCACTCTGAGAATTTTTCCAAGCCACACACAAGCCCACTGATTTCCAAGAGAAAAGGAAGATTCGTGAAGACTCTTTACACTGCCGAGGCTTTGGCCTCCGGCGAAGGCCGCGATGGCAACGCCCGCACCAACGACGGCAAACTCGACGTCGCCCTCGCCAGCCCGGTCGAGCTTGGCGGCAACGGCCAGGGCACCAATCCCGAGCAGTTGTTCGCCGCCGGCTACGCGGCATGCTTCCACTCCGCACTGCGCCTGGTGGGCCGCAAGGAACGCGTTGACCTCAGCGATTCCGCAGTTGCCGCCAAGGTCCACTTCGGTGCACTCACTGACCGCGAGGGTTACGGCCTGGCCGCCGAGCTTGAGATCGCCCTGCCGGCCTTGGATCGCGATACCGCGGAGGAACTGATGGCCAAAGCACACCAGATCTGCCCCTATTCCAACGCCACCCGCGGCAACATGGCCGTTGACCTCAAGCTTGTGGAGTTTGCAGCATGAGCCCTAAAGCAACCGTCCTGCCAGTGGAATCCCGGGAAATCCAGCTCTCCTCGCGTCCTGTCGGCCGCCCAACTTCGGAGAACTTCCGCCTGGCCGCCTCCATGCTGCCGGACCTTCAGGACGGGCAGGTCCTGGTCCGGAACCAGTTCATGTCCGTAGATCCCTATATGCGCGGACGGATGAATGACGTCAAGTCCTACTCTGCGCCGTTCCGCCTGGACGCAGCGCTCGACGGCGGTGCGGTAGGCGAGGTGATAGCGTCCAGGTCCGATGCGCACAAGGTGGGTGACGTCGTCGTGCATCAACTGGGGTGGCGTGAGCTCGCGGTGGTCGACGCGGCTGCGACAACCCCGGTTCCAAGCGGCTTGGCACCTACGTCGGCGTTCCTTGGCGCTTTGGGAATGACGGGTCTGACGGCATACGCGGGCCTGCTCAACGTGGCCGAGTTCAAAGAAGGCGACGTCGTCTTCGTGTCCGGGGCGGCCGGCGCTGTGGGATCCATGGTGGGCCAGATTGCCAAGGCGTCCGGAGCCAGCAAGGTGATCGGCAGCGCCGGATCAGCGGACAAGGTTGCCAGGCTCCTGGAGCTCGGATTTGACGCAGCCTTCAACTACAACGATGGTCCCGTACTTGAGCAGTTGCGTGAAGCTGCGGGGGAGCGCGGCATCGATGTCTACTTCGACAACGTCGGCGGCGAACACCTTGAAGCCGCCCTGGCTACGCTGACTGTGGGCGGGCGCGTTGCCATGTGCGGTGCCATTGCCCAATACAACTCCACCGAACCGCCGGTTGCGCCCAGGAACCTCGCGCTGGCGATCGGCAAGCAGCTGACCCTGCGTGGATTCCTGGTGGGCGGACAGCGCCAGCACGCCGCAGAGTTCGCTGGAAAGATGGCCGGTTGGCTCGCGGACGGAACGATTCGCTACGACGAGACGATCGTGGATGGGCTGGAGAATGCGCCGCAGGCGTTCATTGACCTGCTGGACGGCGCCAACACCGGAAAGATGCTTGTCCGACTGTGATGTAGGCGTGGGCCGGGTGTGACTTGCACACCCGGCTACTGCTTGGTAACAAAAAGTCAACGATCTGCCCTTGAGGACTGAATTGTGCTACCTGCGTGTGGTCCACGCCACTAGTGTTGGGGGTATCAAGGCGCTTCGGCGCAGTGCTGCGAACTTCAGTGAAAACAGAATTTCTGCCTCGGGTATTCGAAACGGACACTCATTGACCATCCGTCGTAGCGCGACTCACTTTCTTCCTGGAGGAAAATTGAAGAACCCACTGCGTGCCACCCTTAAGCGCGGTTCAATGGCCGGCATTGCAACTGCAGGTGCGGCCGCCCTCATGCTCAGCGGTTGCGGACAAGCTCCAAGCGCTGGTTCCGGCGCTCCCACCAAGAGCGACTACATCGGCTGCATCGTGTCCGACTCCGGCGGATTCGATGACCAGTCCTTCAACCAGTCCTCGTTCGAAGGCCTGCAGAAGTCCGAAAAGGACCTCGGCATCACCATGAAGTCGGCTGAGTCCAAGGCCAACAGCGACTACGAGACCAACCTCAATGGCATGATCTCCGCAGGCTGCAATATGACCTTTACGGTGGGCTTCCTCCTCGGCGATGCCACCAAGGCTGCCGCGGAGAAGAACCCGGACAAACACTTCGCAATCATCGACTACTCGTACACGACCCCCGTCGCGAACGTGAAGCCCGTGGTCTACGACACCGCGCAGGCCGCTTACCTGGCTGGCTACGCGGCTGCCTCAGCAACAAAGACCGGCAAGGTGGGTACCTTCGGCGGCATCAAGCTTCCCACGGTCACCATCTTCATGGACGGCTTCTATGACGGCGTCCAGGCCTACAACAAGGCCAAGGGCAAGTCCGTCCAGGTGGTCGGCTGGGACAAGACCAGCCAGGATGGCTCGTTCACGGGCGACTTCGAGAAGCAGGACACCGGCAAGCAGATCACCAAGAACCTCCTGGACCAGGGCGCGGACATTATCATGCCCGTAGCGGGCCCTGTGGGCAAGGGTGCAGGTGCAGCTCTGAAGGAAGCCAAGGCAGCCGGCAAGGACGTCAAGCTCATCTGGGTTGACTCCGATGGCTACCTCACCGCCCCTGAGTACAAGGACCTCATGCTGACCTCCGTGGTCAAGCAGATGGGTCAAGCGGTGGAAAACGTGGTGAAGGACGACAAGGATGGCAAGTTCAGCAACGAAGCCTACGTTGGCACCCTGGCCAATGAGGGCGTAGCCATCGCCCCGTTCCACGATCTCGATTCGGCAATTTCCGCGGACACCAAGTCCGAGCTCGACAAGCTGAAGGCGGACATCGTGTCCGGCAAGCTGGTTGTTGAATCGGCGGCAAGCCCTAAGAAGTAAAACAATTCCTGGACGCGCCGCCAGTACCGAGTGCCGGTACTGGCGGCTCGTTTTTTGCCCTGGCCAGCGCCTATCTTGCGGGCCCTCCCAAGAATAGGCTTCTGCTCAAAGCCAATGGCTTGGAGCAGTACGGCCGTCCCTCGGACTCAAAGAACGGTGGGAGTTGTGAAACTCGAATTGAAGGGGATCTCGAAAGCCTTCGGGACCTTCTACGCCAACCAAGACATCGACCTCGTGGTCGAACCGGGCCAGATCCATTGCCTCCTCGGCGAAAATGGCGCCGGAAAATCAACCCTCATGAACGTGCTGTACGGACTCTACGAACCGACGGCCGGGCAAATCCTTGTTGATGACAAGCTCGTTAACTTCCGCGGCCCCGGCGACGCCATGGCCGCCGGTATCGGCATGGTGCACCAGCACTTCATGCTGGTTCCTGTCTTCACAGTGGCCGAAAATGTGGCCCTCGGGGCTGAGCCAACGTCCTTCGGCGGGGTCCTCAGCATTGACGAAACCCGAAAGAAAATCCGGGACATATCGCAGAAGTACGGCTTCCACGTCGACCCCGACGCCCTGGTGGAGGACCTGCCAGTCGGCGTCCAGCAGCGCGTCGAGATCATCAAGGCCCTGGTCCGCGAGGCCAAAGTGCTCATCCTGGATGAACCCACGGCAGTCCTCACGCCCCAGGAAACCGATGAACTCCTGGATATCATGCGCCAGCTCAAGGCAGGCGGCACATCCATCGTGTTCATTTCACACAAGCTGCGCGAAGTGAAGGCAGTCTCTGACGTCATCACGGTAATCCGCCGCGGCAGAGTAGTAGGGGATGCCCCTCCCACCGCACTGGCCTCCGAACTTGCCTCCATGATGGTGGGCCGTCCGGTCAGCCTGACCTTGGACAAGGCAACCGCTCAGCCCAAGGAAACAACGTTCGTAGTGAAGGACCTGACAGTCCGGGCCCCCAATGGCACCAACGTGGTGGACGGCATCAGCTTCGACATCGCCCAAGGCGAGATCCTCGCCGTCGCAGGTGTCCAAGGCAACGGCCAGACCGAGCTGACGGAAGCCATCCTCGGTATCCAGCCGCACGTCACGGGATCCGTGACGCTGGATGGCAAGCAGCTCCTGGGCCTGCCGGTCAAGGACGTGCTGCGCTCCGGCGTCGGCTTTGTCCCGGAAGACCGCACAGTGGACGGCCTGGTGGGTCCCTTCTCTGTTGCCGAGAACCTGGTGCTGGACCTTTACGACCAAGCACCGTTTGCCAGCGGCATCAGCATGAAGCCCTCCAAGGTTGCAGAAAATGCCGAAGCCAAGATCCAGGAGTTCGATATCAGGACGCCCTCCGCGGGAGCTGCGGCCGGAACCCTCTCCGGCGGCAACCAGCAAAAAGTGGTCATGGCGCGTGAGCTCTCCAGGCCCTTGCGGCTGTTCATCGCAAGCCAGCCCACGCGTGGCGTGGACGTCGGCTCCATCGAATTCCTGCACAAACGCATCGTTGCCGAACGGGACGTGGGAACGCCGGTGATGATCATCTCCACGGAACTCGATGAAGTGATCGAACTCGCGGACAGGATCGCCGTGCTTTACAAGGGGAAGCTCGTGGGTATTGTCCCTGCGGGGACTCCCCGAGACACCCTTGGCCTGATGATGGCCGGCGTCGGCCCGGAAGGAGGCTCCCATGACGAGTAAGGACCAGACCCCCAGCAAGGACCAGACCCCCAGTAACGACCAGACCCCCAGTAAGGACCAGACTCCCGAAGAATCCGCCGCGGAAGTGCGCGCGGCGGACGTCGCACTGGACACGGCCGGCGGCACGCTGGAGCCGTCAATCGTTCCTGTGTCCTCGCAGAGCGGGGACACCGGCCACCACGAAGGCAGCACGATGCGCAGGATCGTCATGGGCAACGGCTTCGTGTCCGTCCTGGCGGTCATCGTGGCACTGTTCCTGGGCGGTTTGCTGATTGCAAGTACGGACAAGACGGTTGCCGAGACCGCGGGCTATTTCTTCGCACGGCCTACCGATTTCCTGCTGGCGCTCTGGAATGCCATGACCAAGAGCTACGTCGCATTGTTCCAGGGCTCGGTATTCAACCCCCGCCAAGGACTCATGCCGCTGCTTGAAACGATGACGGTGGCCACGCCCCTGATTTGCGCTGGCCTGGGCGTTGCCCTGGCCTTCCGCGCCGGTCTGTTCAACATCGGTGCCCAGGGGCAGATCATCATCAGCGCCACGTTGGCTGCCTACGTGGGCTTCACCTGGCATTTGCCGTTCGGGCTCCACCTGCTGCTCGTCATCATCATGGGCGTGCTCGGCGGCGCCGCATGGGGTGCGATCGTTGGGGTCCTCAAAGCCAGGACGGGTGCGCACGAGGTCATCGTGACCATCATGCTCAACTACGTCGCGCTGTTCCTCCTGGACTTCCTGTTGAACACCGCTGCCTTCCGGCGCCCGGGGGATAACAGCCCCATCTCGCCGCGGCTGGACGAGACTGCTGCCTACCCGGTGATCATTCCGGGTTCCCGGCTCCACCTGGGCTTCCTGGTGGCGGTGTTACTGACTTACGGCGTGTGGTGGATGTTGAACCGGTCCACCATTGGCTTTGAGTTCCGGGCTGTCGGAGCCAACCCTGTGGCCGCACGAACAGCAGGGGTCAAGGTACCCCGGGCCACCATCCTGGTGATGGCCTTTGCCGGCGCGCTCGCAGCCTTTGGCGGAGTTGCCCAGGTAGCGGGTACGGAAAAGGTGCTGACCGGCGGCATTGCAGCGCAGATCGGCTTCGATGCCATCACGGTTGCGCTGCTTGGCCGAAGCACTCCGTGGGGCACGTTCTTCGCGGGCCTCCTGTTTGGTGCATTCCGGGCTGGTGCAGTCCAGATGCAGATCCAAACGGGCACGCCGATCGACATCGTGTTGGTGGTCCAATCACTGATCGTCCTGTTCATCGCAGCACCGCCACTGATCAGGTCGATCTTCCGGCTTGAGCCCAAGAAGAAGAACAAGACACCGAAGGCCGCCCGGAAAGCTGCCCTTGCCAACGCCGCTGGAGGTGCCAAGTGAGCGCAACATCCACCGCCCCCATGGCGGGAGCAACAGCACTGCCTGGACTTCGCCCATCGTTGAAGGTCCCTGTTTCGCTTGGCGTCCTGGCACTCATAGCGCTGATCTTCTTCGGCCTCATGGGTCCGGATCAGACTGCGGAGATGAAGATCAGTGATCCAGGCGACGCTTTCGCGGTACCGGCGCTGATGATTCCCGGGCAAGTAGGTGGCATTGTCCTGGCCATCCTGCTCCTGGCCATGGCGGGTTACTCCATCTTCCTGTGGACACGGGGGGAGCGCTCGCCGAAGTGGTTGCCCATCGCCTTCGCCGTGGTGTTCGTCTTCGCCCTGCTGGTGTGGATTGTTGCCGGTGCACGCCAGCCGTCCATCTCCCTCGCCGGCCTGGTTGCGGGTTCTGTGACGTTGGCAGTTCCCCTGGTGTTTGGTTCCCTCTCCGGCGTCTTGTGTGAGCGCGTGGGCGTGGTGAACATCGCCATCGAAGGCCAGCTGCTCGGAGGTGCCTTCACCGCCGCTTTGGTTGCCACGGTGACTGGCAGCCCCTATGTCGGCCTGATCGCTGCCGCAGCAGCTGGTGCCGTAGTGTCCATGGTTTTGGCGGTCTTCAGCATCAAATACCTCGTCAACCAGATCATTGTGGGCGTTGTCTTGAATGTGCTGGTCTCCGGCCTCACGGGCTTCCTGTTCGGCACCGTCATGGTTCCGAACAAGGAGCAGTTCAACACCCCTGGCCGCCTGGATATCCTGCCGATTCCATTCCTTTCGGATATTCCCATCATTGGGCCGATCCTGTTTGAGCAATCCATCGCGGGCTACCTCATGTACGTGGCTGTAGCCGTCGTCTGGTTCGGCCTGTTCAAGACCCGTTGGGGCTTGCGCGTCCGCGCTGTCGGCGAGCACCCGCAGGCTGCGGACACCCTTGGCATCAACGTCAACGCCACCCGTTTCTGGAACGTGACGCTTGGTGGTGCCATCGCCGGCATCGGTGGTGCCGTGTTCACCCTGGTGACCATCGACTCCTTCACCAAGGAAATCTCCGGCGGCCGTGGCTTCATCGCCTTGGCGGCCCTGATCTTTGGACGGTGGAATCCGATCGGTGCCTTCCTCGCCTCGCTGCTGTTCGGCTTTGCGTACAACCTGCAATCGATTCTGGGCATCATTGGTACCCCTGTGCCAAGCCAGTTCATGGCCATGCTGCCGTACCTGGTGACCATCTTCGCCGTCGCCGGTTTGGTGGGTAGGTCGAGGCCACCTGCCGCCAGCGGCATACCGTACGTGAAGGGTTGACGATGACGACTCTTCACGAAAGGCGCGTCGATTGGCATGCACTGGAAGAAGCTGCAGTACAGGCCATGGAACGGGCCTATGCCCCGTACTCCAAGTTCCCGGTGGGGGCTGCGGCCCTCACCGAGGACGGCAGGATCGTTAGCGGCTGCAACGTGGAGAACGCCAGCTATGGTCTGACCCTCTGCGCTGAATGCGCCTTGGTGGGACAACTACACATGACCGGCGGGGGCAAGATCGCGGCTTTCTACTGCGTCGATGGCCAAGGGAACGTCCTCATGCCATGCGGGCGCTGCCGTCAGCTGCTCTTCGAGTTCCGGGCGCCCGGCATGCAGCTCATGACAACGCAGGGAATCAAATCCATGGACCAAGTGTTGCCTGACGCCTTTGGTCCCGAAAACCTGGAGGAAACCACGTGAGAAGCACTGAAGCCTTCGACGCCGTTCAGATCATCTCCATCAAACGCGACAAAGGCACGCTGACACCGGAACAGATCGACTGGACGATCGACGCCTATACACGCGGTGTTATCGCCGAGGAGCAGATGGCGGCATTGAACATGGCGATCCTGCTCAACGGCATGAACCGTGAGGAAATCTCGCGCTGGACTTCGGCGATGATCGCATCCGGGGAGCGGATGGACTTTTCCTCGCTGACAACGCCCGACGGCGGCCGGAAGCCTACGAGCGACAAACACTCCACCGGTGGGGTGGGGGATAAGATCACGCTCCCGTTGGCCCCGCTGGTGGCGGTTTTTGGCGTGGCCGTTCCGCAGCTGTCCGGCCGCGGACTCGGCCACACTGGTGGCACCTTGGACAAGCTCGAAGCCATTCCCGGATGGCGCGCGAACTTGAGCAATGAGGAGATCATGGCGCAGCTCCAGGACGTCGGAGCGGTCATTTGTGCTGCCGGATCCGGTCTGGCGCCGGCTGACAAGAAGCTCTACGCCCTGCGCGATGTCACGGGAACCGTCGAAGCGATCCCGCTGATTGCATCCTCGATCATGAGTAAGAAGATCGCAGAAGGCACCGGCTCTTTGGTACTGGACGTGAAGGTGGGTTCCGGTGCCTTCATGAAGGACGAGGCACGGGCGCGGGAGCTGGCGGAGACCATGGTGGCCTTGGGGAAGGACGCGGGCGTTCACACCGTGGCTTTGATGACCGATATGTCCACGCCGCTGGGCCTGACAGCAGGCAACGCCATCGAGGTGGAGGAATCCGTGGAGGTCCTTGCGGGCGGCGGTCCGGAAGACGTCGTCGAACTGACCGTCCGATTGGCCGAGGAGATGCTGGCCGGTGCCGGCATTCACGACGCCGATCCCGCGGCTGCCCTCAAGGATGGGCGCGCCATGGATGTCTGGAACCGGATGATCGAAGCACAGGGCGGCGATCCGCGCGCGGCGTTGCCGGTGGCCAACGAATCCGAGGTGGTCTACGCGCCGGCTGACGGCGTGCTGGTGGAGCTGGATGCCCTGTCCGTGGGCGTCGCGGCGTGGCGCCTAGGAGCTGGCCGCGCCCGCAAGGAGGACAAAGTCCAGGCTGGAGCCGGTGTGCGCCTTCATGCCAAACCGGGGGCGCTGGTCAGGGCCGGCGAACCGCTGATGACGCTCCTGTCCGATACTCCTGAGAAGTTTGAGCGGGCCAAGGAAGCGCTTCAGGACGCCGTGGTGATTGCACCGGAGGGCTCACGACCAGCCCATCAGCTGATCATCGATAGGATCGCCTAGGCTTAGATCCTGTGCAGGCCATCAACGATTTCATCCTTGCCGCGGCCCAGCAGCCGTGGGTGTTGTTCCTGGTTTTGGCCTGCTGTCTGATCGATGGCTTCTTCCCACCCATTCCCAGCGAGTCCGTGGTGGTGGGCTTGGGTGCTGTCTCCGGCAGCGGAGGCTCACCCAACGTGTGGCTGCTCGCGGTCGTGGCAGCCCTTGGCGCTTTCTCCGGCGACAATATTGCCTACCTGATAGGGCACCGGATCGGAATCCAGCGTTGGCGCTGGATGCGAACCCAGCGCATGCAAGGAGCCTTCCGCTGGGCTGGGAAGGAACTTCGACGGAGGTCAGCCTCACTCATCATGGTGGCGCGCTTCATTCCCATCGGTCGGGTGGCGGTGAACCTGACGGCCGGGGCCACGCACTTTAACCACCGCCGCTTTATTGGGCTGACCGCAATGTCGGCCATCCTGTGGGCCAGCTATTCGGTGGTCCTGGGATACTTCTTTGGGGTCTGGTTCGAGCACAACCATCTATTGGGCGCAGTGATTGCGATTGTGGTGGCGGTGATCCTGGGAATCATCATTGACCGCATCATCAGCAAGGTCCGCGGATCGGTCCCGCTGGACCGCAAGAACATCGCTGAAGGCACAAATACGGCTGAGGAAGAGACGCCGCCTCCACCCACGGTATGACGTGAACGACGCCGGGAGATCAGTCCGGCGGTTGACGACGGAACGCGTACTCCACGCGTACCGTTAAGTGTGTGATCCCGAGGCTGGGGCGTAGCGAACGACGTCCCGGCCATGGGACACTAAGAGCGACTTCCGTCACAGTGTCAAGTCATATTCGCCTAGGAGCTACCGCCGCGTGGAGTTTTTGAACCAAATGCTCGAGCATGCAGCTGGGCAGCCTTGGATTTACCCGGTCCTTCTGGTCTTTTTCTTCATTGACGGATTCGCCACCATCCTTCCCAGCGAAACAGCCATCGTTGGCCTCTCGGCACTGTCCCTCCACAACGGTGAACCCAACCTGTGGATCCTCGGTGGCACGGCACTGGTGGGCGCTATGGCCGGCGACAACATGGCCTACATGCTGGGCCGCAAGATTGGCTTGAACCGCTGGAAATGGATGCGGCGCCCCAAGGTCCAGAAGATGTTTGCCTGGGCCCAGTATGAGCTGGACAAACGTGGGGCAGTCCTGATCTTCACGGCCCGCTACATTCCCTGGGGACGTGTGGCTGTGAACTACGTTGCCGGACAGACGGGGTTCCGCCACAGGACATTCTTCTTCCTGGATGCCTTTGCCTGCGTCACGTGGGTTTGCTACTCCATCGGCATCGGCATTCTCGCCGGCCAATGGGTGCACAACAACCCGCTGCTTGGCGTGGGCATTGCCGTGGCGTTCGCGGTGATCCTGGGCATTGTTGTGGACCACGTTCTTCGTTGGTGGCACAAGTACCTGGAGAAGAAGGACACGGAGAAGAAGGACCACGCCCGTGAGGCGGCAGCATCTGCGGAGGCACCCAAGGCGGACCCGCAGCGAAACGCTGTCGCCGGCGTCGACCTCTCCAAGCCTGCTGGCTAAGCACCTGCGGTCCCCCTACAGTTAGTACGTGACTGAGCCCATTGTTGATGCCGCCCCTGCCCTCGACTTCGATTTGAAGAGCCTTCCCAAGGTTTCCCTCCACGACCACCTGGACGGAGGACTGCGGCCTGCAACCATCATCGAACTGGCGCAGGCCGTCGGCCACACGCTGCCTTCCACTGATCCGGTTGCCTTGGGCGAATGGTTCCGCGAATCTGCCGACTCCGGTTCGCTGGTGCGGTACCTGGAAACGTTTGACCACACGATTGCCGTGATGCAGACCAAGGAGGGCCTGTTCCGGGTCGCGAAGGAATTCGTGGAAGACCTCGCTGAGGACGGCGTCGTTTACGGTGAAGTACGCTGGGCCCCCGAACAGCACCTGCAAAAGGGCCTGACCCTGGATGAAGTGGTGGAAGCGGTCCAGGATGGCCTCGAAGCCGGCGTGGATGCGGCGGAAGAACGCGGCCAGCAGATTCAGGTGGGGCAACTCATCACTGCGATGCGCCACGCCGACCGCGGCCAGGAAATCGCGGAGCTGGCCGTTCGACACCGCGCCAACGGCGCTGTCGGCTTCGATATTGCAGGCGCCGAAGACGGCTTCCTGCCCTCCCGCTTCAAGGACGCCTTCACCTACCTTGCCGAGAACAACTTCCCGGCCACGGTCCACGCCGGTGAGGCCGCAGGCCTGGACAGCATCCAGTCGGCCCTCGTGGACGGACGCGCCCTCCGGCTTGGGCACGGCGTGCGTATTGCCGAGGACATCACGGTGGAGTTTGAGGACAACTCCGACGACGACGGCGAGGACACCATCGGCATGGTGACACTCGGCGGCGTGGCCGCCTGGGTACGCGACCGCGGAATTCCCCTGGAAATCTGCCCGTCATCGAACCTCCAGACCGGTGCCATCTCCAGCTTCGGCGAAGGCATCGAGAGCCACCCGTTGGACATGCTTTTCCAGCTCGGCTTCAACGTGACCATCAATACGGACAACAGGCTCATGAGCGGTGTCACGCTGACGGACGAGTTCGAGCTCCTGGTGGAAACCTTCGACTACGACCTCGATGATTTGCTCGAACTGACGCTCAACGCCGCAGAGGCCGCCTTCCTGCCGCTGGACGAGCGTGAAGCGTTGGTCGAGTACATCAACGATGCCTACGCCAACCTCGGCTAACGAGTCCGGGGCCGGGATTGCGGAGCTGATCCGGACGATCGCGTCGCTGCGTGATCACTGCCCCTGGATGGGGGCGCTCACGCATGAATCCTTGGTGGAGTACTTGATCGAGGAAGCGTACGAGGTTGTGGACTCGATTGAGGCCGGGGATTCGCCGACCAGGGACGAGGAGCTCCGCGGCGAGCTGGGCGATGTGCTGCTTCAAGTGGTGCTTCACGCCCGGCTTGCCCAGGAGCGCGGCAGCTTCGACTTTGATGCCGTAGCCCGCGGCATCAACGCGAAGATGGTCCGCCGCAATCCACACGTCTTCAAGCCGGACGGTTCGCTGCAGGCCACGTTCCCGGCGACGGTCGAGGAAATCGTCCTGAAGTGGGATGCCGTGAAGCGTTCCGAGAAGCCCGGCCGTGCCGATCCGTTCGAGGGAATTCCACCGCACCTACCCGCCTTGGCAGGGGCGCAAAAGTCCCTGGACCGTGCTGCCCGTGCGGGTCTGTCGATTGACGCGCAAAGCCAGGCAACCGCCGTCGGGCTTCCTGCGGTTCCAGACACCGAAGAGGCGCTGGGTGAACTGTTGCTCGCCGTCGTTGCCGGTGCCCGGGAGCAAGGGCTCGACGCCGAGCGTGCCCTGCGCGCAGCAGTTCGATCGTTTCAGAACGGGAAGGCCCAGCCTTCATGACGCGAGGAGTTTGAACCCGTTCCGTAACCTAAGCCACTCTCGACTACGCTAGTAGCGACGAGGACGTTGAGAATTTCCCTCCACATTCCTGTAATTTGCCCATAAGGAGCACATCCATGGCGCTTATCGATGCCATCCACGCCCGCGAAATCCTTGATTCCCGCGGAAACCCGACCGTAGAAGTTGAGGTCCTGCTTTCCGACGGCCAGATCGGCCGCGCAGCAGTTCCCTCCGGCGCCTCCACCGGCGAGCACGAAGCTGTTGAACTCCGCGACGGCGACAAAGGCCGTTACCTCGGCAAGGGTGTCCAGAAGGCCGTTGACGCCGTCATCGACGAGATCTCGCCGGCACTCATTGGTTTCGACGCAACGGACCAGCGCAGCATCGACCAGGCCATGATCGACCTCGATGGCACCCCGAACAAGAGCAAGCTCGGCGCCAACGCCATCCTGGGTGTTTCCCTGGCCGTTGCCAACGCAGCCGCTGCTTCCTCGGACCTGCCGCTGTACAAGTACCTCGGTGGCCCGAACGCACACGTCCTCCCGGTTCCGCTGATGAACATCCTCAACGGTGGCTCGCACGCGGACTCCGATGTTGACATCCAGGAATTCATGATCGCCCCGATCGGTGCCGAGACCTTCTCCGAAGGCCTGCGCTGGGGTGTTGAGGTGTACCACAACCTCAAGGCTGTCCTCCAGGAAAAGGGCCTCTCCACGGGCCTCGGTGACGAGGGTGGCTTCGCCCCCAACCTGCCGTCCAACCGCGCTGCGCTGGACCTGATCCAGGAAGCCATCAAGAACGCCGGCTACACCCCGGGTACGGACATCGCCCTTGCCCTGGACGTTGCATCTTCCGAGTTCTACAAGGACGGTGCTTACCAGTTCGAAGGCAAGGCACTGACCGCCTCGGAAATGAGCGCCTACTACGCCGAGCTCGTTGCCGACTACCCGCTGGTCTCCATTGAAGACCCGCTGGACGAGAACGACTGGGAAGGCTGGAAGACCCTCACCGACACCATCGGTGACAAAGTCCAGCTGGTTGGCGATGACCTCTTCGTCACCAACCCGGTCCGCCTGCAGCAGGGAATCAGCGCCGCCACGGCCAACTCCCTGCTGGTCAAGGTCAACCAGATCGGTTCCCTGACCGAGACCCTGGACGCCGTTTCCCTGGCCCAGCGTTCCGGTTACACCACCATCACCTCGCACCGCTCCGGCGAAACCGAGGACACCACTATTGCTGACATCGCCGTTGCCACCAACGCGGGCCAGATCAAGACCGGTGCCCCGGCCCGCTCCGAGCGCGTCGCCAAGTACAACCAGCTCCTGCGCATCGAAGAAGAACTCGACGACGCCGCACGCTACGCCGGCCGCAGCGCGTTCCCGCGTTTCAAGGGCTAGCATTCCGCGAAAACAGCTGACCGGTGGCTATGGTGGAAAGACCATAGCCACCGGTTCTGTTTAACGCTTGCCTGCGGAGCCGCGGGCACAGCAGGACCTACGCAAGTTCCGCACATGTACGTTACGCGCAGGGCAAGCGCAGCAACCCGCCAGGCAAGCACCGGGCATTACAGGAGTGTCATGGCCACCCGTCGTCCAAAGGTTCCCAGGGCCGACTCCCTCGGAACGCCGAACAGCGCAGGAAGGCCAACCAGCGCCGGAAGGTCAACCAGCGCAGGCACGGCCAACGATCCGGTTGGGCCCAACCCGGTGGGCAAGCCAAACAGCGCAGACCCTGCCGGTGGAGACGTCATCGAGGCTGAGTTCGGCGCCTCCCGCGGCTCTGCGGAATCCTCGACGCCGAAAGCGGCCACCAGGAAGCCCTCGGCTCCCAAAACCCCGGGCAGCACGAGGTCCTCCGGCGGTACCAAGACTCCAGGCAATACCAAGCTCCCAGCCACCAAGGCTCCAGGCAGCGGCAAGACCCCGGCCACCAAGAACAGCCCTGCAACCAAGACGAGCCCCGCAACCAAGTACAGCCCCGCCGCGTCCACGAAAGCTTCAGGCAAAGCCTCCGGCAACGGCACCCGTGATGCCCAGGATCTCGATCCTGTACCTGCCAAGGCGTTCTCGGGCAGGATGCTGGCGTTGGCTGTGGTCATGATTGCCATCACCATCATGCTCGCGCCCACGGTCCGGATTTTTCTGGAGAAGCGCGCCGAAATCTCCGCCCTGGAGGCCGAGATCGCGAGCAAGCAGGCAGAGCAGGCGGAGCTGAATAAGCAGCTTTCCCGGTGGCAGGATCCCAACTACGTGAAACAGCAGGCCCGCGACCGCATTAACATGGTTATGCCGGGTGAAACGGGTTACTGGGTATTTGGCGGGGAAGAAGCCGCCGGTACCCCTGGGGGCCGCACCGGCTCCGGCTCATCCGCAAACCCGGCAAACCTGCCCTGGGTGGATGCGCTCTGGGAGTCAATCAGACGATCGGCAACAGACTAGACGCGGTGCCCGCCGCCGTCGTGTCCTTCCAGGACATGGCCAAAGGGCAGGAAGGTTGGCAGCGCAAGTGGAAGAGAA
This sequence comes from Paenarthrobacter sp. YIM B13468, assembly GCF_042788025.1. Classification (NCBI taxonomy): domain Bacteria; kingdom Bacillati; phylum Actinomycetota; class Actinomycetes; order Micrococcales; family Micrococcaceae; genus Paenarthrobacter; species Paenarthrobacter sp. YIM B13468. The sequence continues at coordinate 90,599 of NZ_JBHZPI010000008.1, read as the reverse complement.
CACGGCAGCCGTGCCGCAGGAATCCCGCCAGCCATCAGCACACGACCTCGATGTCCTCAGCCGCCAGCTGGGCAGGCCGGTGCGGGACGTGGTGGAGATTCCCGCGCGCTGTGTATGTGGGAACCCGCTCGTGGCGGCCACGGCACCCCGGCTCAGCAACGGGACTCCATTTCCCACCACGTTCTACCTGACCCACCCGGTCATCACCTCCGCAGTGTCGCGGCTGGAAGCGGGCGGAATGATGAACGAGATGAATGATCGGCTTACCGCCGATCAGGAACTTGCGGACGTGTATCTTGGCGCCCACGAGGCCTACCTGCAGGCACGCAATGACATCGCTGGACGTTCCGGGACGGGGGCCGTGCCGGAAATCGATGGGATCTCCGCCGGTGGCATGCCCACCCGCGTCAAGTGCTTGCACGTCCTGGTTGGCCACTCCTTGGCGGCCGGTCCCGGGGTCAACCCCTTGGGTGACGAAGCTTTGGACGCTATCGCAGAGTGGTGGACCAAGGACCGTTGCTACTGCGATGGCGCCTGGGACACTGCAGGCGAGGCTCCCTCGAGGGATCTTAGCCGTCACGGTCCTCAAGGATTGCCTGACATCGTAGGGCGCCCGGCGCCGGTCCGTAAACCCAAAGCCGGGTCCGGCAGCGAATTGGTGGAGGACGCATGAGCCGCGTCGCCGCCATTGACTGCGGAACCAACTCCATCCGCCTCCTCATTGCCGACGCTTCGGCGAACGGGGCGCCCGGGCCGCTGACCGACGTCGTGCGTGAAATGCGCGTGGTCCGGCTGGGACAGGGCGTAGACGCTACCGGAGAACTTGCTCCGGAGGCCCTGGAACGCACCTTCTCCGCCACCGCGGACTATGCAGCACTTATCCGTGAACACGGTGCCGCGCGCGTGCGCTTTGCCGCCACCTCGGCCACCCGCGACGCCCGGAACCGCCAGGTTTTCGTTGACGGCATCCGGGAGCTTCTGGGTGTGGAGCCCGAAGTTATCTCAGGTGATGAGGAAGCTGCGCTGTCCTTCGCAGGTGCCAGCAGCGTTTTGCCGGTCACAGGGGACGACGCGGTGCTGGTGGTTGACCTGGGTGGCGGCAGCACCGAATTCGTGCTCGGCGACGCCAATGGCGTGATTGCTGCGCGTTCGGTGGACATCGGCTGTGTGCGGTTGACCGAGCGGCACCTTCGCAGCGACCCACCTACGGCGGCGCAGATTGCAGCAGCAGAGTCCGACGTCGACGCCGCACTTGACCTTGCTGCGCAGACAGTTCCGCTTGACCGTGCCACAGCCGTGGTTGGCGTCGCGGGTTCCATCACCACCATCACTGCGCACGCCCTTGGCCTGAGCGAGTACCAGCCGGACCGGATCCACGGCGCCTATCTCGATATTGAAACCATTAGCGACGCGTGCACCAGCCTGCTGGAGATGACCCGCGACGAACGGGCCGTTCTTCCCTACATGCATCCAGGCCGCGTGGACGTCATTGGAGCTGGGGCCCTGGTGTGGCGGCGAATCCTTGAAAGGCTTGCCGCCGTGGGCAACGGTTCCATCAGCGGTGCAATTTCCAGCGAGCACGACATCCTGGATGGGATTGCCCTGAGTATCCGGGACTCCGTATGACCCTGCGATGCCACCGCCTGTTTTCTGCTGCCCTGGCCACGATGCTGGCCGGGGGAGCGCTGGCCGGTGCGCTGTTGACTGCGCCGGCAGCGGTGGCGGACGCCTGGCGGGACAAGGAGTACTGGCTCAAGGAATCGGGAATCACGAATGCCTGGCAGGTTTCAAAGGGAGCAGGCGTCAAGGTCGCTATCATCGATAGCGGAATTGACGGGAACCACCCTGACCTGAAGGGCGTCGTGGTGGGCGGAACGGACGTTTCCGGAGCCGGAGCGCCCAACGGACAGAAAAGCATAGGGGCAAAGACGGAGCACGGAACCCTTGTGGCCACCATGCTGGCCGGGCGCGGACACACCACGCCCACAGCTTCCCCGCCGCCCTCAGCCTCGCCCACCGTCCCTCCTGCCGGAGGACCGGACGGGATCATCGGCGTCGCGCCTGAGGCGGAGATCCTGGCAGTATCCACTTGGCTGGGGTCACCGAACCCGGGAGGCAAGACGGACCAGGAGCAGATTCCAGACGCCGTGCGCTGGGCCGTGGACAATGGCGCGAAGGTCATCAATATTTCCCTGGGCAGCACCTCACCGGTTTGGCCTCAAAGTTGGGATGCGGCCTTCCTGTATGCCGAGCAAAAGGATGTGGTGATCGTCGCCGCCGCGGGCAACCGGGTTGGTGGCAACGTGCAGGTTGGAGCTCCTGCCACCATTCCCGGTGTGCTCACCGTGGCAGGGCTCGACGGCGATGGCCGGGCCAGCGTCGACTCCTCCTCCCAGGGGATCAGCATTGGCGTTGCAGCACCGGCAGAAGACCTCCTTGGCGGCCTTCCCGGCGGCGGATACGCGCAATGGGCTGGAACTTCCGGGTCCGCGCCCATCGTTTCCGGCGTGGCCGCACTCATCCGGTCCAAGTGGCCTGACATGAGTGCGAAGCAGGTCATCAACAGGATTGTGAGCACGGCCAAGGACGCCGGCGCCCCTGGCAAGGACCCCCTTTACGGCTACGGTGTGCTCAACGCAGAGGCAGCGCTGAAGGATGAGGTAGAGACCACAAGCACCAACCCGCTCGGATCGATCGCGGACTGGATCCGCGTCCACCGGCGAGGCGACTTCAGCACCCCCTCCGAGGCTCCTGTGGCCAGTCCTACGAGCGCGGCACCCACCCTGGCAGATCCGACCGTTCCCGTCGCCGCCACTCCTGCACATGTTGATGACGCCCTTCCGGCCGCCGTCGTGCTCGGATTCGGCGGCATTTTTGCAGTGATCGTTGTGGGCGCTTTCATTCAGCTGCGCAGGGTCGCCAAGAACCCTTCCACTTCTGGGGAAGAGGCGGAAGCGGGAACGCTGGAGGCGGTGGATCCACCCACCCGGAAGTAGCTAGTGAAGATTTTCACAAAGTGCTGTACTCTGGTTTCATGGCAACCACCCCAGAGCTCATTGACCGTCCCCGGGTTCTCGTCGTCGGCGGCGGCTACGTCGGCCTGTACGTAGCCCTTAAATTGCAGAAGAAGATCGCGAACGCAGGTGGCATCGTCACCGTCGTAGATCCACTGCCCTACATGACTTACCAGCCGTTCCTCCCCGAGGTCGCTGGTGGCAACATCGAGGCACGCCACGCCGTCGTCTCCCACCGTCAGCACCTCAAGCAGACCGAGCTCATCCAGGGCCGCGTCACCAGCATCGACCACGCCAACCGCACCGCGGTTGTGGCTCCTGCCAATGGTGAAGCTACCTTCGAGATTCCGTACTTCGACGTCGTCATCGCAGCTGGTGCCATCACCCGCACATTCCCGATCAAGGGCCTCGCTGACAAGGGCATCGGCCTGAAGACCATTGAGGAAGCCGTAGCCCTGCGCAACAAGGTCCTGGAGCGCATCGAAGCCGCCTCCACCATGACGGACCCCGCAGAGCGCGCCAAGGCCCTCACTTTCGTGGTTGTCGGTGGCGGTTTTGCCGGCATCGAATGCCTCACCGAAATGGAAGACCTCGCCCGCGCCGCGGTCAAGAACAACCCGCGTGTCCGCCAGGAAGAAGTCCGCTTCATCCTCGTTGAGGCCATGGGCCGCATCATGCCCGAGGTCACCGCATCCCAGGCCGAGTGGGTCGTAGAGCACCTGCGTAGCCGCGATATCGAGGTCCTCCTCAACACCTCCCTGGACAGCGCTGAAGGCAACCTCAAGCTGATCAACCTCCCGGACAAGACGTCCGCCGGTGAAGTTGAAGCTGACACCCTCGTGTGGGCTGCCGGTGTGCAGGCCAACCCGATGATCCGTTCAACGGACTTCCCGCTGGAACCGCGCGGCCGTGTCCGCGTCCTCCCGGACCTCCGTATTGCCGGCGACGAAGGCATCGTCGAGAACGCCTGGGCAGCCGGCGACATCGCCGCTGTTCCGGACCTCACGGGCAAGGGCTTGCCGGACGGTACTTGCGTCCCCAACGCCCAGCACGCGCTCCGCCAGGCGAAGAAGCTCGCCAAGAACCTCTGGGCTTCCCGCTGGGACAAGCCGCTGCACGACTACAAGCACAAGAACCTTGGTGCTGTGGCCGGCTTCGGCGAGTGGAAGGGTGTTGCCAACATCAACCTGCTGGGCCGCATCGGCCTCAAGGGCGGCCTCGCCTGGCTGGCACACCGTGGCTACCACGGCATGGCCATGCCCACGGTTGAGCGCAAGTTCCGCGTGATCTTCGGCTGGATCCTGGCCTTCTTCGCAGGCCGCGACACCACGCAGCTGATTGACCTGGACAACCCGCGTGGCGCTTTCGTTGCGGCTGCAACCCCGGCCCCCAAGCCGGCTGCTGCACCTGCTCCCGCGCCTGTTGTTGCGGAAAAGCCTGCCGAGGACAAGACTCCGGTATCGGCTGACGCCAAGTAGTACGCACGTCCGACGATGGCTGCTCCCCTGAGGGGAGTGGCCGTCGTCGCTTAAGCTGTTGCCATGCCTGGCGAAACCGATCTGAAGACCCTTCTGGAGTCCCTGCATCCCGTCATTAGGGATGGTGACTACGTGTACGCGCTTTGGCCGCATGGCAGGCCGCTGGAAGGCGACATCGAGGCCGCCGTCCGTGAGGCCGAAGGTTTGACTGTGGTGATGCGGCGGGACGAGGCGGACAGGCTTGGCCTCGCCTACGATTTCGTGGCTTCCTGGATCACGCTCCAGATTCATTCAGCATTGGAAGCGGTGGGTTTGACGGCCGCCGTGAGTGCGGCACTGACGCACGCAGGCATCAGCTGCAACGTTCTGGCGGGCTTTCATCATGACCACTTGCTGGTCCCGGTAGCGGACGCCGACCGCGCGTTGGACGTTCTGCGTTTGCTGGCCCGGGGACTGGTACTGCGGACGGAGCGGCTAGAAGACCGTCCTGAAATCCTGGAACTGACGGCACGTGCCTTTTCAGTGTCTCCGGTGACCGGTCAGCCGGTTGAGGGGACTCCCTTGGAGGTTGGCTTGCTGCGTGAGCTCTTCGAGTGCGACGAGTACATTCCCGAGTTGAGCATCGTAGCTGAGATTGGCGGGGACATTGTTGGCCACGCCATCAGCACCCGCGGCTGGATCGGCGACCTGGAGCTAGTGGGGTTGGGTCCTATCGGCGTGCTTCCCCAGTTTCAGCGACGCGGCATCGGCTCGGCCCTCATGCGCGAGACCGCCTCGCGCGCCACGGCGGCAGGGGTGCCTGCCATTGCTTTGTTGGGCAGCCCCCTTTACTACCCGCGCTTCGGCTATGTGCCGGCCACTTCCTTGGGTGTGGAACCGCCCGAGACAGCCTGGGGCGATCACTTCCAGTTGCTGCCATTACCGGCATGGCCCGACGGCGTCCGGGGAACCTTTCGCTACGCGGCGCCATTCGAACGCGTGTAGCTGGGATACCATGGTGCGGGCGCCCCAGTAGCCCAATTGGCAGAGGCAGCGGACTTAAAATCCGCGTGTTGTGGGTTCGAGTCCCACCTGGGGCACAAGGATGGAAGGGGAGGAGGATTCCTCCCCTTCCATTTGTCGGCTATCCTTCAGGGACTTTTCCCAGCAGGCTCGTAGATTCCCCACAGGCAACGAGTGTTATAGGGATGTGACCTGAATCACTTATCTTCCCGGATCAATTGCACTAGTTTGAGTCTTAATCAGGAACACCTGAGTTATCGCATCAAAGGCAGTTCGCACCTTTCGATCGAGGAGACAACGAATGTTTGATCTTTCCCAAGCGGCGCCCCGAGCCGCCAAGCTTACAGCGCTTGGCATTGGGGTTGCCCTCCTGGCCACAGCTTGTGGTGGGTCCTCCACGCCGAGCCAGACCGGGTCCAGTTCCGCCGCCGCCGCAGGCATCTCCTGCCCGGCTCCGAGTGCAGGGGCGGGAGCCGGCAACAGCCAGGCTGCTACCAACACGGGACCCGTACCTCCCTCGACCACCACTACCGCCACTCCTCTGAAACTTGGATCGCTGCTGCCGACGACGGGGTCGCTCGCGTTCCTCGGCCCACCCGAAATTGCTGGCGTCAACCTCGGTATCAAGGAAGTCAACGATGCTGGTGGCGTCCTGGGTGCTCCGGTTTCGGTGGTGCACCGTGACTCCGGTGATACCAAGACCGACATCGCAACCCAGTCCACCACCGCCCTGCTGGGCCAGGGCGTAAGCGCAATTATTGGTGCAGCCTCGTCCGGTGTTTCCAAGACGGTCATCAACCAGATCACCGGCGCTGGAGTCATCCAGTTCTCACCTGCGAACACGTCCCCTGACTTCACCACCTGGGACGACAAGGGCCTGTACTGGCGTACCGCCCCCTCTGACGTCCTGCAGGGCAAGGTCCTGGGCAACTACATGGCTACCTGTGGCGCCCAGACTGTTGGCATGATCGTCCTCAACGACGCCTACGGCACCGGCCTGCAGAAGAACGTCAAGGAGGCCTTCGAGGCCGCTGGCGGCAAGGTTGTTGCCGAGGAGCTCTTCAACGAAGGTGACTCGCAGTTCAGCAGCCAGGTGGACAAGGTCATTGCCGCCAAGCCCGACGCCATCGCACTGATCACCTTCGACCAGGCAAAGAGCATCGTCCCACTGATCACCGGCAAGGGAATCAAGCCCACGCAGCTGTTCATGGTTGATGGCAACACCTCGGACTACAGCAAGGACTTCCAGGCCGGCACCTTGAAGGGCGCACAGGGAACCATCCCCGGTACGTTCGCCAAGGACGCCTTCAAGCAGAAGCTCCTCGCCATCGATCCGGCCCTGAAGGATTACAGCTACGCAGGCGAGTCCTACGACGCCGTAAACCTGATCTCGCTGGCCTCCGAAGCGGCCAAGAGCACCAAGGGCACTGACATTGCAGCCAAGCTGAAGGACGTCTCTGAAGGCGGCGAGAAGTGCACCGACTTCGCCTCCTGCGTGACCCTGCTTCGCCAGGGCAAGGATATCGACTATGACGGCCAGTCGGGTCCGGTAACGTTCTCCGACGCCGGTGACCCCACCGAGGCTTACATCGGTATCTACGAATACCAGGACAACAACACCTACAAGCCGGTCCGTGAAGAGTTCGGCAAGCTCTAAGCCAAATCCTGACTAGACCGCAAACAGAACAGGTCCCCTTCCTCTCCAGGAAGGGGACCTGTTCTTGTTTTACGTGGGTGTTTTGTGGGGCCTGGTGTGCGTGTCTGGGGCTGGGTTTGGGGCGCGGAGTGGGCCTGGCAACGGGTTGCCGGAAAACGACGGAGGGCCTTGGGTATACCCAAGGCCCTCCGAGCGTGCGTGATGCGGCTTCTAGACCTCGTCGGCCAGGGTTCCGAGGTACAGCTGGATAACCTTGGGGTCCTTCATGAGCTCGCGTCCAGTGCCCGTGTAGGCGTCCTTCCCTTGGTCCAAGACATAGCCGCGGTCGCAGATCTGCAGGCAACGGCGGGCGTTCTGTTCCACCATGATGACCGAGACGCCGGCGCGGTTGATCTCGTGGACCCGAAGGAACGTCTCGTCCTGCTTGACGGGGGAGAGACCCGCCGATGGCTCATCGAGCAGGAGCACCGCGGGGTCCATCATGAGTGCCCGCCCCATGGCTACCATCTGGCGTTCACCGCCCGAGAGGGAACCTGCTCGCTGGGCACGTCGCTTGGCCAGTTCAGGGAAGAGGCTGGCAACGAAGTCGAAGCGCTCGGCGAACGCCTTGGGCCGCTGGAACATGCCCATCTGGAGGTTTTCTTCGATGGTGAGGGTGGCGAAGACGTTGTTGGTCTGGGGGACAAAGCCAACGCCCTGGGTGACAAGCTTATTGGCCTTCAAACCGGTGAGATCCTGACCCCTGACCACCACGGTTCCGGAGTGGACCTTGACCAGGCCGAACATCGCCTTCAGCAGGGTGGACTTACCGGCGCCGTTGGGACCGATAATTCCGATCAATTCACCCTTGCGGGCCTCGATGGAGCAACCGTTGAGGATATTGACGCCAGGAATGTAGCCCGCCACCAGGTTGGTGACTTTGACGACTGAATCGCTTGCCGGGGCATCCGCTGAGGCGGGCATTGCGCTGGTGCTGCTCATTTCCCGTCCTCCTTGGTTTCTACGATCTCGGACAGGATGCCTGCGTCTTCTGTTCCCACCACCGACTCTTCGTCAGCCTCAAGTTCTGCCTCGAGTTCCTTGATGCCTTCTGCGTCGCCGAGGTCGACGTCGTGGTGTGCTCCAAGGTAAGCATCGATCACGGCAGGGTTCTTCATGACTTCCCCGGGAGGACCTTCGGCCACGATCTTTCCTTCTGCCATGACGACCACCCAGTCTGCGATGTGGCGCACCATGTTCATGTCGTGCTCCACGAACAGGACTGTCATGCCTTCAGCCTTGAGGTTCTTGATGTGGTCCAGGAGGGACTGGGTCAGTGCAGGGTTCACACCGGCCATGGGCTCGTCGAGCATGACCAGCTTGGGCCGGACCATGAGGGAACGTGCCATCTCCAGGAGCTTGCGCTGGCCGCCGGAGAGGGAAGCGGCGTAGTCATCCTTCTTGGCGTCCAGCTTGAACTTCTCCAAGAGCACGTGCGCCTGTGCCGTGATCTCCTTCTCGCGGCCACCCCAGATGCCCTTGAACAGGGCCTTGGAGAGACGCTCGCCCGGCTGGTCGGCGGCACCAAGCCGCATGTTTTCCATGACTGTCAGCTTGCCCATGACCTTAGTCAGCTGGAATGTCCGCACCATGCCCATGCGCGCCACTTTGTAGGACGAGACACCGGCAATGCTGTTTCCTTCGAACTGCCACTTGCCCGTGTTTGGCGTGTCGAAGCCGGTGAGCAGGTTGAACAGGGTTGTCTTGCCGGCACCGTTTGGCCCGATCAATGCCGTGATCTTGTGTCGGGGGATCTCCAGGTATTCCACGTCCACGGCGTTGATGCCACCGAAGGAACGGGTGACGTTTTCGGCTACGACGATCGGATCGCGCTTCTTGCAGCCCGGGGTGTTTTCCCCGACCGCAATGGGACGCGAATCGGTCATGTAGTCGATGCCTGCCTCGTCGGACGGGATGGCGCCGTAGACAGAACTGCCGGTGCTGCCTGTGTTGGACGGGCCAGCCGGATTGATTGGGTTGTTGCTGTTTGGTTCGTTGGTCTCACTCATGCGAAAGCAAGCTCCTTCTTATTGCCGAAGACGCCTTGCGGGCGGAAGATCATCAGGAGCATCAGTGCCACACCAACCAGGATGTAGCGCAGCTGGCCGGCCTGAACGGTGGTCAGCCAGGTGATGACTCCGGATTCGATGAGCCCATAAAGCAGGCTCTGCGTCAGCGAGAGCACTACCCAGAAGATCATGGCTCCGATCACCGGGCCCAGGACGGTTGCCATGCCACCGAGCAGGAGACAGGTCCAGAGGAAGAACGTGAGCTCTGTGCCGTAGTTGGAGGGTTGGACAGCGCCGCGGGGGAGGGTGAAGATCATGCCTGCAAGTGCACCCAGGATGCCGCCAATGATGAGGGCCTGCATCTTGTAGGAGTACACATTCTTGCCGAGCGACCGCACGGCGTTCTCGTCTTCACGGATGCCCTTCAGGACGCGGCCCCAAGGGCTGCGCATCAGCAGCCAGACCAGCAGGCAGCAGATGATGACCAGGCCCCACCCGACAACGCGGATGAAGAAGTCACGGTTGTTCATGCCCATGTATGACCCCTCGGGGAAGGGGTTCATGGAATAGAAACCACCCTCGAACGCGGCCAGGCCGTTTGCCGAACCCGTAACGCTGGTGAGCTGGTTGGTAGTGACGACGTAACGCACGATTTCCGCTGCTGCGATCGTGACGATAGCGAGGTAGTCCGCCCTCAAGCGGAGTGTCGGAATACCCAGGATGAAGGCGAAGATCACCGAACACAGGACCGCGATCAGCAGGCCGATGAAGAACGGGGTCTTGAAGGTCAGCGTGGAGATGGCGAAACCGTAGGCTCCCACTGCCATGAATCCGGCCTGGCCGAAGTTCAACAGGCCGGAGTAGCCGAAGTGGACGGCGAGGCCCAAAGCAGCAAGTGCGTAGGCCGCCGTCGTCGGGCTGAACAATTCGCCAAGGGCGCTGGAAAGAATAAATCCGAAGTCCATGGCCCGCTCCTAACCCACACGCTCACGCCGGCCGAGGATACCCTGCGGTCGGAACAGAAGAACAACAATCATGATGAACAAAGCGCCAACGTACTTGAGGTCGGCGGGGAGGCCAAAGACAGTGGTCAGCTCCACGAAGATACCGACGACGATAGAACCGATCAGGGCACCGAAGACGGTTCCCAGACCACCGAGCGTCACGCCGGCGAAGATGAGCAGCAGGATTTGCGAGCCCATGTCGAAGGTCACCCCGGGCCGGTAGTAGGCCCACAGGATGCCACCGAGGGAAGCGAGGACGCCGCCAACAATCCATACCAGCCGGATAACGGAGTCGACGTCGATGCCCGAAGCAGCCGCCAAAGCAGGATTGTCTGCCACCGCGCGGGTTGCTTTACCGAGACGGGTCTTCAGCAGGACGATGCCGATCAGGGCAATCACCACGGCACTGATCAACAGGGACCAGAGGTTGTTCGGAGAGATGGAGATGGGCCCGATCTGGACCTCTGCGCTTTGGGCTCCGGGCAGCTGTTGGGTGGCGCCGCCGAAGAAGAACTGGATGACGTAGCGGATAGCCAGGGCAAGGCCGATGCTGACAATCATCATGGGCACCAGGCCCGAGCCGCGCCGCCGCAGGGGCCGCCAGAGTCCGGCATCCTGGACATACCCGAAGAGTCCGCCGCCGATCAGCGACAGCAGGATGGCCAGCCAGAACGGCAAGCCAAATCCGTTGAACATGAAGACCAGGACAGCGCCCAAGGTCACCATCTCACCGTGGGCGAAGTTGGTGAGGCCTGTGGTGCCGAAGATGAGGGACAAGCCCACGGCGGCAAGTGCCAGCAGCAGGCCGAAGCTCAGTCCCGCAACCAAGCGGTTGAGGAGGTTTTGGCCGAAGTCCTGTTGCTGGACGACGATGCCCTTGCCGAAAGCGAAGATCACCGACAGGTTGGACGTCTGGTTGAACGTGACATCGCGCGGATTCTCCTGGCCATCGGCCAGCTTGATGCCCTCCGGCAAGGTGGAGGTATCAAGCTCAACTCTGTACGTGCCCTGCACGGGGACACCTATGCTCCAGGCGCCGTTTGCTCCGGAGGTGGCTTCCCCTTCAAATCCGTTGCCCGAGGCCTTGATCTTCACACCCGGTATGGGGGCGCGGGCATCGTCGCGGAGGAAGCCGCTGATATTGTTCTGGAAATTCGTTGGGGATGGCGAAGGCGAGGGGGTGGTAGCCTCCGCCGAGGGGGCGGCGATCAACAGGGTGGCAATGAGGGCTGCGAAGAACGCCCCCACGGCTCTCTGCAGTCCCTTGGACCGTCTCATGGACGGGTCGCGCAGTGTGCTTCTCAAAATGGAAACCTCCACAGTGGGGGTGGTCCCGGCTGCGCCATTGCAGCCGGTGCGAACGGTCATGGGGCTTGTGAACAGTTCTTGCCTAGCTGCCTCGATTGTGATCTAAGTCACCCATGTGTGGCCTATGTTACCGCTCAGTGCGGCTAAAAAATGCACCGCATAGAGGTCAGAAGATAGCGATCGGATAACAACTGTGAAGCTATAGGCAACAAGCAATCTCCCACATTCGTGTCACGGTTGAGTTTCGTCTGGGTGAACAAGGGAACTTTCTGTCCCCTGGGCGCGTGGTAATTGGTACCGTGAATTATCACTCAGCCCTTTTCAGGAGGACACCCGCAATGGCACTTGGCGGAAACCCTATCTTCAACGGAAAGAATTTCCGTGGAGCCAAACAGGCACCGCCTGTTCCGCAAAATCCGTATTCCAACCCGTACGGCCAGCAGTTTAACCAGGCACCTGGCCGCGCGCCTGGACAGGTCCTCGACGCGCAGTCCGCTTGGTCCGCCTCGCAGCAGAACATGACCAACGAACAACTGCAGCAGATGTACAACCAGCCTGCAGCAGGACCCGCCGACACCGGGCGGATGACCTACGACGACGTCATCATGAAGACCGTCGCCTGCCTCGTTGCCCTGGTCGTCGGCGCCGGCATCACGCTCTTTGTAGCTCCGGCCCTGTCCACCATGCTCATGATCGTCGGTGCACTGGGCGGTTTCGTCCTGGCACTGGTCAATACCTTCAAGAAGCAGCCTTCTCCGGCACTCATTCTGGCGTATGCGGGCCTTGAAGGACTCTTCCTCGGTGGCCTGACCCGGATTCTTGACGGAATGTTCCCCGGCGTCGGCCTCCAAGCGGTCATCGGCACTCTGGCCGTCTTCGGCGTTACGCTGATGCTCTTCAAGAGCGGTAAGGTCCGCGCAACGCCCAAGATGGTGCGCTTCTTCATGATCGCCACCATCGGCTACGCGGTCTTTGCGCTGATCAACCTCGTCATGATGTGGACTGGTGCGGTCCAGGAACCGTTCGGCCTGCGCACGAGTATCACGATTGCAGGCATCCCGCTGGGTGTCTTCATTGGCATCCTGGCGATTGGCCTGGCAGCCTTCTCGCTCATCATGGACTTCACCAGCATCGAAGAAGGCGTCCGTGCCGGCGCCCCTGAGCGCTACTCGTGGATCGCTGCCTTCGGCCTGACCGTCACCCTGGTTTGGCTCTACGTCGAAATCATTCGGCTTCTGGCGATTTTGCGCGGCGACGACTAAGTCCGCCCGAGTTCAGGAAAATGCCCCCGAATTACTTCGGGGGCATTTTTCTTTAAACGACAGGCTTGGTTTAAGCAGTGGGCGCGGCCCCAATCAGGCCTCAACTCAGGCGTTCGAAAACAACAGCCATTCCTTGGCCGCCTCCCACGCACAACGTGGCCAGGCCAAGGGTTCCGTCGCGTTCCTTCAGGCCATTGAGGAGCGTGGTGGTCATGCGCGCTCCGGTCATGCCAAAGGGGTGCCCCAGGGCAATCGCGCCGCCGTGGACGTTGAGCTTCTGTGGGTCGATGCCCAGTTCACGGGCGCTGGCAACCACTTGGACCGCAAAGGCTTCGTTGAGCTCCACGAGGTCGATGTCGTCAATCGTCAGTCCTGCCAGCGCCAACGCCCGCCGCGTTGACTCAACTGGCCCCATGCCCATGAGTTCGGGGGAAAGGGCGGAAACGGCGGTGGAGACAACGCGCGCCAGCGGTTGTAGTCCAAGCTCCCGCGCACGGGAGTCACTCATGACCAGGACGGCGGCGGCGCCATCGTTCAGTGGGCACGCATTGCCCGCGGTCACTGTACCTTGGGGCCGGAAAACGGGTTCCAGGGCGGATACAGCTTCCAAGGTCACGACTGCCCTCGGGGAGTCATCCCGCTCAACCAGGGTGCCGTCCTTGCGCGTGTACGGCGTGATTTCGCGGGCGTAGAAACCCGAGGCGATGGCCGCTTCGGCGCGATTCTGACTCAGCACGCCCCACTCGTCCTGCTCCGCCCGGCCGATTCCGTAACTTGTGGCAACATTCTCGGCTGTCTGGCCCATGGCGATATAGACATCGGGAAGTCGCCCGCCAAGCCGCGGATCCGTCCAGGGAATGTTCGACGCCGCCCGGGCGGCTGACCGCTGGCCTGCTGATTCGAAGAGCGGGTTGTGGTTGCCGGCGTCGGTCTGTCCGGCCCCTGCCCAATTCTGGTATCTCGAGACACTTTCGACGCCGGCTGAGATGATCGCGTTTGCTTCACCGGCTTTGATGGCGTGGAATGCCATACGAAGAGTCTGGAGGCTGGAAGCGCAGAACCGGTTGATGGTCGCCGCCGGAACGCGGTCCAGGCCTGCAAGGACAGCGACGACGCGGGCCATGTTGGAGCCCGCTTCGCCACTGGGTTCGGCGCATCCCAGCAGGATGTCATCAAGGCCGCCTCCATCTTCGGCGGCAGGATCGAAACCCGGAACTTTCGCGAGTGCGGCCTGCACCATGGCGGTGGCAAGGTCGTCGGGGCGTTCGTCCTTGAGGGAGCCTTTGAAGGCCCGCCCGATTGGACTTCTGGCAGTGGAAACGATGACAGCCTCAGTCATGGCCCCAGCTTACGCCCGGCATCTGGAAGGAAGACGGGCGTAAGCCTGAGAGTTCAGGCCAAGCGAAGGGCACCTGCAGCTGGAGTCACGGTAAAGATGTCCGGTGCAGTGAAAGCGGCTTCAGCGAACGCACGCACGACGGCGTCACGCACCTGTTGCTCTTGGCCGACCGGAGTCAGGGCGATGGCAGAGCCGCCGAAACCGCCCCCGGTCATGCGGGCTCCGATCGCGCCGTTGGCCCTGGCTGTCTCCACGGCGAGGTCGAGCTCGGGGCAGGAGATCTCGAAGTCGTCGCGCATGGACACGTGGCTGGCGTCCAACAGTGGGCCAATACTGGCCGGGCCTTCGCTGTTGAGGATTTCCACGGTCTGGAGTACTCGGTCGTTTTCGGTGACCACGTGCCGGACCCTGCGAAGGGTTGTCTCATCCAGTAGGCCAGCAGCTTCCTCCAAGGAATCCACGCCGACGTCGCGCAGTGCTTTGACGCCGAGAATTTCGGCACCCAACTCGCAGGAAGCGCGCCTGGAGGCGTAACCGCCGTCGGCATGTGAATGCGACACCTTTGTGTCGATGACCAACAGGACCAGGCCAGATGCCTCGGCGTCGAAGGGGACCAGGTCAACGTGCTGGTCCCGGCAATCCAGGAACACAGCATGGCCCTTCGCTCCGCGCAGTGAAGCGGATTGGTCCATGATGCCGGTGGGGGCGCCGACGAACACGTTTTCAGCACGCTGGGTGGCGAGCACCAGATCCTCCGCGCCTAAACCTGCCCCGGTGAGGTCATTGAGGGCGGAAATAACGGCACATTCGATCGCGTGGGAGGATGAGAGCCCGGCACCCAGCGGAACGTCCGAATCGAGCAGCAGGTCAAAACCGGGAACGTCAATGCCACGCTCTTTCAAGGCCCAGGCAACGCCCAGTGGATAGCGTGACCAGCCTTCGCCGGATCCTGGTTCCATGCCGGAAAGGTCCGCCTCTACCAAGCCGTGACCGCCAAACAAGGACAACAACCGCACGGTGGAGTCCCCGCGGAGGCGAATTGCCACCTTGGCGGTCTTATCAATGGCAAAGGGAAGTACGAAGCCCTCGTTGTAATCCGTGTGTTCGCCGATCAGGTTGACGCGTCCCGGTGCCTGCCACACGCCGTCGGGAACTGAACCAAAGGTTTCCTGGAAGCGGGCAGAAAGCACGCTGGTGTCAGTGGTGGTGGTCATGCTCGGGTGCCTTCCAGGGTGTTGGCCAACCGCGTGATCTCGGTGGGTGCAGCGACGTCGCGGAGTCGCTCCGCCACGGCTTCCGGGGTGGTGTCATTGATGAACGCGCCCATGGCTGCTTCAGAGCCTGCGAGGTACTTGAGCTTATCGGCAGCGCGGCGTGGTGAGGTCAGCTGGAGGTGCAACTGGCCGGCCGGGCGCAGGACCGGGTCCAGTGGTGCCTGGTGCCAAGCCGAAATGTACGGCATGGGGGTGGGGTAGAGGGCATCAAGCCGCTTCAGCAGGTCCAGGTAGACGTGGGAGAGCTCGTCGCGTTCTTCGCCCGTCAGGGCAGCGAGGTCGGGGATGCTGCGGTGGGGGACCAGATGGATTTCCAGAGGCCAGCGGGCGGCGAAGGGCACGTAGGCGCTGAAATGCTTGGCTTCGAGAACCATACGGCTGCCATCGTTGCGTTCTGCCTTGAGTAGGGACGCACCCAGCGTTTCTTTCGCGTCGACGTCGTCGTAGTATTTGCGGGCTACCGCGCCCAGGGCGGCGGCCCGGGGCGTGACGTAGGGATACGCGTAAATCTGGCCGTGGGGGTGGTGGAGGGTGACTCCGATATCGGCGCCGCGGTTCTCGAACGGGAAGACCTGCTTGATGCCGGGCAGGGCGCTGAGTGCTTCTGTGCGTTGTGCCCAAGCCTCGATGACGGTGCGGGCGCGGGTCTCTCCCAGTTCGGCGAAGGACCCTGTGTGCCGCGGCGTGAAGGCCACAACTTCGCAGCGGCCGTAGGCAGGTCCGGTGACGCCGTGGCCGGCGAATCCATGACCTGGGATCTCCGGAATGTCGCCCAGTACCGGTCCCAGCGAGGGGAACCGGTTTTCGAAAACCACGACGTCGTAATCCGGCGCGGGGATCTCGGATGGGTTATCGGCAGTGGTGGGGCAAATGGGGCATTGGTGGGCCGGGGGGAGGTGGGTGCGGCTTTGCCGATGGGCGGCCACTGCTACCCATTCGCCGGACAGGGCGTCGTACCTGACCTCGCCAGGCTCGCCCCTTGCTGGAAGCTCGCGGTGATCCACCAGCGATTCCGGGGTGCGCTCAGGAGTTCCGGGGTCGTCAAAGTAGATCAACTCACGGTTGTCGGCGAGGCGGGTGCTGGTCATACGGCTCATGGGTCCATCATTCCACAAAGCAATCAAAAACGCATAGTTTCAAACAAAAGCTAACATTGGCTGCTTGGGGAAAGGCAGGCATGCAGTACGGTATTGCCATGCCTGCGTCTCCGCCCCCTGCATCCTTGCCAGCCGCCCAAAACCCGGGCGAAGCAGCACCCCGCCGCTTCGCCACCGGCCGCCAATTCGAACTTCGGCGGGACGATGCGCTCGCCGTCGTGACCGAGCTTGCTGCAGGTCTTCGGCTGTACTCCCGCGGAGGCGTCCAACTTACCGAAAGTTACGGTGACGCAGAGATTCCGCCAGGCGCCACGGGAATCACGCTAGCCCCGTGGGCCAACCGGGTGGAGGATGGCGCCTGGTACCTCAACGGCAAGAAACAGCAGCTCGATATCACCGAGGTCTCACGCAACAACGCCAGCCACGGACTCCTCCGCAACGCGGGCTACACCCTGGTGGACGAGTCTGAGTTCTCAGTGACGCTGGAAGCAACCGTCTTCCCCCAGCATGGCTACCCTTTCCTTGTCCGGCACATCGTTCGGTATGAGCTCGACGAAAACCTGGATCTTCGTGTCTCACAGACGATGGTCAACGATTCCCAGATGGACGCCCCCGTCGTCCTGGGTGCCCACCCCTATCTTCGGCTTGGTGAGGTAGCCGTCGAAGATCTGGTCCTGACCGTCAAGGCAGCCACCCGCCTGGTAGCGGACGAGCGATTGATTCCCCGCAGCACCGCTGCGGTGGAGGGAGACTTTGACCTTTCCGCGGGTCGGGCGGTGGGCAGCTTGGACATTGACGTCGCCTTGACGGACCTGACGTTCGACGGCGGCGTGGCCCGCCATACGCTGACTGCGCCGGATGGACGGAGCGTGTCACTCGTGCAGGACCAGAACTGCCAGTATGTCCACGTGTTCGTCACGGACACGTTCCCAGGCCGATCAAAAGTAGTCGCCATTGAGCCCATGACCGGTCCAGCCAACGCGTTTAACAGCGGAGATGGTCTGCGCTGGCTTGCGCCAGGGGAGACGTTGACCATGACGTGGGGGATTACCGCCTCCATCTAGGCTATGTGCGCGGCGGGCCGGTTTCCCATACGGGGCGGCCTGCGGAATTATGGGTTCATGACGCCAACACCGGACGCCAAATCACGTTCTGACCAACAAATCGCCCAAGACATTCCCTATGGGGTGCGCATTGCGGCCGCGTGGTCGTGGCGAATGGGCCTGATCCTGTTGATGATCGGCGCCCTGGTATGGCTGCTCGGCAAGGTCAGTTTCCTCATCATTCCGGTCATGGTCGCCGCCCTCCTGGCCGGACTCCTCTACCCGGTAGTGATCTGGCTACGCAAGCGGAATGTGCCCAACGGGGCGGCCGTGGCAATCACGGTGCTGGCTTTCATTGGAGTCATCGGAGGCGCCCTTGCCCTGGTAGGCAGGCAGCTTGTCTCAGGATTCAGCGAGCTGTGGACGGAGGCCCTGACAGGCATCCAGCAGATCCAGGACTGGCTGGCAGCCGGGCCCCTGCACCTGACGGCTGACCAGATTGACCAGTACGTCTCTGACGCCGTCACCGCCCTGCAGAACAACAGCAGCACCATCCTCAGCGGCGCCCTGTCCTTTGGCAGTACCGCCGGTCACTTCGCGGCCGGCTTGGTCCTTGCCCTCTTTATCCTGATCTTCTTCCTGTTGGAAGGCAGCCGGATTTGGGGCTTCCTGGTCCGGCTTCTGCCCAAGAGGGCACGCAGGGCTGCCGATGGTGCCGGACGCCGTGGCTGGACGTCCATGGTCAGCTACGTACGGATCCAGATGTTCGTTGCATTTGTCGACGCCGTGGGCATCGGCGTTGGTGCGGCCATCATCCAGGTCCCCCTCGCGCTTCCTCTGGCGGTCCTGGTGTTCATCGGTTCGTTCATTCCGGTGGTGGGTGCGCTGGTTACTGGTGCGATAGCCGTCCTGCTGGCCCTTGTGGCGAACGGACCCGTGAACGCCCTGATTATGTTGGCCATCGTCCTGCTTGTCCAGCAGCTTGAAAGCCATATCCTGCAGCCGCTGGTCATGGGTAAGGCTGTGGCCCTCCATCCCGTCGCAGTAATCCTTTCGGTAGCAGCCGGATCCTATCTCGCAGGCATTCCCGGAGCGCTCTTCGCAGTGCCACTGCTCGCCGTAGTAAACACGGCGGTTCGCTACATTGCCGGCCGGACGTGGGAACATGATGAAGGATTGGGCGCGGCAGAGCTGCAGCCTGGAGCCGCATCGTCGGAAACTGATAGCGACTCCAACTTCAAGGAAGTCCACCTTCCGGGAGCCGGATCCCGCAGCGGCAGCAGCGCTGCCGGCAAGACCAAGGCCGCAGATAACACCTCCGTCCAGGAGCCTGCAGTTGACACCAACAAAGGAGAATAGTCAGTGAATACCCTCGATACCCTGCCCGTCACGCTGGACGATGTCCTCAAGGCGCAGGAGTTGCTCGAGGGCATTATTACCAAGACTCCGGTGGAGTCGTCCCGTGCGCTGGGGAGCCTCGTGGGCGGCAACGTCTTCTTTAAATGCGAGAACCTGCAGCGGGCGGGATCATTCAAGGTCCGCGGTGCGTACGTGCGGATGGCGCGCCTGAATGAGGCCGAGAAGAAGCGGGGCGTGGTAGCTGCCTCCGCAGGCAACCACGCACAAGGCGTAGCCGTAGCCGCAAAGAGCCTTGGCATCAACGCGCGCATCTATATGCCGCTCGGTGTCGCGCTTCCCAAGCTTGCAGCAACACGCAGCCATGGTGCCGAAGTCATCCTTCACGGCCACAACGTGGATGAGGCATTGGCCGAAGCCCAGCGCTATGCCAACGAAACAGGCGCAGTCTTTGTGCACCCCTTTGACAACGTGGACGTCGTCGCCGGCCAGGGCACCATCGGACTGGAGATCCTGGAGCAGATCCCCAACGTGGACACCATTCTCATGGGCGTCGGCGGCGGCGGACTTCTTGCAGGCGTCGCAGTGGCCATCAAGGCCAAGGCCAAAGAGCTCGGACGCGAGATTCGGGTCATCGGGGTGCAGGCGGAAAACGCGGCCGCCTATCCTCCGTCCCTCGCTGCGGACGCCCTGGTACCGCTCAAAAAGGTTTCGACCATGGCTGATGGCATCGCCGTAGGCCGACCAGGGCAGCTTCCTTTCAGCATCATCCGCGAGCTCGTGGACGATGTCGTGACTGTGAGCGAGGATTCCCTTGCCCGGGCCCTGATCTTCCTTCTGGAACGGGCCAAGATGGTCGTGGAGCCGGCAGGCGCGGTGGGAGTAGCCGCGCTGATGGATGGCAAAATCGAAAACCCGGGGAACACCGCCGTCGTGCTTTCCGGTGGCAACATCGATCCGATGCTGATGCTCAAGGTCATCCAACGCGGCCTCTCGGCTGCGGGCCGGTTCATGACGGTTCGAATGATGCTGGACGACCGCCCAGGCTCACTGGCGACGATCGCCCGCATCATTGCCGAAAACGACGCCAACGTCACGGGCCTGGACCACACACGCCTGGGTGGTTCCATCAGCATGGGCGATGTCTCCATCACCATCAACCTGGAAACGAAGGGCCACGAACACGGCGAGCAGGTCCTCGGCGCGTTGAGGGCCGAAGGCTTCCAGCCGATCGTGGTGCACTGACGGGAGCCGCAGATATGGTGCTCGAAACGCCTGACGGATCCAAGGCCGAGGCCAAGGAGACACTCGCGGGCCGAGCCAAGGGCGGCCTGCTGTTCATGGGCGGCTTCGTGATCCTGCTGTACGTCATCGAGTTCCTGAACACGCTGATGAGGCATGGCCTCAACGCTACTTTTGGGCTGCGGTCACGGAGCCTGGATGGCGTCCTGGACATCCTGACGTTTCCACTGCTCCATGCGAACCTCAACCATTTGCTGTCCAACACCCTGCCCCTGATCATCTTCGGCTTCCTGGTTTTCCTGGCAGGCATCAGGGTGTTCCTCACGGCACTGGCCTTCAGCTGGTTGGGTTCGGGCCTGACGGTGTGGCTTATTGGTGGGGGAGGAATCACGGTGGGGGCGTCAGGGCTGGTGTTTGGGTTCTTCGCGTTCCTGCTGGTCAGGGGTTTCTTCAACAGGAGCTGGTGGCAGATTCTTCTGTCCGTGGTCCTCTTCATGGCGTACGGCAGCATCCTCTTTGGGGTGCTGCCAACCGTCATGGGCTTTATTTCGTGGCAGGCCCACTTGGGCGGGGCCATTGGAGGGATTATCGCGGCCATCCTGTTGCGTCCGAAATCCCGGACCATCATCTGAGGCAAGCACGAAAAACGCCGGCCCACCCTGCAAAGGGGTGGACCGGCGTCGGGCTTTTTCGTGCTGCTTAGGCGACGTACGGCTTGGCGGAAACGATCTCCACCGGAATTTCCTTGCCGTTGGGGGCGGTGTAGCTGAGCTTGTCGCCCTCCTTGTGGCCGATGATGGCGGCACCCAGCGGAGACTTCTCGCTGAAGACATCGAGGTCGGAGTCACCTGCGATCTCGCGGGAGCCGAGCAGGAACGTCTCTTCGTCCCCGGCGATGCGGGCAACAACCAACATGCCGGGCTCTACGATTCCGTCATCGGCAGGAGCTTCGCCAACCTGGGCATCGCGCAGGAGCGCGGTGAGCTGACGGATGCGGGCTTCAATCTTGCCCTGCTCTTCCTTGGCTGCGTGGTATCCGCCGTTTTCCTTGAGGTCGCCTTCCTGGCGGGCGGCTTCGATCTTCTGGACGATTTCCGCCCGGCCAGCGCCGGAAAGGTGGTCCAGCTCAGCCTTCAAGCGGTCGAAAGCTTCCTGGGTAAGCCAAGCTGCTGTGGCGCTGTTGGTGGTAGACACGGATTTCTCCTTTTGATCTGACAAAGCAAAGACCCCGCCGAGGTGGCCACTCGTGAAACTCAGTAACCAACTTAACGGGGTGAAGGTTTCATCCATTGTAGTAAATCCTCTGGACGAACCCAAACTGGTTGAGTTGTGGGTCACACGATTGTTATTTCCCGCTGTCCACGATCCAGCAATTGTCCACCACCCCGGCTACGGCGGGCGACTCGGTTCTCAGCACGGTGCGTTGGGCTGTTGTGTTGCCGCCATCTGCACTGTCCTTGGGCTCATTGGGGCCGATCTCAACCACTTTCCAGCCCACCACCGCGAACTTGGAATCCATGGCCTTTACGGCGCATTTGGCCGTGGCTCCCGGGTACTTGGTGACCTGGTAATCCACCTCGGCTTGCGTGCCATCCACAGTGCTGTAGCCGATGTCTTTGAAGGTCACCGGGGCTTGTGCAGAGGACGTTGCCACCCATGCTGCGAACACAATTCCGAGGACCAGGGCCACGATGACGATGTTCCGCTTCGATGTACGGGTCAAGCCGCGCTTTTGACCACCGTAGCGATTGGCTAGGCTGTTGCTTGCCGGTAGTTCGTTGGCCGATAGGTCCTCTGAAGTCACCTATCCAGTTTAGTGCGGATCCCGGCGCCTCCTGCACAGTCCTGATTTTGCACCATCCATGAAAGAGGAGCCGTCAAGTGACAGCGTCCAGCAGTTCCGAGCAGCAGCTGCGGCTGCTCGCCGTCCACGCTCATCCGGACGATGAATCCAGCAAGGGTGCAGCGACCATGGCGATGTATGCCGCTGCGGGAGTAGACGTCATGGTCGCCACCTGCACTGATGGATCCAGGGGGGATATCCAGAACCCTGGCATGGTTGACGCTCCGCACCCCAAGCGCGACATGGCAGGTGCCCGCCGGTTGGAAATGGCCAATGCGGCTGCCGTGCTTGGCATTCGGCAGCGCTGGCTTGGTTTTGTGGACTCGGGCCTGCCCGAGGGCGATCCCCTTCCACCGCTTCCGCCGGGATGCTTTGCCTTGCAGCCGTTGGAACGCGCCACGGCTCCGCTGGTCCGCCTGGTCCGGGACTTCAGGCCGCACGTCATCATCAGCTATGACGAAAACGGTGGCTACCCGCACCCGGACCACATCATGGCCCACAAGGTTGCCGTGGAGGCGTTTGAGGCAGCGGGCGACGCCGCGCGCTACCCGGGAACGGGGGAGCCGTGGGCGCCCAGCAAGCTCTACTACGACCGTGCCTTCAGCCCCGAACGTTTCCGTGCACTGCACTTTGCGTTGGAAGAGGCCGGGCTGCAGTCGCCCTATGCTGAACGGCTCGCAGCGTGGCTTGAAGCAGACGCCGAGGGCCACACTCCTCCTGCCCCGGCACACCAGACCACCACGCAGGTGGACTGCGGCGACTTCTTCGAGGCACGCGATGACGCTCTCCGGGCGCACCGGACACAGATCGATCCCATGGGCTTCTTCTTCGCTGTTTCTCCTGAATTGCAGCGGACAGCGTGGCCTTGGGAGGACTACACGCTGATCAAGTCCACGGTCTCTACGGACTTGCCCGAAAAGGATCTCTTTGCGGGGATAAGATAAGTATTGCCATCAGTTTCTATCGTTTGTAGAAGTTGGGCTGCGCGCCATCCGGCTGCCCGGCCCGCGCTGAGGCCAGCCGACATGCATTAGCTCCCATAGAAGGTTTGAACGTGCACCACTTGATCCTCGCCCTGACCGTCAGCCCGTCGCCCGACCCCACCGGGACGCTGCGGCCTGGCCTGTCCGAGGACCAGGTGACCCCCGGCACCTGGGGTTTCGTCCTCACCGCCTTCGTCGTGATCCTTTCCACGTTCCTGATCGTGGATATGGTTCGCCGCATCCGGCGGGTCCGGTACCGTGCGCAGGTGGAGGAGGCGCGTCTGGCCGCGGAAGCCGGAACCCTCGATAGTGCGGGCGGCGACGCCGGCACCACGGATGAGAACGGCGATGCCGCTCCCGGAAGCCGCTGACCCACGCGGAAACAATTGGCCCGGGGAGGCCAACGTCCGGTTCTACTCGAGGCCGTCGGGTCGTGGTTGGCAACGAACGGAGAGGCTATCTACGGCACCCCGGATGTCCCGATCCGTATACGGCTGACGCTCCATATCCGTGAACGCACGGTGACCGGTTCGGAGGTGAGGATCCGATCCCTCAGCAGCGAACTGACGACCGTGGATTGTTTCGGGTGAAGGGCCCACCACCGTCGCCGAAGGACGCTGCTGTCGTCCGGGATCGAGCGGGTGGACCTGGCTGGCCCGTGGCGGCCGGATATCGTCTACCGACAGGACGCTGAAGGACAGCACATCGAGGTCCCGGATGGTGCTCCGCGCGACCTGCCGCTGTGCTTCCGGGTTCGGCCGCAGCGGTCGGATGGCTGGCGTCACACGGATCAACTTCTCGCCGACGTGGTAAGGAGCATCGACAAGCCGGCGCCGGCTCGTGAAAGCGATGCGTGGTTGCAGACCCCTTCGATCTCCGGGCCATTGACGATATCTTCGTAGGAGCTGAGTACCCGTTCTACGCGGTGCCGGTGGCCGGCGAAGTTGTGTGCCCCGTCCCAGTCGCGGGCTGCGACGGCTATAGGCACCAGACAGGAAGCTGAACAATGAGAGTAGGGTTACGGCTGCAGGGAACGAGCTGCCGGACCGTTGTCTTGGACGGGCGGAGCGTAGTTTCCGCCGCCACTGAGGTGCACGCCGGTAGCTTGTCGGAAGCATTGGACTCGTCGTTGTCCGGACTCCGCCGGGAGTTCGGGTCGGCCATCACGGAGCTCACCGCCGACGTCGGACGGGTTCTGGGGGAGCGGAAACTGGCCGACGTCGTCGCCATCCGCATTTCTCCCCGTCCCCCCGCGGACGCCTTCCACGCGACCGTGCTGCCACCCCTTGTTGAGCCGGCTGTGACCCGGACCGTGCACGTTGCCGGGGGCCACGACTTGCGGGGACGTCCCCTGGCCCGGTTGGACCTGGAGGGGTTCCTGGCCGATCTTCCCGGCATCCTCTCCACCGACGTACGGAACGTGGCGATCACCGCCGTCGGCTCCACGGCGTCAAAGGACCATGAAACGCGTATAGCCGATGCCACCCTCAGCAATGACCGAGATATGCGGATCAGTATTTCCAGTGACTTCTATTCCAGCGTTTTCCGGAACCGCGACTACACGGCCATCCTCAACAGTGCCCTGATGGAGACGGGGGAAGAGTTGGCTGCCATGCTTGAGGAGGCAGGCCGGCGCCAGTTCCCGGACGCCCTCTTGTCGTTTGCAAAGAACGACGGCGGTCGCGCACCTCTGTCGCGGCTGGCCTTGGCGCCTGTGCACGGGTTGCGCGCCGAGCCCGCGATGGGAATCCTTGGCGCGGCCACGTTGGCGGGCATCCCCGAGGGGGAAGTTATTCTCTGCATGGAGTCCGGGGCCACGGTGGGCCACACCCGCGGAGGCCTGCCTGCCGCCAGAAGCCTCATCCGCCAAGGTTTTGGCGCAGGCCTCGCCAGCAATGCCGCCATTCTCGAGCCATACACCGTCCATCATCCCGTTCGCACAGACATCCCCTCCGTGATTGCCGACCTCCGCGAGTGGCAGGAGACTGCGCTGCCTTTCGGGCTGGTGCCCACTCTGCCGGCGGCGCAGGACGCCGCACTGGTAGGATCAGCCGCGGCGCCGTTGACGGCGTGGATCGACAGGCTCGAGACTGTCAGTGGCCGGGCTGACCTGCAACGCGTACAGAACCTCGCCGTAGAGGACGCCCATTCAGCGGCGGTCCAGTTGGGTGCCAGCCCGGGGCAAACCCAGATCATTGAATCGAACGTCTATGCCATGCCTTACGGCAACCCCGGAATCGTTCGAATCCGGGTCCAAGCGGCAGGAGAAACGTCTGCCAACGAGGAACATGTGCTGCCCATAGCGGCGCGGGGCGCCACCCCATGAGCACCGTACTCACGATCGAAGACGTCCGGAACCTCCGCACCGGGGCCCACTTCCTGGCCTGCACCATAGACCCGACGGCCATCTACGTCTACGCAGAAATGATCGAGCGGGCGATGGAGGACCGGTCATTGGAGCTCATTACCGTCGACGAGCTTGCCCCCGACGATCTGGTGGTGGCGGTCGGAATGGTAACGCAGGGCCTTTTCATCGCCGACATGCCTCCCGTGGGCGATGAGTTCCTCGGCTGCATCCGCGCCATCGAGGCCAATCTCGGCCGGTCGGTGCGGGCGATCTATTCGCTCGCCGCCGCCAATATCAACGGAATCGTCCCCCTCATGGTTGGGCTGCAGTCCTCGCTGCCCGTCATCGATTCCGATCCCATGGGACGCGTTTTCCCCTTGATCAGCCAAACAACGCTGAACGTTGGAAACGTCGCGATCGGCCCTATCGCGCTGATGGGAGTAACCGGGGAGCGGGCGGTGGTTGAGGTCGAAAACCCGCAGCGGGCCGAAACGCTGGTGCGTGCACTGGTGACTGAACTCGGCGGCTGGGCAGCCACCGCCATGTACCCGTGTTCCGCACAACAGCTGAAGGAGCATGGTGTCCACGGCTCCATCAGCCGGATGATCCGGATCGGTCAAATCCTCGACGCGAGCACCCCGGTTAAGAGAAAGCTGCTGTTGCTCACCGAGTTGCTCGGCGCCACGCGCATCGCCAGAGCCCGCGTGAGCCACATCGAAAGCCTCTCCCGGCCTGCGGACCTCGGCCTGCCGGCGCAGCCGTCCAGCTTGACGCTCGACGACGAAACCACCGGACGCATCATCCGTCTTGAAATTCAGAATGAGATCCTGCTGGTCCTGGTGGATGGTGCGATAACAGCAGCCGTACCGGACATGGTCACGCTGCTCAATTCTGAGCACGGCACGGTGGTCAACATCGACGACGTCCAGGTGGGCGACGTCATGGACATCGTGAAGATCAAGGCAGCGGAGCAGTGGTACACGGAGGCGGGGCTTGATCTCACCGAGCCAAAGGCCTTCGGCATTCCGATTGGGCACCCAAGGCGGCGACATGCGTAGATCGCAAAACGAAACCCGGCTCGATGTCGCCGGGCTGTTGGCGCACGGCTCCCTCCGCGGCACCACGCCGCTATATCTCGCCCCAGCCAGCGGGGTGATAGAAAGCGTTGTTCTCGTCTCCCAGCTCGAGGCGATCCGGCAGGTGCGGCCAAACACTGTGGTAGTACTCTCCACGGAGATGGGATCAGGGGGCTGGCTGGTGTCCGCGGCACTGCGACACGCGTGGGAGCGGCGGGCCAGCGCCGTCGTCGTGGCCGGCAGCGCCTATGCCAGCGCGGCGGTCGGACTGGCGGAGCGGTTGGGAATCACCGTGCTGGTCGCTGACGGGGACCCTGCAGCGCTTGCCTTGGCATTGGCGGCCGAGATCGGAGCGGCCCTGTCGGTGGTCGATGCGGAACTGGCCCGGGTCGCCCGGACTATCGCAAAGGACACCACCCTGGGAGATGTTCTCAAGACCATTTCCGGGGAACTGGACGGGGCAGGAGTTTTGCTGGAGTACGACGGCGTGGTGGTGACTTCCGCCGGAATGCCTCCGCGGGAGACTGATGAAGTCATCACCGTGGAAGTCGATGGGGCCAATAGCGCCGTCCGCTTCACTCTCACGGCCCGCGTGCCCACTTCCGGCGTCCACAACCTGCGGTTGGTGGGCTCAATCCTTGAGGTGGCAACCCCTGCAGTGAAGGCTGCCTGGCTGTCGGAGGACCTACTCAGCACCGCTCGGGCTGTTCCCACAGCGGCCATCGCCGCGTTGGATCAGGACCCTGATGCGTCAGGCGAGGAGTTCGAGGAAAAACACCGGCATCTGCTGAACCAGTTGGGCTGGCGCGAAGGGGAGCCCTACATGTCTCTGTGGTTCCGCAGCGCGCCGGTGCAAGAGCATCGGCCCGAGCTGACGGCCGTGTTGCGCCTGCTCTGGCGGAAGGTCGCAGTACGAAGTCCCTTGGCCGAGGTTCAAGGCGGTTGGCTGACGCTCGTTCCGGCCGGGGATCAGGATGCCTCGACTCAGCTCGAAACCCGCATCAGGACACGTCTGGGGCCAGCTCTTGCCGAGCTTGGTCTGGTGGCGGGATTGTCCCGATGGCAGGAGGATGTCCCGGCGCTGGCGTTGATTGTGCGTGAGGCCCGGCTGGCTGCTGAATCCGCCCGGTCAGCGGGGCCCGGTACGGTTCTAAGCTTCGCGAGCCTCGGGGTGGTCGCGGCCACGACCTTCGTGGACGTGGACGCAGTCGCACTGGTGGCCGAACTGGCACTCCCACGGCTGATGGCCTCCCCTGACCGCGATGTGATCATTACGTCGGTGGCCGCCTTCCTCGATCATCGCGGTTCAGTCAGCCTCGCTGCGAAATCCCTTAACCTGCACCGGAACACCTTGCAGGCCCGCCTTAACCGGGCACGGGAACTCGGCGTCCCGCTGGATGTCCCCTCCGAGTTACTGTCCGTCCACCTCATCGCCAAAGTTCTGAGACGATCCATGCCCGAGGAAACGACCTCCGAAGACCCCATGGAAAACCAGAAATGACTCCCATGAGTCGTGTCAGAAGTGCGTGCCGCCGGGGTCCATGCCTGAGTCCGACCCGGGTCCGTGTCCTGTTCTACGGACCCGGACCCGGATCCAGGCGTGGCAGGGCTAAGCTACTTCGACGACAATCTTGCCTGACTGTTCGTTCGACTCCATGTAGCGGTAGGCGTCAAGCACTTGGTCGAAAGCAAACACCCTGTCGACTCTGGGCCGCAGGGCGCCGGAGCTAATCCGCTCAAGGATGAAGTCGACGCCTCGCTGCCGCTCATCGGCCCGTCCGACGTGGTTGAACATTGAGTACGGGTGGAAAACCGATTGCGTCCTGCACATTGCGGCCATAGGGATGACGGGCTGCAGATCGCTCAGCGTTCCGTAGCCGAAAATGACGGCATTGGGTGCCAGGTGATCGACGTAGGTGCCGAGGGACTCACCTCCGACAGGATCGAAAGCGACCCGTACGCCTTTGCCATCGGTGGTCCGGTTGATGACCTCGCCGAGGTCGTCGGTTCCCACGAGGGCTACTTCGTTTGCGCCCGCCTCGAGGAGGAGCGATCGCTTCGTCTCCGACCGTGTAGTAGCGACCACCTTGGCCCCGAGTGCGCGTGCGATCTCGATTGCGCCCAGCCCGGCCGAACTGGCAGCAGCCGTGACGAGCACTGTGTCCTTGGGTCCGAGATTGGCTACTTCGGCGAATGCGAAGTAAGAAGTGAGGTACTGCATCCAAACAGAGCAGGCCTCGGCATCCGAAAGTTCCGATGGAGCGTGGGTTAGGTAGTCTGCCGGTAGGACGGCCGTTGTTCCCTGCACGCCGTCGGTTGTGGTGAAGAAGGGAATGCTCGTTACCCGGTCGCCAATGTTGAAGGTGGTGACGTTCTCGCCGATCTCGGTGACGGTTCCCACTGCCTCGGAACCAATGCGCGAGGGGAACACCGGGATGGTGTAGTGCTCCCCGTGGATGAACATGAGATCTGCCCGGTTGAGTGCGAATGCTGCGACGTTGATGCGGACATCGTTTTCGGAGACTTTACGTGGAGAAGCAGCTTCGACGGCCAGGACTTCAGGTCCGCCTATCTCACGGAAGACAACTGCGGATTCCGACCTGCTCATTTCTGGACCACCGAAAGGTTGGGCTTGATGGGGTTGATACATAGGGACAGTCTGGACATTGCCGTACCTCCGTTGATGCGTGGTGCTGTATGCCACGTTTGAATTCGATTGGGTTGGCCGGCGTTCGTGACGCCGGGGTCAGGGGCAGGATGCGGTGCTCGTCGACGCATTGCTGGTGAGCCGCGAGGGTTCCCCGCCTGCCTCGACCAAGGACGTCAAGGCAAGCGAGGTACGGGTGATATGAATTACGCGGACACCGAAGTCATTGACACCATGTGCTTTGGCTCAAGAGCCGGGAAGTACCGCTCGCGTTCTTGGACCGTGGGCCCGTCGTAGCCGACGCGCTTGCTGTGGGTCCAACCGAACCGACGGACGGAGTCGACGAGTTGCTCGGCGTGTTTGAGCGGGGCCACAGTCGCGTCGATCACGGGGACGCCAATTTCCTCTTGGACCGTTCGGAAGAAGCCGAATTCGGCCGTGCAGCCGAGGATGACGACGTCCGCGCCGTCCTGTTCCACGGCCTTGCGGGCTTCGGTCATGATCCGCCTTTCCGTAAGCGCGGGGTCCGCCTGGAAGTCATCGACGCCCATCTCGAGCACGCGCCATGAGGCAAGACGCTCTGATGCGCCACAACGGTGGACGTTCTCGGCCATCTCAGGAATCCACTTTTTTCGACCGACGAGGATTGAGAATCGCTCGCCCAGACTCCCGGCGATGCTCAGCGCCGAGTGCGCCGGGCCTACAACCACCATGCGATCGGTGATTTCGCGTGCCGCCCGCAACGCCGGGTCGTAAAAGCACCCGATGACGGCGGCGTCGTAGCCTGCTTCTTCCGCCCAGCGCACCGTGCGCAACAGCCGTGGAAGCATAAGTGCCTCGAAAGCGTTGTATTCGACATGTGAGGGGCCCTCTCCATCAAGGGAGACGACATCAACTTCGGTGCCGGGGCGGACGATCTGGCGGAAGGACTCCGCCATCGTACGGTTGTACGCATCGGTGTAGAGCGGGTTGATCCACAGGATTCGGGTAGTCTCCGAGATGGCGTCGAGGCTGTCGGTGGGGGTAATCATTCCAATTCACTTCCTTCGGTTTCGGGCAAGAACAGGCCGAGGATGACCGTGGCAAACAAGAACATGTTGATAAACAGGATTGTCGAGGTAGCGCCCGCGGCGGAGGCCAGGAGGAACCCGACAAGACTCGGGGCGACCGTATTTGCGACGCGCTGGCCGAAAATCCCGAACCCGTAACCTGAGCCACGAAGGGCCGAGGGATAAAGCTCGCCCATCCACGTGTCCCAGACCCCCCAGGCGCCAAGGGCGAAGAAGGCCAGGGAGAACATGCCGATATACATCTCGGTCTCGGTTGAGGCTGTCCCGAAGAAGAAACCGCCGGCTGCCGCGGCGAGGACGTAGATCGTGAAGATCCATTTGCGGCCGAATCGTCCGGTCAGGTAGGAGGCCGTCATGTATCCGGGGATCATGAGGACCGCGCTCAGGGCGATGAAGGAAAAGCTTGATGAGGCGCTCAGTCCTCGCCCTTCAAGCAATGTTGGCATCCACGATTGAAGTCC
Organism: Paenarthrobacter sp. YIM B13468; assembly: GCF_042788025.1. Classification (NCBI taxonomy): domain Bacteria; kingdom Bacillati; phylum Actinomycetota; class Actinomycetes; order Micrococcales; family Micrococcaceae; genus Paenarthrobacter; species Paenarthrobacter sp. YIM B13468. The sequence goes on along the minus strand of NZ_JBHZPI010000008.1, from coordinate 60,048 downwards.
CCAGTAGCCCCAAGAGAAGGTGAAGTTGATGAGGACTTGAATGACCGTAATCCGGCCCATCTTCCGCTTGAAGAGGCTCCAGATGGACTGTTTCTTGCCATCCGACACGGTGAAAATGGTGCCACGGGAGATGCCCCGTGCTCCCAGAAGGTCCAGGACGTCGTGAGCGTCTTCGTTCCGGCCCCTCCTGGCGAGCCAGTACGGGGATTCCGGGACGACCTTGTACAGAACGATGCCCCATAGGCTGGCAAGTGCACTGACAGCAATGACCCAACGCCAGCCGTGCCCTCCGATCAGAGCGGCGGTGCCGAGGGCGGCCAGGATGCCAATCGGCCACCCTGCAGCAAGATAGACCGTGGCCTTTCCGCGGACCTTAACCGGGAGCAGTTCTTCAAAATAGGGAAAAGTCACAGTGAACACGCCGCTGAACAAAACCCCGGAGAGGAAGCGAGCCACCGAGAGGGTCTCAAAGTTCGGTGCGAAGCAACTCAGGAGCGTGAAGACACCATAACCGGCGAAGCTCCACGCACACGTGGCTTTCCGGCCGATCCGGTCAGAGATGGGCCCCCAAACCAATGACCCGGGGATCATGCCCAGGAAGAGCGCCGAGATGGCGATTCCCACCTCCGTCATACCGACCTGCAGGCTAGTAGCCAGATCACCAGCAACGTAGGTGAGCATGAGCATTTCCCAGGCTTCGATTGCGAAGGCGAAGAAGAGGACCGCGCATATCTTGACGTGGACAGACCCGAAAGGCATGTCGCGGAACGCGTGCCCGACGGCCATGGAGCGCGGTGGACTCACCGTCCCGGGCCATGGCTCTGAAATGAGTGGGTCGATATTGGACATGTCTTGACCTCCGATATTTTGGACAGGATAAGAAGTGCACGTAGCGCTTCTGTGCACGGAGAACCGTCCGGATATCAAGGAATGCACCTCGGAGCAGCTCATCCAAGCCTCCACTCGGAGAGCGCATCCAAGCATCCCGCCGAGTGATTGCACTCACACTACGAACGAGGTGTGCTCAGGAGGTGTTCACTTTGCACTTTTCCGATAGGAGCATTTGGGCGCTCAGCACTTTTATGCACTCTGCCCTTCCAACGCCAGCAGAATCGTGCAGTATGCCCACCCTCTTGGTTGGCCCGGTATATAGCGTGTTTCCACGCACAAAGTGCCATTCCAAACCATGAGGAGATACACATGCCGAACTACAGGGTGTCGATGGATATCGGCGGAACCTTTACGGACATTGTGGCGTACGACCAGGACGCCGGAACCTACGCGGCTACGAAAGCCTCCACCACACCGGGCAACCTGAGTGCCGGTGTCATTGCAGGCCTTGAGTCGATAGTTGATGAACTCTCGGACATCGAATTCCTGGTCCACGGCACCACCCAGGGCCTGAATGCGTTCCTGGAACGCCGCGGAGTTCGCGTACTACTGCTGGCCACGGCCGGCATCGAGGACACCTATCACATTGCCCGCGGCCCCCGACTTGAGCTCTACAATGCTCAGTACCGCAAGCCCGCCCCGTTGGTCGAGCGTAAGGACGTCATTGGCGTCGGTGGCAGGCTGGACAGTCAAGGCCAGGAACTCGTGCCGTTGGACGAAGCGGCAGTCCGTCAAGCAGCGCGCAGGGCAGCGGAGGAGGGCTACGGCGCCGTCGCCGTCGGGTTCCTGTTCAGCTACAAGAACCCCTCGCACGAACTCAGGGCCCGTGAAATCCTGATCGAGGAACTCGGGGAGGATTTCACAGTCTCCCTTTCGCACGAAGCAGCCAAGGAATGGCGCGAATACGAGCGGACCTCCTCCGCCGTCGTCGAGGCCTACACGGGGCCGGTGGTACGCAACTACCTTTTGGACCTGGAAGAGAAACTCGCCGACCGGGGCGTGGAAGCACCGCTGCACATCATGCAGTCCTCCGGCGGCGTCCTCACCGCCGAGTCCGCTCGTAAGCGGCCGCTGCAGACGCTGCTTTCCGGCCCGGTCGGGGGGGCCATGGGCGATGTCGAACTGGCGGGTGTCTCGGGAAACCGCAACCTCATCGGTGTGGATATGGGCGGCACTTCCTTTGACGTTTCCTTGGTAGTTGACGGCAAGCCGGACGTCTCAACGGAGGCGCACCTGGAAGGCCTGCCGATGCTCATGAGCGTTGTTAACATCCACACCGTCGGCGCCGGCGGCGGCTCCGTCGCTTGGCTCGAAGCCGGCGGCCTGCGGGTCGGACCGCGTTCCGCCGGAGCCAACCCCGGACCGGCTTGCTACGGCCGCGGCGGCACAGAACCCACCGTTACCGATGCCAACCTGGTGCTCGGCCGCGTGGACCCCGACTGGTTCGCCGGCGGACAGGTCGCCTTGGACCGTGAAGCCGCAATCACAGCCCTGAAAACAGTAGGCGACCAGCTCGGCCTGGACCCCATCGCCATGGCCGAAGGCATCTGCGACGTCGCGAACTCACAGATGGCCCAAGCGATCCGGACCATCACCATTTCCCGCGGCATCGAACCCAGGGACTTCGCCCTCGTGGCCTTTGGCGGAGCCGGACCCATGCACGCGGTCTTCCTCGCCAGGGAACTCGGCATCCCGGAAACGGTCGTTCCCCGCTTCCCCGGTGCTTTCTCCGCCTGGGGCATGTTGCAAACCAACATCCGCAAGGACTTTTCCGAACCCTACTTCTACCTCGACGAAGACATTGATGTGGCAGACATGGCCGGCATCCTCCGCTCCATGGAAGTCGAAGGCCTGTCTTCACTGGTCTCGGAAGGGGTCCCGGAGGAAAGCCGGGCCACGAAGGCGTCCGTGGACGTCCGCTATCAGTCGCAGGAGTTCTCCTTGAACGTTCCGCTGACATCAGCTGACGAACCGGAGTCACCTGACTTCGTTGCCAACCTCGCTGTCCGCTTCTCTGCGATGTACCACGAGCGCTACGGCCACTCCAACCTTGGTGCCCCGATCGAAATCGTCACCCTGCGGACGCAGGCTGTCGGGGATCTGGGACGGCTGGAAGCTCCGAGCTACGTCACCGCACAGGGCCCTGAGTTCAAGCACGAAATCCGCCAGGTGGTCTTTGACCACGTTGAGCACAGCACCACCGTAGTCCGCCGTGACGATCTCGGCGCCGGCCACACATTCGAAGGTCCCGCCATCATTGTGGAGCAGACCGCCACCACCGTCGTTCCCCCCGGGTTCAACGTCACGGTCGACGAGTTCGGCTCCCTGGTCATCCGCTCTGAAGACGTCGAAGAAAACTGAGGCACCAAAAATGACAATTGCAGCAGTCAAAACACTGGATCCCGTCACCGTGGAAATCATCCGCAACGCGCTGACCAGCGCCGCGGATGACATGAACGCCACCCTGATCCGCTCCGCTTACTCACCCATCCTCTACGAGGGCGGGGACTGCGTGGTGGCTCTCCTGGACACCGAACACCGCGTGCTCGGACAGTCCGCAGGCCTGCCGCTCTTCCTAGGCAACCTGGAAACTTGTTCCATCGCTGTGGAGGAAATGTACGGCCGCGCGGTCTGGCAGGAAGGGGACATCTGGATCCTCAACGACTCATACCTGGGCGGCACGCACCTGAACGATGTGACCATTTTTGCGCCGATCTTCGACGATGGAGAGGTTGTCGGATTCGCGGCGACCCGTGCGCACTGGATGGACATGGGGTCTAAAGATGTCGGAGGCTCGATGGACTCGACCGACATTTTCCAAGAGGGGTTCAGGATGGGGCCGGTCAAATTGGTCGAGGCAGGTGTTGAGACCTCTGTTGTGGACCTGATTCGGACCAACGTGCGATTCCCGTACCAGACCATTGGTGATATGCATGCCATGATCGCAGCCCTCCGGATGGGCACCACCCGGATGAAGGAGCTTGTGGGCCGGTACGGCATGGAGCAGCTGGATGCCGCCCGGGATGAGATCTTCCGCCAAACGGAAGAAATCGAGCGCATGACCGTACGCAACATTCAAGACGGGGTGTACGAAGCTGAGGGCTTCCTGGACAACGACGGTATCAATCTGGACACTCCAATTGAGATCAAGCTGCGGATCACCGTAGCCGGCGACACCATTGACTTCGACGTCACCGGATCGGCGGACCAGACCATGGGCCCGGTGAACTGTGGTGCCGCCCAGGCCGTCTCGGCACTGCGCGTGGGCTACAAGCTCCTCGTCAGCCCGGAGTCCAACTCCAACGGTGGTTCCTTCCGGCCAATGACCACCCAGGTGCGGTCCGGCTCAGTGCTCGGCGCCGTGACTCCAGCCCCGTGCCAGTGGTATTTCTCCCACCTTGGGCTGCTGATCGACCTCGTTTCCAAGGCCATGGCCCCCGCCATGCCCGAACGTGTCGCCAGCGCCAGCCACGGTGACTCGATGATCATCACCGCCGCCGGTTTCGACACCCGTTTCGGCCGGAACTTCGTCACTATGGAAGCCACACTTGGAGGCTGGGGTGCGTGGCAGGGAACCGATGGTGAATCCGCCATGATCAACAATGTCAACGGCTCACTCAAGGACCTGCCCATCGAGATGCTGGAGACCCGCTACCCGTTCCGGATCAACGAGTACTCCATCCGCCCCAACTCCGGCGGCCCCGGCCAGTACCGCGGCGGCAACGGCGTGGTACGCGAATACGAATTCCTGGCCGACTGCGTGGTAGGGCTCTGGTTCGAACGGTCAAAGACCCCGGCCTGGGGGCTCTTCGGCGGATCGGACGCCCAGGGCCCGGAAGTTGTGATCAACCCCGGCCGCGCTGATGAGGTTCGCACGCTGAAAGCGAACGCCCGCAAGGTCAAGGCCGGCGACGTCGTCCGCCTCGCCGTAGGAGGTGGTGGCGGCTTCGGAGACGTCTCCAAGCGCTCCCGCGAGGACATCACCTACGACATCGTCAACGGTTTCATCACCGAGGACTTCGCCAAGACGCACTACGGCTACTAAGCACCACCAGCAGCAAATAGGTTCCGATCAGGAAAGAAAGGACTCCATGAGTTCCCAGTTTGAATCCTTCGACGACGTGTACGCGAACGCCCGGAAAGTAGTCGGCGTCACTCTCTTTACCGTCTCAGTCATCGCCGACGATGGCACCAGCATGGCACGCGTGTACACCACCCATCCCGATGTTTATCCGGTAGGTGGGAAGAAGACCCTCGCCGGGGACACGAACGCGGTGTGGCTGGAGCAGGTGCTCAAGGGACAGCAGCCGTTCTTGGGGGTGGATAAGGAAGCGGTCCGTGCATTCTTCTTTGATTCGGCAATGATCGAGTCATTGGGCTGCGGGGCCATCGTCAACGTTCCGGTGGTGAGCAACGGCCAGACTATCGGTTCCATGAACTTCCTCGCCCCTGAGGGCAGCTACGACCAGAATTCGGTCGACTCAGCCGTGGACGTCGCACGGCGGTCCGTCCATCTGCTCGAAGAAGCCCTCACCACCGCCAGCTAGTTCATTCGCGGGCGGGCACCACGATTGGGGGGCCCGCCCGCGGGGGACAACAGGAAGGAAACAGACGTGACAACACCGGAAAGCTTGACAATACGGAACGCCCTAATCTTCGACGGCGAATCACCTGACCTGATTGAGGGCTCCATCAGCATCCGGGATGGCCGGATCACCGCCGTAGGGCGGGAGGTTGAAACGAGCGGTGTTGTCCATGACGCCCGGGGCCGAACCGTGATTCCAGGACTTATCGATGCGCATTTTCATGCATACGCACTCAGCCTGACTTCCGCCACGAACGAGACTGGGCCATTGAGCTATTCCGCACTTGCCGGGGCAAGGCGTCTCGCGGCGACACTGCTCCGCGGGTTCACTTCGGTACGTGACGTAGCCGGTGGTGACGTTGGCCTTGCCAGCGCCATCGAGGAAGGTCTGTGCCCTGGTCCACGCTACTTCTTCACCGGCCCGGCGCTGAGCCAGACAGGCGGCCACGGCGATATCCGGGCCGCGAACAATGGCGGATGCTTCCATGGCGGGCACATGTGCGAGGTGGTGGACGGCGCCGATAACCTGCTGCTGGCCGTGCGTCACCGATTCCGCACAGGCGCCTCCGCCATAAAGCTAATGACCTCCGGAGGGGTCGTTTCACCGGTCGATCCGATTCGGGTTCCGCAGTACAGCGCGGAGGAAATCCGCGTCGTAACAGAAGAGGCTTCCCGCCGGGGCAGCTACGCCACGGCTCACGCATATTCCCCGGAGGCCATTCGCCATTCAGTACTTAACGGGGTCCGCTGCATCGAGCACGGCAACCTGCTGGACGCTGAAACGGCGAAGCTAATGGCTGACAACGACGTTTATCTGGTCCCCACCTTGGTGACCTACGAAGCCATGGAACGCCGCGGTAAGGATGTCGGCCTTACCGAAGTGGGAGCGGCCAAGAACCGGGAAGTGCTGGAGGCGGGGAAGAATGCCGTGGCACTGGCGCGGGATGCCGGGGTCCGGATCGGGTTCGGAACAGACCTCATGGGTGACCTGGAGGATGAGCAACTGGCCGGACTCCGTCTGCAGTGCGAAGCCCTTGGCGTGTATGGCGCACTCCGGTCGGCAACGTCAACCAACGCCGCCCTGCTTCGGCGCGATGACCTTGGACGCATCACCCGCGGGTCCTGCGCGGACTTGGTGGTGCTGGACGGGAATCCCTTCCATGAACCCTCGATTCTCTGGGACGAAAGCAAGACACGAACCGTCATCAAGGACGGGCAGATCATCTCCACCGGGATCCTTCGGGGCGCGGCGGACTTGCCGTTGGACGTTCGGGTTGCCTAAGAAAGCAACAGACGGGTTGGGGCTCAAAGCCGCGTCATCAGCTCACTGGGCCGCTGACGCGGCTCTGAGCGATGATGGAAAATGTGAACAGACTTGCCAGCGCCTACAGCAGCTATCTCCTGCAGCACAAGGACAATCCGGTGGATTGGTTTCCGTTCGGGGATGAAGCTTTTGCGCTTGCTGCTGCCCGTGACGTTCCGGTCTTCCTCTCCATCGGATATGCGGCCTGTCACTGGTGCCACGTCATGGCCCACGAATCCTTCGAGGACCAGGAAACCGCCGATTACCTGAATGCCCACTTCGTGCCCGTCAAAGTGGACCGCGAGGAACGCCCGGACGTCGATTCCGTCTACATGACGGCCACGCAGGCCATCAGCGGCGAAGGTGGCTGGCCAATGTCCGTCTTCCTGACTCCCGAGGGCCTCGCGTTCCATGCAGGCACCTATTTCCCGCCCGTTCCTTTGCCTGGTCGCCCCTCCTTCCGGAACGTACTTGAGGCGGTCCACGAGGCGTGGATGGAACGCCGTGAAGCTGTTGAACAGAACGCCAGGGGGCTCGCCGCGAACATGGCCAATGCTCAGCTGTCCTCTGCCGTTCGCCTTGATGGGCCGCCCGAGGTACTTGATGCCCAACTGCTTTCGGATGCCGTAAGGGTTTTGGCTCGCTCTGAAGACCCCGACGCCGGTGGGTTTGGCAGCTCCCCGAAGTTCCCGCCGTCGGCGGTTCTTGAGTTCCTGATCCGCCACGCAGCGGCACCGTCGGAGACGGCGAAGGATGCGCGGGACATGGCTGGACGGGCGCTGGCCGGGATGGCACGTTCCGCTTTGTGCGACCAGCTCGACGGCGGTTTCGCCCGCTATTCGGTCACAGCGGATTGGTCGGTGCCGCACTTCGAGAAAATGCTCTACGACAATGCCCAGCTCCTGCGTGTCTACGCCCACTGGGTGCGGCTTGGAGGCAATGAGGTGTTCTCCGCTGAGGAGGCAGCGGAGACAGCATCCAGGTGCGCGGACTGGATGCTGGCCTCACTGGGGCTGCCTAGCGGTGGACTGGCTTCATCATTGGACGCCGACACCGTGGTGGACGGCGTGCACCATGAGGGTGCGGCCTACCTTTGGACTCCCGGGTCCTTGCTGGAAGTCCTCGGGCCAGATGACGCCGAGGCGGTGGCCCGGATGATGAACATCGGTGACCAGGGAACGGTTTCGGAATTGGGATCTCCGTTGCATCCCGGACGACCCCTTTCGGCTTCCGAATCCACGTTGTGGCGCCGCGTCAGGCCCACGCTCCTGGCCGTCCGCGATCTCCGGAACCAGCCTGCCCGGGACGAGAAAGTTGTGGCAGGTTGGAACGGGCTCGCGATCGCGGGGCTTGCCGAGGCCGGAGCGGTGCTGGACAGACCGGACCTCGTCGCTGCCGCACAGGACGTCGCTGAGTACCTTGAGGACGTGCATTGGGATGCCGAGCAAGGGCTGCTGATCCGGGTCTCGCACGATTCCAAGGCCCGGGGGATCGGAGGACTCCTGGAAGATTACGCATTCTGCGCTGAGGGCCTGTTCTCCCTGTATGCCGCGACGGGCAAAAGGCGTTGGTACCGCTTGGCGGAACAACTCATTCGGGCCGCGGAAGCGCGTTTTGTAGAGAACGGACACCTTGCCGATTCAGCCGGGGAGTCTGCGCAGGTCTTCAACGCCCAAGGCCAACGCGCCGCCCTTGATCCATTCGACAATGCTGCCCCCAGCGGCGCTGCCGGATTTGCCGGAGTGCTGCTGACGTATTCCGCATATTCAGGCTCACACGATCACCGACTCATGGCCGGGAACATCCTGGGGTTGCTTCCTCCACTGGCCACGCGCGCGCCCCGCGCTGCCGGTTGGCTCCTGGCCACGGCGCAAGCGGCGCTGGCCGGCCCGGTGGAGGCCGCCGTCGCTGGTCCCGACTCATCCCTGCGGCAGGAACTGCACGGCGCGCTTTTGAAGTCCGCCAGCCCGGGGCTCGTTGTCGCCTTGCAAGAGGACGACGCCGCGTCCCCGGCTGGTGAGGGCGAGGTTCCGCTGCTGATTCATCGCACGGGTGCGCCAAACGGCTCGCCACAAGTGTATTTGTGCCGGGATATGGTGTGCGAAAGGCCTGTGGGGACCGTTGCCGAGGTGCAATCGATGCTGGCGCGAATGACCCCAGGCGCTAGCTGAGCACAGCCATCATGATGGCGATGAAGTGGGCCGCGAACGCCAGGACAGTGAACGCATGGAAGAGTTCGTGGAACCCAAAGTGTTGGACGCTGAAATTTGGCTTCTTAATGGCATAGAAGACCGCGCCGGCTATGTATAGCGCGCCGCCCACGCAGATGAGGATGGCAGAAGCCGCATTCGCCGCAAAGAACTGGGGGAGGTAAAAGAGTGCCCCGCAGCCCAAGGCAATGTAGATCGGGACATATAACCAACGAGGAGCGTCTGTCCAAATCACCCTGAACAGCACCCCGGCGATGGCCGCGGACCAGATAATCCACAACAACGTGACGGCTTGAGAGCGTTCAAGAAGCGACCAAGCCAGCGGCGTATAGCTTCCGGCGATCACCAACATGATGTTCGTATGATCCAGGCGCTTGAGCACCAGCCGGGTCTTCGGGGACCAGTTTCCGCGATGGTAAACAGCGCTGACACCAAAGAGGAGGACGCCTGTTACCGCATAGATCGTGGAGGTGATTTTTCGGTCGGCTGTGGGGGCAAGCGCCACCAGGACGATTCCGGCAGCGAGGGCGAAGGGGGCGGCAACGGCGTGGATCCAACCACGCCATGCGGGCTTGATAGTGAGCAGCTCGGCCATCGTTAAAGAGTAACCTACGCTTCGGTAAGTTACTGAAAAGTAACTCTGGTTGGATGTGAATGCGACCCGGCCATGCACCTGCGAGGCACCTCGGGAAGGTAGCCTTGGATGTGCGCCGTCGTCGTAAGAGCAAGGAAGTCAGGTGAAAGTCCGGTGGAGCTGCCCGGTTTCCTCTATGGCTTCTACGAGCGCCAACTCCTTCGCTCCCTGAAGCAGGACCGCATCCCCAGGCACATCGGTGTCATGGTGGATGGCAACCGCAGGTGGGCCCGTCAGTTCAACGCGCCGACCAGCCAGGGGCACCAGGCCGGCGCCGACAAAATCCACGAGTTCCTCGGCTGGTGCCAGGAGCTTGGCGTCAAAGTAGTGACGCTGTACATGCTCTCCACGGACAACATGAACCGCTCCGGCGAAGAGCTTGACCTGCTCATGGGCATCATCGCCAACACCATGGACCGGCTGGATGAAAATGAGGACGTCTCCGTGCATGCCATGGGCGCGCCAGAGCTCCTCCCGGACTACCTCGCCGATCGCCTGAACAAGCTGACCGCCCGGACCCCTGTCCATGAAAAAATCCATGTGAACGTGGCAGTCGGCTATGGTGGGCGGCGTGAAATCGTCGATGCCGTGAAGGAACTCCTCCGCGACGCCGTCGCCAAGGGGCGGACCATGTCCGACGTCGCAGATGAACTTTCGGTGGACGACATCTCAAGGTTCCTTTATACGCGCGGCCAGCCGGATCCGGACCTGGTCATCCGCACTTCCGGTGAGCAGCGGCTCTCCGGATTCCTGATGTGGCAGAGCGCCTACAGCGAGTTCTACTTCTGCGAAGCCCTCTGGCCGGCATTCCGGAAGGTTGATTTCCTGCGCGCCCTCCGTGACTACGCTGGCCGGCAGCGTCGCTTCGGCTCCTAGAAGCGGGCCGGTTCACCGAAATTTAACGATCCGGACATGCGACTTGCCGACGAAGGATTGCGGAAATGAATGTGTCCGGGATTACGTTAATCCCATCAGCAGGCAAAACCGCCCGCTGATCGGGGAGGCCAGTAGATGGAGCGAACTATCGCACCAGTTACATGGGAGGCCACGCCCGGCCTCCCGGCCGAGCCGCTTCACCATTAGGCCGGGCGACCGCCCGGGGCTGGAGTCGATGTGGCTATTTCAGAGCAACTGCCCACAATGGTTTCTGACGGGGAAAGTGCAGCTACCTCTCGCGCCAAACGGGTTTCATCGGGGGAACGGACAGCATCGTCTGCAGTGGGCCGCAGCTATGTGATCGATACGTCCGTCTTGCTCTCAGACCCGCACGCACTGCTGCGATTCGCCGAGCACGAAGTCATCGTCCCAATCGTGGTCATCAGCGAACTGGAAGGCAAACGCCACGATCCCGAACTAGGGTATTTTGCCCGCAAAGCCTTGCGGCTACTGGATGACCTCCGAATCGAACATGGCGGACTGGACCACGCAATACCCATTGGCGCCGACGGAGGCATGCTCCGGGTAGAGATGAACCACATTTCCACGGAAGTCCTTCCCGCAGGCTTCCGGGGCGGGGACAATGACAGCCGCATCCTGGCCGTAGCGAAGAACCTGGCAAACGAGGGTCACAACGTCACCGTGGTGTCCAAGGACCTTCCCATGCGCGTCAAAGCATCCGCCATGGGATTGCACGCAGACGAATACCGCAACGAACTCGTCAAGGATTCAGGCTGGACCGGCATGGCCGAAGTGGAAGCCGGCGAAGAGGAAATCGCCACGCTTTACGGCCACGAACCCGTTTTCATCCCTGCCGCCGCTGAACTTCCCGTGAACACCGGTCTTGTCCTCCTGTCCAACCGCGGCTCGGCGCTCGGCCGCGTGGGGGCCGACAAACAGGTCCGCCTGGTCAAGGGTGACCGTGACGTCTTCGGGCTCCATGGCCGTTCGGCGGAACAACGGCTCGCCATCGACCTCCTCATGGATCCCGCAGTGGGCATTGTCTCCATCGGTGGGCGAGCCGGCACCGGCAAATCCGCGCTGGCACTCTGTGCGGGCCTCGAAGCCGTCCTTGAGCGCCGGGAACACCGCAAGGTGGTCGTCTTCCGACCCCTCTACGCCGTAGGCGGCCAGGAACTGGGATACCTCCCAGGGTCTGAATCGGAAAAGATGAACCCTTGGGCACAGGCTGTCTTCGACACACTCGGTGCATTGGTCAGCCAGGAAGTCGTGGAAGAAGTCATGGACCGCGGCATGCTCGAAGTGCTGCCGCTCACCCACATCCGAGGACGCTCACTGCACGATGCCTTCGTCATCGTGGACGAGGCACAATCCTTGGAGAAGAACGTCCTCTTGACCGTGATGAGCCGCATCGGCCAGAACTCCAAGATCGTTCTCACCCATGACGTCGCCCAGCGCGACAACCTCCGAGTCGGCCGGCACGACGGCGTGGCCGCCGTCGTCGAAACCCTCAAGGGGCATCCGCTGTTTGGCCACATCACGCTCACCAGGTCCGAGAGGTCGCCGATTGCGGCCTTGGTGACGGAGCTGCTCGAAGGGGCGTAGATCTAACGTTCGATTAGTGTGAAGGGCCGTGGTCCGGTTAGCCGGGCCACGGCCCTTCGCCGTCGCTTAGACACGGCGCAAAGGGACCCTCTCGGTCGCTGGGCGACCTCGCCGGGTCCGTTGCGTCGCGATGCGCTCCTCTGCGAAGGACCGAAGCTCGGCCAGCGGTTTAGTCGCCGTTCAGAGCCCGAGGTAGCTGGCTAGCCCTTTGTGGCCGTGGACTTTTAGGGTCCAGTTGGGGCGGTTGAAGGTTTTGGGGGTAAGGCGGACTCTTTGGACTTCTTCGACTTTCTCGCCCCAGCCGTCGCGGACGAGGCCGTTGAGTTCGTAGCCGAGACTCAGGGAGACGCCCAACGATTGCTTGTTCCAGGAGGCGGCTTCGGATTCGGCCACTTCCGCCTGCAGGTAATCGAACGCATAGCTTACGACGGCGGCACGCATCTCTTTGCCGATGCCGCGGCCTTGCGCGGACTGCTTGAGCCAGGATCCTGTGCTCACTGTCTTCAGGGTCTTGAAGTTTTTGGCGCCGAGGTCCTGGACTCCAAGGAATTCGTCGTCCTGCCATACTGCCAAGAGCAGGGTCCAGGAGTCTTTGGCGAAATTTGCCCTGCAGCGCCAGTACCACTGAGCCATGTTCGGGGCGAGCTCGTCGTCCGGGAGCTCTGCCCACGGGGTGCTGAACGGGCTCTTGCCGGGCTCGTGGACACCGGAACGGGCGGCAGCTACCGCGGCTGGGATGTCCTCATCCAGGACGGGCCGGATGGTAAGCCTCGAGGTGGTGAGGGTAAGTCCGAACGGGGGCCAGATGTCTGCCAGCGATGTCATCGCCGTAGCTTAGCCCGGCTGTCGAGGCCATGCGAGTCACAGAGCTGGTGACAGCCTATTGCGTGGTGAACCCGCTATCACTTTGTTGGCCAACCAAGGAATAGCGGGTTCACGACGTTTCGTGGATCGTTGGAAGGTCAGGCGGCGGGGCCTATGTCCCAGGAGATATGGCGCCGAACGTCGGTCAGGTTCATTGACTCGGCAAGGAAAAGATCGTCCAGCATGTATTCGTCAACGGCCAGGATCTTCAGCCAATGACCCTTGCCGGCCGTATCGCCGTCCAGGCTTTGACTGGCGACGCAGACGCCCGTCCCCACATCCACCCGGATCAGCGTACGCCCCGGATGGGCCAACGGTTGGGACGGATCCAAGGGCACGTAGGTTCGGCCACGGGTAACCACTGTCTCCAGGGCCAACCGTCCCTCATGATCTATTTCCCGGGGCTCCTCCAGGGACACGGGATTGGAATCCGGGAACTCCAGCGGGACGGGCGCACTGCCGGCAAGTTCCACCGGATCCAGTGCTGCAGCCAGCCGTCCGTTGCCAAAGGACGGTTCACCGTACGCCGCCTCGGGGCGCCTTCGGACCAAGCCAGCGCCATCATAGACCGGGGTCACCAAGTGGGCGGGGAGTAACCAGGAGCGTCGCGTGGCACTGACGTAGAGGTCGTCACGGGAATCGTTGATGCCCGTGGTGCTGTGCAGCAGCTTTCCGTCAGGAGTCTCCAGCCGCAGCGCGCCGGGCCGCCTCAGCCATGCACGGACCAGATTGGCGCCAGTCCCAGGGCGTTCGAGGTATTCGAAACGGAGACTCGTCCACTTCCACGGTGAAGAGCGGCAGAGATTGCGGAATGTGGAGGACAAGTCCTGTGCCTGGCCGCCATGCCCGTTAGCTGGCGCAAAACCAGATCCGAAGTCCGGTCCGAAACCTGATCCACCTGCACTGTAGCGCGCCATATCCACAGTTTACCTACGCGTTCAACCCGGCCTCTGGACCAATTCGGGATAGCATCTGCAGGGTGATCCGACGACTCGCCGACCTCTGGGACGCCAGCCCGCTGGGCTTCTGGCTGGTGGTTCTTGCGTGCGCGTATTTCCTGGTGATGGCGGTGCGCCTGACCATTATTGATATCCGGAGCCATCTGCTGCCGAACCGGATCGTCTTTCCCTCCTACGCGGTGGGCGGGGTCCTGCTGCTGGGCGCTGCGGTTCTGGTGTTTGTTGGCGGCCCCGATGCTGGGCTGGATGCCTCGCTGTTCGGTATCCCCGGGCTCGGAGTGCTGGCCGGTGGCGGCGTGCTGTGGCTGTTCTACTTCCTGCTTCGTTTGGTCTATCCACCTGGTATGGGGTTCGGCGACGTGAAGCTGGCCGGAGTCCTTGGGTTATACCTCGGCTACCTCGGGTGGGCCCATGTCTTCGCGGGCACCTTCGCTGCTTTCTTGCTCGGCGGGTTGTGGAGCCTGGTGATCCTTGTGGCCAGGCGCGGCACGCTGGGTTCGGCTATCCCGTTCGGGCCCTTCATGCTGGCAGGAGCCTTGGTGAGCATGGTGCTTTTGCCTGCGTGATTCTTCCAAGTCGCCCCGCCCGGGACCAACTGCGGCCGAACTGCAACGCTTCCCGTATTCTGCGGGTTCACCAGGCTGCGGCATGCTTAGCCCAGATGGTTTGACGCGCTTAAGACACCTGGAGGGGGCTGCTGTGCAGAGGGGTAGCTTTTGGCCTGTGCCGGGTGTCGCCATGGCCGAGGCTTGGACCGTCAAGCTCTTTGAGCAGCCTGTTCAATGGAACGTCGACGACGGCGTGCTCACGTTGAGCAACTCACACGCCACGATCGAATTGAAGGAAAGCTGACAACAATGGGCGCACCCGAATTTATCCTCAAGCTACGGGAGAAGATCGGGAATGATCCGCTATGGTTGCCGGCGGTCAGGGGAGTAGTCTTCGACGACGATGGCCGGGTGCTGCTCTGCCAAAGGGCGGACAATCACCACTGAACAGTGATCACCGGCATCCTTGAACCGGGCGAGCATCCCGCTCCCGGACTGGTCAGGGAAATCTTCGAGGAGACTGCGGTTGTGGCCGAAACTGAGCGGATCATCGGCGTCGGCGTTGTAGGTCCGGTGACCTTTCCGAATGGCGACGTTTGCGACTTCCTGGACATCACCTTCCGCTGCAGGTATGTCTCCGGCAATGCTCAGGTAAACGATGACGAATCGATTGCTGTTGGCTGGTTCGGCCTGGAAGAACTGCCTGACATGAGCGAGGGAAACCTTCAGGCCATCAGGCTCGCCACGGAGCCCGAAGGCCCCGTGGCGTACCAGGTGGAGGACTAAGCTATTTGGCGCCGGCGTCGGCCGGAGTTTCAGCCGTGAGGGTGGTCAGCCGAGAAAGCGCAAAAGAGAGTTGAGTTTGTGTACAGCTGGGGCTTTTCGGCCGGAGGTGTACAACCCGGGTACGACGACGGCCGGCGCCTTTCGTGTGAAAGGTGCCGGCCGTCGTCGTGCTTTGGGTGTTAAGCCAGAAGTTAAGCCTTGTGCGCAGGGGAGGTCATGGTGGTGACATCCAGTGCCTTGTCCAGGTCTGCCTCGGAAACCTTGCCCTCGCCCTCACCGACGAAGCCGAGCTTCTCGGTAGCCTGGCGGATAGTCAGGCCCTCCTTGACGGCGATCTTGGCGATCTTTGCGGCGTTCTCGTAACCGATGAACTTGTTCAGCGGGGTCACGATGGACGGGGAAGCCTCAGCCAGGAAGCGGGCGCGCTCGACGTTGGCGGTGATGCCGTCGATCATCTTGTCGGCCATCACGCGGCTGGTGTTGGCCAGCAGGCGGATGGACTCGAGCAGGTTGGCGGCCATGACGGGGATGCCGACGTTCAATTCGAAGGCGCCGTTGGTGCCGGACCATGCGATAGCGGTGTCGTTGCCGATGACCTGGGCGCACACCATGATGGAGGCTTCGCAGATAACGGGGTTGACCTTGCCCGGCATGATCGAGGAGCCCGGCTGGAGGTCCGGGATGGCGATTTCGCCGAGGCCCGTGTTGGGGCCGGAACCCATCCAGCGGAGGTCGTTGTTGATCTTCATGAAGGAGATCGCGATGTTGCGCAGCTGGCTGGAGCCCTCGATGAGGCCGTCGCGGTTTGCCTGTGCTTCGAAGTGGTCGCGGGCTTCTGTCAGCGGCAGGCCGGTGTCGGCTGCGAGCAGTTCGATGACGCGCTCCGGGAAGCCGGCAGGGGTGTTAATGCCGGTGCCAACAGCGGTGCCACCAAGGGGGACCTCGGCGACGCGGGGGAGTGCTGCGTTGATGCGCTCGATGCCGTAACGGACCTGGGCGGCGTAGCCACCGAACTCCTGGCCGAGCATTACCGGCGTGGCGTCCATGAGGTGGGTGCGGCCGGACTTGACGACGTCCTTGAACTCCGCGGCCTTACGGTCCAAGGATGCTGTCAGGTATTCCAGGGCCGGGATCAGGTCATTGATCAGGGCAGAGGTGGCGGCGACGTGAACGGAAGTCGGGAACACATCGTTGGAGGACTGCGAAGCGTTCACGTGGTCGTTGGGGTGGACCACCTTGTCGCTGCCCGCAGCTGCGAGGGCACGCGAAGCGAGCTCTGCGATGACCTCGTTGGTGTTCATGTTGGAGGAAGTGCCAGAGCCGGTCTGGAAGACGTCAATCGGGAAGTCGCCGTCGTACTTGCCGGTCGCTACCTCATCGGCAGCTGCGGCGATTGCCTCGGCGAGCTCACCATCGAGCACCCCCAGTTCGGCGTTCGCCAGTGCAGCGGCCTTCTTGACGCGTGCAAGGGCTTCGATGTGAGTGCGCTCAAGCGTCTTGCCGGAGATAGGGAAGTTCTCCACAGCACGCTGCGTCTGGGCGCGGTACAGGGCGTTCACGGGGACGCGAACTTCGCCCATCGTGTCATGTTCAATACGGAACTCAGTGGTGGAAGTCATGGGGCTAGCTTAGGGCGATTGGGGGTCGCATCGAAAACCCGGGAGGGAGTGCTACGTGCTCCGGCGCGGAGGCCGGAGCACGGTCCACTAAAGCTTGCCGATCCCGGAAACGAGGGCCGCACGGCCTTCATCGAGCTTGTAGGACAAGCCCACCACAGCCACGCGGCCGTCGTCGATGGCGTCCGAAATCACACGTGAGCTGTCGGCCAGCCTCGCTGAGGTTTGCTTGACGTGCTCCACCACCATGTCGTTGACGTCTTCCTGTTCGTTGCGCAGGGAAGTCAGTACGGACGGGGTGATGCGTTCCACGAGGTCGCGGATGAACCCCGCAGGCATCTCTCCGGTTTGCACGGCGGCCTTGGTAGCCGTCACGGCTCCGCAGCTGTCGTGGCCAAGGATGACGATCAGTGGAACGCGGAGCTCAGCAATGCTGTATTCAAGGGAACCGAGGACGGCGTCGTCGATCACCTGGCCTGCGGTGCGCACCACAAAGGCGTCGCCCAACCCGAGATCGAAGATAATCTCGGCCGCGAGGCGGGAGTCGGAGCAGCCAAAGATGACAGCGAAGGGGTTCTGGTTCTCGATGAGTGATGAGCGTCGGGACGCGTCCTGGTTCGGGTGCAGGGATTCACCGGCAACAAAACGTTCGTTGCCCTCTTGGAGGCGGCGCCAGGCAAGGGCGGGAGTCAGATATGTAGGCACCTGATTACTTTACGGCCCGGAGGTAGCGGGCCGTAAAACTGTTGCGCTGCGTGTGCCTATTGCGCTGGTGTGCTTATGAGGACGGCGCTGCAGATTCGGAAGCCGCAGCGGCTTGGTCCGCGGACTTCACCACGGCGGCGGCGAGCGTGGCGAACTCTTCAAGGTTCGCCGTGCCGTTCAGGATGATGGTGGTTCCGCGGTAGTTGAGCACCATGCTGCGCTTGTCCTTGCCGGAATCGTGGAGCTCCCAATCCTGGCCACCGGCGTTGCGGGTGCCGGTTACTGGCATGTTGCCAGTCTGCTGCAGCACCCACGTGGGATTCGCTTTGGTGGTCTGGGTAAGGCCGATGAAGGCTTCCTTGGGAGTCAGGTAGCCAACCTCCCAGGTGGGCACGCCCGTGCCGGTGCCCGATTCCCAACGGGCGTAGTTCGGCTTGAATGTGTCGCCGGTTTCCGGCGTGACGGGTGTGAATCCCGCCACATCGGCAGCGTTGCGGGCTATGGAAGCAACGTCAACGGGGGGCCGAAAGCCCTCGCCCTTCGGTGCAGGGTTCATCAAGACAATGGGAAGGAATGCGAGGACACACAGCACCAGGGCAATGATCATGCCAATGACCGAGGCATTGGCGCGCTTGGCCGCTTTTGCCGGAATGACGGGTTTATAAGGGGCATCCATGGCGTCCGGGGCGCCGTTGGGGTTTGCCTCTGCAGCCTTGGGCTGGTTGCCGGCAGCGGGCTTGTCCTGCGTTTCACTCACACCTCCATAGTCCCTCATCCCGGCTGTGAACACACAACCGGGAACCTCACCGCGGGAATTGCCGGCCGTGGTCATCCAGCGACTCCAAACGCATGCGGCGACTATGATCGTTCATAGAGGGAGCCCAGGTTGCCTCGTGCAACCGTGTCCGGTCCCGTGAATCGTCACTCGAAGAAGAGGTTCAAGTGTCTCCTGCACCAATGACCCAGCAGTATTCCACGATTTCGCCGTCGCTCGCCGTCGGCACCGACGAACCCGACCGCAACCTGGCGCTGGAACTCGTCCGTGTCACCGAGGCCGCGGCAATTGCCGGTGGCCACTGGGTAGGTTTCGGCGACAAGAACAAGGCAGACGGCGCCGCCGTCGACGCCATGCGTTCGTTCCTTCACACCGTCCACTTCAATGGCGTCGTGGTCATCGGTGAAGGCGAAAAAGACGAAGCCCCCATGTTGTTCAATGGCGAGCAGGTTGGTGACGGCACCGGTCCCGAGTGCGACGTCGCCGTGGACCCCATCGACGGAACCCGCCTGACCGCCCTCGGCATCAACAACGCCCTTGCCGTCCTGGCTGTGGCAGAACGCGGCTCCATGTTCGATCCGTCCGCGGTCTTCTACATGGAAAAGCTGGTCACAGGCCCCGAAGCTGCCGACATGGTGGACCTGCGCCTCCCCGTGAAGCAGAACCTGCACCTGATCGCCAAGGCCAAGGGCGTCAAGGTCAACCAGCTCAACGTCATGATCCTGGACCGCGACCGGCACCGCCCCCTGGTGGAAGAAATCCGCGAAGCCGGTGCACGCACCAAGTTCATCATGGACGGCGACGTCGCAGGTGCCATCGCCGCAGCCCGCTCCGGAACCGGCGTGGACGCACTGATGGGCATCGGCGGAACCCCAGAAGGTATCGTTGCCGCCTGCGCCATCAAGTCCCTCGGCGGTGTTATCCAAGGCCGCCTGTGGCCTACGTCGGACGATGAGAAGCAGAAAGCAATCGACGCCGGACACGACCTCGACCGCGTTCTCTCCACGAACGACCTCGTCACCTCGGACAACTGCTACTTCGCAGCCACCGGCATCACCGACGGCGACCTCCTCCGCGGCGTTCGCTACCAGAAGGACCGCGTGCTGACGCAGTCCATCGTCATGCGCTCGAAGTCCGGAACGGTGCGCTTCGTTGATGCTGAGCACCACGCATCCAAGTGGGAGACCTACGCGCGCAAGCCGTAACACTTCCTAGGCGTAACGCGCCTTTTGACGCGAAAAGCGCCCCATCGCTCTGCGGCTATCTCCTCGTACCTCGTCGATTTGATGCCGCTGACGCGATAGGGCGCTTTTCGCTGTCCCGATGCGTTTGTGCCGCGGTTCCGCTTGCGCGCTCTTGGTGAAGATCAGCGGAGCTTGTCGCGGAGCTTTCTGGCCAGTTGGTAGGCGCCGTAGCGGAGTTTGTTGACTGGGAGGTCCCATGTTCCCGGGTAGGCTACTTCGCGGCCTCCGAAGGACTTCTTGAAGGATGTGAAGCCTGCCCATTTGTGGTCCGGTTGGTCTTCAGGGGCCACGCCCCAGAGGTCCACGTGCTTCAGGCCCTTCTCCTTGGCATCTGCCATGAGGTTGACCAGGAGCGGAATACCAGCGCTGAGCTTGCGGTGCGTGTCATCCAGTGCGGCGTGGGCATAAGTGCGAGTGTCCGAGGAATCGTAGGTGAAAGCGGCGGCGATCGGCTCGCCCTCGAGCTCAGCTATGAACAGCGTTCCGGCGCCGGACGGTAGCAAACATTCAGCCACCTGGGTGAGGTAGTCGTCGCTTTGTGGCTTGAAGCCGTTGCGTGCTGCCGTCAGGTGCAGGAAATGCAGGAGAATTTTGATGTCCGCGGGATCCTGGGATGCCCGGAAGGTCACGCCCTTCTTGTGGATGTTGCGGTACAGGTTCCGGTTGGTCGGCTTCATTCCGCCAAGAACGTCCTTGAAATCGCCCTCAAGGTCCACGACCCAACTCAACTCCGGCTGCAGGTTCACGGGCGCTGGCTGGAGGCCACGGGCACGGAGGAGTGCATCGGCCTCGGACGCTGTGAAGCCTGCTGATACAGGTTCCATGCGCACGAAGACAGCACGTTCCTTCTTCGCCAATTCCACCAGGGCCGCCGTCGCGGCGTCGAAGGCGTCCACGGACTTTGCCACGGGGCCATAGGGGGCGTAGATGACTTTGCCCGCCGGGTTCTTTTCCTCTATCGCGAGGAAGCTCCATCCGGGACCTGACTGCTCATGGACCCTGCGGCCGAGCGAGCGCTGGACGGCAGCCCAAGCGGGCGACTGCAGAAAGAAGTCCACGCTCACTTACCCAGCCCTGTGGTCACTGCGAAGGCAATACTCGTATCGGTGGCGCCTTGCACGGGATGAACATTTACCGGGTTCTCCACCTCAGGGATGAACGCAGCGCCGCCGCGCTGCAGCGGGAGGTCGCTCTTGGGCGAGTCGAGCACCACGGAACCGGCAACAACCACGACGACGGCGGGACCGGACTGTGCCAGCGGCACCGGTTCGGCACCCGGGCCGAGTTCGATCCGCTGGAGTTGGAACTCCTTGAAAGGCGGGCGGTACAGTTCCTGGCCGAACTCCGTGCCGGTGGCTTCAACGCGGGGCACGCCTATTGATTCAAAACGGATGGTCTTGACGAGTTCGGGGACATCCACATGCTTGGGGGTGAGTCCGCCGCGCAGCACATTGTCCGAGGAAGCCATGACTTCCACGCCTAAGCCGTGAAGGTAGGCATGGACGTTGCCTGCCGGCAGGTACACTGCCTCGCCTGGCTGCAAGGAAAGGTGGTTGAGGAGCAAGGAAATGAGCACACCAGGATCGCCGGGGAATGCCTCATTGATTCCCACCATTGCGGCCAGCGCATCTTCGTGGGGCTCTTGCGGTGCGCCTGCACGCAGGACAGCTTCTACCTCGTGAATGGCATCCGAGACGTCGCTGCCGCCCTCAATCAGGCGGGTAAAGGCGGCTTTGAGGGCTTCGGATTCGTTGGGAACGCTGAGGTCGGAAATTACGCCGCCGATAATTGCGGGGACCTCCACTGCAGCGGAATCCAACACTGAGGCAAGGTGCTCAAAAACACTTTTGGCTGCTGCGGGGGAGCGGAACCCACACAACGCCCGGAACGGAGTGACTGCAAAAATCATCTCCGGTTTGTGGTTATCGTCCCGGTAGTTGCGTTCGGGGGAATCAGCGGAGATCCCTGCGGCATTCTCTCGGGTGAAGCCTTCGCGAGCTTGCTCCAAGCTCGGGTGAACTTGCAAGGAAAGTGGCTGCTCCGCGGCCAGAATCTTGGTGAGGAACGGAAGCCGGGGCCCGAATTCGGCCAGGCTTTCGGCTCCCAAAAAGTGGGTAGGATTCGAGGCGATCAGGGCATCGAGGGGTTGTGTGACCCCATTCGGATGAATGGCTGTGGACGGGGAATCAGGGTGGGCGCCGATCCACATCTCTGCCTCCGGACCACCTGACGCCGGCCGCCCCAGCAAGCCGGCAATCGCCGTCGTCGAACCCCACGCGTAGGGTCGCAAAACATTCTCAATCTGATACACGAAGGAAAGTCCTTATCGTCGCGCTGAACGTGAGGTGGTGGTGCTGCTGGGGTTACAGCGGGGCGCATTGCCCATTGGTTGCCACGAGATCCCGGATGCCTTGCTCATCTCCCTGGGCCTTGAGGCCGTTGAGCAGTTCTTCCGTAATGGGCGTACCGTCCGGCGTGGTGGTCACCGGCGTGAAATCAGAGGACGACGGCGACGGCTGCTGCCCCGCTGGTATCCCCGCCGGGAAGCTGCCCTGGACAGGGCCCGCGGCAACGACATGAGAGCCCGCGTTGGCGTCGTTGGACACCATGGAGTCATCGGCCTTGGGGCTGTCCTGCGCCTTGGGGCTGTCCTGGGACGTCAACAGTTCCTTGACCTTGGAGTGAATCAGATCGAAGTCCGGCACCGTGGAGAACGAGGCATCGAAATCGGGTGGACCGATAGTGAGGCGCTTGACCGGTTGGCTCTTGGACTTCAAGGCAAGGTCCACAAAGCTTCCGAGCTGCGCGGAGGAGATGTTGGATTCCACCACCTTGGTGCCTGCGTTGGCAATGTCCTCGAACTTCGTCAGCAGCGTGCCGGGGTCCAACTGCTTGAGCATGGCTTGCTGTACGCATTGCTGGCGTGCAATACGGGCGTAGTCGTCAACGAATTCACGGGAACGGCCATACCAAAGGGCGTGGAAGCCATCCAAGTGCTGGTCGCCAGCGGGGATCCAGCCATCGGGCATGCCGTGGATCCCGTGGGCCTCGTCTGTGACGGGACCACTGATGGGTACCCAGCCGCCAGCCTTTATGCGGATGCCGCCCATGGCGTCGATGAGCTTGGCGAACCCGTCCATATCCACCAGTACATACGCCTGCACCGTGATGCCCAAGGTCCCGGACACTGCTTCAAGGGTGGCCTGCGCGCCAGGATCGGCAACCCCCGGGTACAGGTCCTTGTGGTTGTTGGTGACCTCGGTGTTGACGGCGTTGATGAGGCATTCATCGCCGCAGTTATAACCGTCGGGGTAGATCTTCCGCATGGGGGAGCCCTCGCTGAACTGGGCGTTCTGCAGGTTCCTGGGCACGGAGATGATGGCACTTTCACCGGTTTTGGCGTCGACACTGATGACCGAAAGGCTGTCCGGACGCCTGCCCGTCCGGTCATCACCGGCGTCGCCTCCCATCATCAGGAAGTTATAGCGACCATCCACGGGATCGATGGCAGGGCCGGCGTTGAAGATGCTGCCGATCGCGTTGCGGCTGACGTTCAGAACATACGCAAGGTAGCCCAAGGATCCGCTGGCCAGGACTGTGGTCACGGCAAGGACCACGGCAATGATAGGCCGCATCCCGGGTGCCAGCAGGTTGGGCCGGATGATCCGCAGGGTGTTCAGGAAGAGGTAGGCCCAGCCCAAAGCCAGAGCAACGAGGACAACGATAATGAACAGCGATCCCACCGGATGGGTGACGATGCTGAGCAGCATGCTCCGGTTCACCAACGCAATCAACAGCGTCAGCAAGGCCAGCGCCCACACAGTCAGGGTGATTCGCAGGGCAACGCGGCCCAGCTTGCGGTCACCTGCCACGATCTGGGCGCTGCCGGGGATGAAGAGCGTGAGGAGGACCAGCACGAAGGCGCGTTTGGTCCGCACCGGAGCGCTGGCCCCGGCTGGATAGCGGACTGGATCAGTCAGGGCGGCGCCGGACTGATTCGGATTCTTGTGCATGGTGGTCATCCGCTGCCTTCCTAGCGGCTGCTCCGGGCGGAAGCATTGGCAGGGGAAAATACCTCTTCCACCTTGTGGCGCAGGTTTTCGCCCTTCTTGGTGGCGACGTCGTTCAACTCCTGGGCGAATTTGAGCAGGTCTTCGCGAAGGCGGTTGGCGAGATCGTCTGTGCCGGAGGCGAGCATCCGTACAGCCAGAAGTCCTGCGTTGCGGGCCCCTGCGATGGAGACAGTAGCAACCGGAACTCCGGCAGGCATTTGAACGATGGACAACAGCGAGTCCATACCGTCCAATGTCTTCAATGGAACGGGGACGCCGATCACGGGCAGGGGAGTGACCGAAGCCAACATTCCAGGAAGGTGTGCCGCGCCCCCTGCGCCGGCGATGATGACGCGCAGGCCGCGCTCGTGCGCAGTCTGGCCATAGCGGATCATCTCGGTGGGCATGCGGTGGGCCGAGACGACGTCCGCCTCAAAGGGGATGCCGAACTCAGCCAGGGCGTCCGCGGCGGCCTCCATGACGGGCCAGTCCGAGTCGGAGCCCATGACGAGACCTACAATCGGGGCTGTTGATGCTGCTGTCATTCGGTCTCCTCGGGGGTGGTCTGTGCGGGCATCCGGCCGTCACGGATGATGTTGGCTACTGCCGTGGCGCGTTGGCGGACGGAATCTACCTCCGAGGTAGACGTGCCAGCCAGGTTGACATGCCCGATCTTCCGCCCGGGACGCACGGACTTGCCGTAGCAGTGCACCTTCGCCGCCGGTTCATAAGCCAACGCCATGGGGAACGCTTCGAAGAGGTTTTGGTTGTCTCCACCCAAGAAATTCTTCATGACAAATACCGGCGCTACAGCATCCGTGGCGCCCAGCGGCAAGTCCAGCACCGCACGCAGATGCTGTTCGAACTGGCTGGTGATCGATCCATCCTGCGTCCAATGCCCCGTGTTGTGGGGGCGCATTGCGAGTTCGTTGATGAGGAAGCCGGCGCCAA
This sequence comes from Paenarthrobacter sp. YIM B13468, assembly GCF_042788025.1. Taxonomy (NCBI): domain Bacteria; kingdom Bacillati; phylum Actinomycetota; class Actinomycetes; order Micrococcales; family Micrococcaceae; genus Paenarthrobacter; species Paenarthrobacter sp. YIM B13468. The sequence goes on along the minus strand of NZ_JBHZPI010000008.1, from coordinate 35,423 downwards.
CGCCCGGGGTCTCAAAGAGCTCAGCAGCCATGACGCCGGTAACGCCGAGTTCGTTGGCGATCCGTAGTGCAGCCCCCTCGGCAGCCGCGGCAACTTCGAGTGGAATGTTCTGGGCGGGGGCGATAACTTCATCGCACACGCCGTCAACCTGAATGGTGTGAACTACGGGCCATGCACGCGATTCGCCACTGGGCGTTCGGGCTACAAGGGCCGAGAGTTCGCGGCTGAAGTCCACCTTTGCTTCTGCAAGCAGGGGACTCATGGCGTGGAACCAATCCGCAGTACCAGCGGCATCATCGGCGGAGTCAACAATGCGGACGCCCTTGCCGTCGTAGCCGCCACGCGGCGTCTTCAGCACTACGGGCCAGCCGATTTTGTCGCCGAATGCCACCAGCTCTTCTACCGAGTCAACGGCGGCCCACTCCGGGTTGGGCAGCCCAAGGCGATCAATAGCCGCGCGCATCACGAGCTTGTCCTGCGCATTCACCAGGGCATCGGGCCCGGGCTGCACATTCACGCCGGCGTCGATCAGGGCACGCAGATGTTCCGTGGGAACGTGTTCGTGATCGAATGTCAGGACGTCCACGCCCTTGGAGAACTCAAGGAGAGCGTCCAGGTCCTTGTAGTCGCCAACGGGGGCGTTGGCCACGGCGGGGACAGCCGAAACGTCCTCGCCCTCAGCCAAAACGCGTAGTTCGAAGCCTAAAGCGGTAGCAGGCGGGGCCATCATGCGTGCGAGCTGGCCGCCGCCAACAACACCAATTACTGGAAAAGTCACAAGGTTCAGCCTACCGAACCAGCGGCCGGAACACTGATTCAGCCGCTGTAACGTCACCAAGTAGATGTTGTTCTTCCGTTGGTTCAGCCATGGGTTGTTCCGGTTTCGCAGGGGCGCAGGCCCTTGTATCGGCCTTCTCACAGGGGACTCAAAGGGAACGGTTGGAAATGGGCGCTAAAATGGACGTGGCCCATCGGCCCACTTTTCAACGGCCATGGAGGGTCATGATCACCACACTTGCAGATCGCATCCGCGGACTTGCCTCGCTTTTTTGGCGCGAGGTAGCAAAGTTCGGCGCCGTAGGCGGTGTTGCTTTTGTCATTGACTCGGCAGTTTACATCTGGCTGTTTTCGGGTCCGATGCACGGAAGCGAAGTCTGGGCGAAGGCCATTGCGACGATCGTTGCAAGCGTGTTCTCCTGGGTAGCCAACCGCTTCTGGACCTTCCGCCACCGCAAACAGGCGAACGTGGTCCGTGAAGCCGTTCTGTTCGCCGTCATGAACTTCGTCGGGCTGCTGATTGCCTCCGGTTGTGTGTGGTTCGCCAAGTACGTGCTGGACTTGAATGACAAGCCGTCGCTGTTTATCGCAGGAAGCGTCGTCGGACTCGTCCTGGGCACCATTTTCCGGTTCTTCGCATACCGCTTTTGGGTCTTCAACGAAGAGTTGGATGCCGAGCCGGCTTACTCCCACGACCACGAGATCCTGGAGCTCCATCACAAGGAGAAGTCAGCTGCGGAGGCGGCCAGCGCGGGACCCGCAACCGGCGAATTGCCCTCCATCAAGAACTGATCTCAGGATCGGCTGACGCGCTCATTCTCAAGCAGGTGCCCGGTCACTTCCAGGTCCGGATGCACCAGCACTACTGAGCCATCTTCTTTCCACGCGCCCAATGCCGCTGCCAGGCCCGGCTCCAAGCCGTCGGCCGCCCGAACCAATAGCCGGACGCCGGGTTCCTGGGGTGCAGCGAATCCGTCCAGAAGGCTGTCATGGGTGTGGCCCGCGCTGCCGCGGACGGCCGGAAGGCCGGCTTCCGGTTCGTTGTGGGCCATGAAGACGTCGCCGTGGGACCGGACTTCCGCAGCATAATCCACGACGCCGGGTGGCAAGTCGCCGGGCCAGCGCATCGCAAGTGCCGCGAGCGGCACGGCGACGACCGCCTCAAAGCCGGCTCCGGCGCCGTCGTCGGGAGTATCTGTTACCAGCAGGTCCGCGGCGGTGCCATCGAGGACCACCTCCATGCCCAACTGCCAGGAGGCCAGTGCCCACACAAAGGATTTCCAGTGTGCCGGGAGGTCCAGCCGGATAGCCTTGCCCGGCTCGGCGTCCAGTTCGTCCTGCAGCAGGTTGCTGGTTTTGGCGACCCAGTTGTCCAATACCCGCCCGGAGAGCTCCACGCGCTCGGAATCAGGGCCGTACCAGGTCAGTCTCGGGGACGTGGAATGGCCGGATCGCAGGGTGGTCATCAGGTTCGCTGCCGGGATGCTCATGGATCAATCCTGCCACGGTGGGGGCGTCGGGCCGCAGGGGAATGTGAAATGCAACACACCTCCGTTAAGTCCAGTCGATGGATATCCGGGGGCGGTCATTGGAATTCCGCGGAATGTCAGGATTTGTTCATGCAAAGTGATGAGGGGCTTTCGTTTTTGGCCCTAGCCAGCTGCGCCACGGCGGAAAACGTTGGGCGTGGCGCATCCCACGTTTCTACAGATTCTTGATTATTATCCCGGCGCGGCTTGACTGCTGGGTAGTTACACGCGTGTAATTAGTAATCAACGCCGCTGCACAGATTTCCGGAACATCGCCGGGAATCGGAAATACATCCAAGCAGCAGCTGCAAAATCAGGAGGGACGCCATGGGGCAAGCGTTGCGTATCCAGGAAGATGCAGTCGTCGCAGAACATGCGTCGGTGAAATACCGTTCGCGGGAAGTGCCAGGGGACTGGTACGTGGACCCAGCGGATCCGGAAGCGGCAGACCGATACAACCAGAACGTGCAGCAGTCGTTGGAGGATCAAGCAACTGCCCTCCTCGCTGCGCACGAAGCGTTGATCGGGGACCTGCCTGCCGGGCCGGACGAAGACCTGGACGACCCTCCCATGGAGTTGCGTCGTCCTCAGGAAGTCCCAGGACAGCCGGTGTGGATCGGACTGCCGAGCCAAGGTGACTTCGATGACGAGGGCGAACTCGGTTGGCAGACTGACGCCCTGTGCGCCCAGACGGATCCGGAAGCATTCTTTCCGGAGAAGGGCGGATCAACGAGGGATGCGAAGAAGGTCTGCGGAGCGTGCAATGTGCGTTCGCAGTGCCTTGAGTACGCCCTCGCAAACGACGAACGATTCGGCATCTGGGGCGGGCTCTCTGAGCGCGAACGTCGCCGGCTAAGGAAGCGGGCAGTCTAATTCTTAAGGAAGTACACGTTACCGCCGTCGTGGTTGCCCACGACGGCGGGAGCTATCTCCCCAGGACCTTGGCGGCACTGTCGGACCAGACTCGTTCGGCAGATGCCGCCATTGGCATTGATACAGGATCCACGGACAACTCCCTCGACTTGCTCCGTGCGGCCTTGGGGCAAGCAAATGTCACCAAATTCGTCCAGCCCAAGTCTGGTTTTGGTGCCGCTGTCCAGGCGGGCTTGGACGAGCTTGCTTCCGCAGATGCTGCCCAGCATGAGGACGTGGCCCAAAACGCAGAAGCGGCCGGTGCTGTCCAAGCCGGTGCAGTCCAATGGATCTGGCTTCTTCATGACGACGCCGCTCCAGCACCCGACGCCTTGGCCGAGCTTCTCCACGCAGTGGAACGGACCACTTCGGTAACGGTTGCCGGCTGCAAACAGCTCGGGTGGGACGACGACCGTCACGTGGTGGACGTTGGCCTGTCCACCAGCCGTTGGGCTGAACGGCTCACGCTGATCGACGCCGATGAAGTAGATCAAGGGCAATACGATGCCCGCTCCGACACTTTTGCCGTGAACTCTGCCGGCATGTTGATCCGCAGGGACGTCTGGGACCAGTTGCAGGGTTTTGACCCTGCCTTGCCCGGCAGCGGCGACGACGTCGATTTCTGCTGGCGCAACTGGCTTGCCGGAAACCGTGTAGTGGTGGTGCCCAGCGCGCGCATGTTCCACGTGGAGCACCGCCCGCATGGCCTGGGTACGTCGTCCGCGGCACGCAAAGCACAAATTCACATGCGCCTCAAACACACGCCGTGGTGGAACCTGCCGTTCCAGGCCGTGGGGGCGCTCTTGGGCGCAGTTGTCCGTCTGGTGCTGAGCATTCTGGTCAAGGAACCGGGCTACGGATTCTCCCAGTTCACGGCCACTATTGCCGGCTTGGTGCGGCCCCTCGCTATCGCAAGGGGCCGCCGGATTGCAGCGAGGACCCGCCGTGTACACCGCTCGGTGGTCCGGGGCCTCCAAGCGACGTCGCGCGAGGTCCGTGCCAACAGGCGTTCCCTGCTGGAGGCGATCCGCCCCAGCGAGGAAACTACGGTGGCCTCGGATCTTCTCGCCCCCGAACCCAGCGGCGATGCCTCTGACGATTTCGCCGCCCTGGCCACCAACGAACGCGGGTGGGTTGGCACCGGTGCAGTCGTTGCTGCCCTTATCGCGTTTGCCGTTTCATTCGTTGGGCTTTTCGGCCTCCTTCGCACGGGAATTGTGGCCGGAGGGGGGCTCCTCCCGCTGTCCGAGTCACCTTCCGATATCTGGGCCAACGCCTCCTCGTGGTGGATTTCCCTCGGAGCGGGACTGCCGGGGCACGCCGATCCATTCGCTTACGTATTGTGGCTTCTTTCCTTGTTTGGCGGCGGCGATGGCAACTCGGCAACCGTGTGGTTGCTGATCCTGGCGATGCCACTCTCTGCGATCGGTGCCTGGTTCGCTGCCGGGGCTTTGACCACCCGGCGCCGGTTCCGGATTGTTGCGGCTCTGGCCTGGTCCGGGGCACCCGCACTGCTGGTAGCCATAAACCAGGGCAGGCCGGGAGCCTTGGTGGCCCACGTCCTGATGCCATTGCTGATGCTGGCGCTGATACGCGCGTCGGGTTCGGCGATAGGGCGGGCCCATTCCGTACGGGCACCCTTCACGCGTCGCCCGGCACCGGTGCTCGGAAAACCGGGTATAAACGGCACGCCGTCCTGGACCGCCGCGGCGGCTGCTGGCTTGGCCATGGCTGCAATCACTGCTTCGGCGCCCTCGCTCTTGGGACCAATCACGGTGGTCGTGGTTCTGGTAGCCGTGGTGCTCGGAACGCGCGGAAAGACACTGTGGTGGTCCCTCTTGCCCAGCGCCGCGCTGTTCATTCCCTACGGCATTTCGGTTCTTGACCGCCCCCGTTCGTTGCTTGGCGACCCCGGCCTGCCGCTCAGTTTCGACGCTGCACCACTGTGGCAGCAGTTCCTGGGCCAGCCCCTGGCCTTCGACATCGACGGCGGCCTCACAGGTCTTGGGATGTTCGGGCCTGGCGCTGTGCCTTGGGCTCTGGTGCTTGCTCTGCTGGTCAGCGTCCCCGTACTTCTCCTGGCTGTAGCGGCGCTGTTCCTTCCCGGTAAGCGCACCGCCCTTGCCCGCGTCTTTTGGTTGGCCGCGCTGGCTACCTTGGGCAGCAGTTGGCTGATGGGCCATGTGGCCACCGGTGTCAACAACAATGTGATTGTTGGTCCCTTCACTGGACCGGCCGTTTCAGCGGCGGGCATCCTCCTGCTGGCTGCGGCGTTGCTCGGTGCCGATAAAATCTTCGCCGTTCCCACCAGGACGCCTGATACCGTCCGTTGGAAGTCGCCCCTGCGGCGCATAGCTTCAGGCGTGGCACTTGCTCTCCTCGTCGGTGGACCTTTGGCCGGGATGGCGGCGTGGGCGGGACAAAACGTCCTGCAGCCCCTGTCGGAGGCCCCAGTCGCTGCCGATACCGCTAACGCCCTTCCGTCAGATACGGGTAACAAGCCATCCTTGGGCTCTGCCCGCCAGGTTCGGCCGGTGGACAACGGCACCTTGCCGGCAACCGCCGTCGACCGTGGCCAAGGACCCGAACGTACGCGAACGTTGGTTATCACCAGCGGCGAGCAGGGCGCCTTTACGTCCTCCCTGATGCGTGGTGACGGGACTACGCTGGACAGCTTGTCCACGATCGCGTCGGCCAGGACCATTATTGGCGCACCCGGCAGGGAAGAGATTGCCACCGACGACGCCGCTACCGCATCCCTCCGCAGGGCAGTGGCCACCATTGTGGCCAGCACAGGGGTAGACCCTCGCAACGATTTGGAACAACTCGGTGCCGGTTTTGTGGTGCTCAAGGCCGCTGATGACGCAGCCCAGCTGACCGCCAGCAGGATCGACGCCGTTCCAGGCCTCGTTGCTGTTGGACAAACCGACGCCGGGTGGTTGTGGCGCGTAACCCCGCGGAATTCCGCTGCCGCCACTGCTGCAGACACGGCCCATAGGGTTCGCATTCTCAACGCCCAAGGTGAGGCCATCGGCACTCTGCCCTCAGAAGAGGTGTCCGTGGACGCAGCAGTGCCGGCGGGTGATGAGGGCCGCCGGGTGGTCCTGGCCGAACGGTCCGATCCCGGCTGGAGTGCTTGGATGGATGGGCGCCAGCTGAAATCGACCACGTCCGGATGGGCCCAGGCTTTCGAACTTCCGGCCAATGGAGGCAACCTCGAAATCCGGTACACCAACCCTTGGGGTTTTTGGTTTGGGATCCTCCAGGCCGTGGTGTTCGGACTGACAGTGCTTCTGGCCGTTCCGATGCCCGCCCGCCGCTCGCGAACCGGCATGTCGAGGGACGAAGTCTCCCTCCGTAAGGAGTACAGCAGTGTCTGAGGATCCAAAGAAGCAGGTGGACGATAACGGGAAGCGCGGTTCCGCGAAGGATGCACGCAACTCCGCCAAGGATGCTCGTTCCAGCAAGAGCGCCCGCAGCTCCAACAAGGGGATCATCACAGGGGTCTTGTCCGCAGCGGTGATCCTTGCCGCTGGAGGCGGAGCAGTCGCGGCCACCTCGATGGTTCCAGCGCCGTCTGGCGGCTCTGCCGTGGATATCCGGCAAGCCGATGTCCCGGCGGGGCGCTCCCTGGGCGTCTGCCCGGAACCAGCGCGCCTTGTCACGGGAACAGAGGTGGACACCGATGCTGAATTCAGCCCGGTTTCCACCACGGCCACCAGCGCGCTCAACGCACTGGTCCTGAGCAATCCCGCAGGCACCATTCCGGGTAGTAAGGTGACGTCGCTGGCAGGGGACACAGTTGCGGAAATTGCCAAGACCCCCACGAGTACACCATCGCCCAGTTCCGGTCCACCCGTCCTGGCGGCAGCGGCTGCATCTATCAGCCCGGTGACCGCACCTACCGTGGTGGGCGCTGACCCCATCGGAAACGAACAAGCATCCGTGGCCGCGAATCTGAGCTACTCAGCCAAGGACGGTGATCTCCGTGGCCTGGCAGCGGCTCCGTGCCAGAAACCCGGAAACGACGCTTGGCTGCTGGGTTCGGACACTGCGCTTGGCCGGACCGCGGTCCTGAACCTCAGCAATGCATCGGAGACGCCCGCTACCGTCAACCTGGACCTCTTCGGCGCCCAGGGACAGATCCAGGCGCCAGGCGCACGGGGCCTCCTGGTGGCGCCAGGGACAACACGTTCGGTAAATCTTGCCGGCCTTGCCCCCGGCGAATCCCAACTGGCAGTGCACGTACGCAGCTCGGGTGGACCCGTTGCCGGAACCATCCAGCAGAGCGTGCTGCGCGGACTTGTGCCGGGTGGAGTGGAGTTCCTGTCTTCAGGTTCCGGGCCTTCCAACCTCCAGGTGATGGCCGGCGTCGACATCCAGGATGCAGCGGCGATCAAGGCGCTGGGCAGTAAAGCCGGCTTTACCGATGCCGTTCCCGCGCTTCAAATAGCCGTACCTGGGTCCACGGACGCCGTGGTTCAAGTCCGGCTGTACGGCGCCAACGGTGAGCGCCAACTCCCCAACGGGGGAGTAGTAACTGTCAAGGGCGGCACGGTAGCTACGTTGGACCTCGACGGCGTTCCGGCCGGCAGCTACACCGTGAGCGCGAGTTCTGACGTCGCGTTCGTGGCTTCAACCCGGATCGCGCGGGGGGCTAAAGCGGAGGAGCCAACGGATTTCGCTTGGTCGCCGTCCTCGGCCCGCCTGGGCAGCCAGCATGTGGTGGCAGTGCCCCGTGACGGGCAGAGTTTCTTCAGCTTCGGTGTTCCTGAAGGACGCGCAACTGTTAGCTACGCACCGGTGACAGCCGATGGCAAGGTGGGCAAGTCCGTGGATGTGGACATGTCCGGCGGCACAACATCGCTGATCGAGCTTCCAGCTAAATCCGGGCAGGCAGTGGTCGCCGGATACGTGGTTTCAGCATCAGGGGACCCTGCGTATGGGGCACTTATCCTGGGTAGGCAGGATCGCGCCGACGTCTCGGTGCTGGGCATCCAGGATGCTGCTGCCGGGCTCGAAAAAGTTCCCGTGACTGTGGGCTACTAGGCGCTACGGGCTACTAGGGTTTTGGGCCGCGCGTCTACTGGTAACGACGCCGGTACACGGGATCCAGCGTCTCCGGTGGTACTCCGAGCATTTCTGCGGTGTACTCCACCACGACGTCGTGGACCAAGTCCTGGAGCTCTTCCCGTGTTCCGGCAGTCTGTTCGACCACACGGCGGTATACAGCGATCATGGGTGCTTCACCGCGGTTGCCCGGAGTGTAGGAGCCCATGGGGGCTGCGGTACCTTCGGCCACCAAGTGCTCCAGGTTCGGCGGGATTTCGTCGACGGCGAAGAGCACGCCATCCAACTGCTTGCCCCACATATCCTGGAGGCGTTCAGCTGAGTCCAGCACCATGTCGTCGAAGCGCTCGGCACGGGTCCGGAAGCCAGGAAGACTGGGAAGCATGAGTTCCCCACGCAGTCCTCTGCCGTGACGGTTTCTCCGGCGCCGCCGGAAACCACGGACATCCGCGCCGGTGTGTTCCTTTGCCTGATCGCCTTCGGCGTCAGTCCACCGGATTGTGAAGCCAGGAACATGTGGCTGTGACTGCATATATCGACTTTAGTCCCGAGGAACCGCCAACGCGACATCATGGCGAACAGCGCGCCGTGACCGGCGCAGACTGCAGCTTTCAGGCAGGCACGGCCAGCCAATGCGCAGGGTAGGGGCCAAAGGGCGCTAATCTGGGATGTTGTGGGTGCTATTCGTCAGTGTTCAAGGTCCGCCTGCCGCCAATCCGCGGTGGCTACTTTGACGTACGTGTATGCCGAGTCCACGGCGGTGCTCGGACCGCTGGCCACGTACGCCGAACCCCATGCGTACGATCTTTGCGCCCAGCATGCAGAATCCCTCACGGTTCCGCGGGGCTGGGAAGTCCTGCGGCTGGCTATGCCAACAACACCTCCGGAGCCTGGCCCGGATGACCTGCTGGCACTTGCCAACGCGGTGCGGGAAGCTGCTTCAGCGGCAACGGACACCCCACCCCGTACCAGTCGGCCGCATGTGGAGCCGCCGGTAGTGGTTGAAGGTACGCGCCGCGGCCACCTGCGGATTCTGCGCGAACCGTCCTAGTCCGTCCTGGCCCTGCGACGTGCGGCCCCCGGGACTCAAATCGTCCGCGGCTCCTTGCGGGATGCTCCTGCGCTGTAGGCTGGAATCTGCAGATAAATCCGCCAGCGGCGCCAAACCCGCGCCATCCAGGGAGCATCATTCATGCCAAAGGTCAGTCCTGAACTGTTGTCCATCCTGCGCTGCCCCGTGACGGGCTCACCGCTGGTCCAGGAGGGTGAGGAGCTTGTTTCAACGGCTGCCGCCGAGAACGGTGAAAAGGTCCGTTACGCGATCGAGGACGGCATTCCCCTGCTTCTGCCCCCGGAACTGCTTGCTGCCTCCAGCGCCGCAAGCTCGGGCCAGCACCACCCCAAAGCCTGACGTACTTCCAGAACTGCAATCCGCACGGTACACCTAAAGGACTTCCATGACTTTCGACTACAAAGTGGCTGACATTTCCCTTGCCGAGGCAGGCCGCCACCAGATCCGTCTCGCTGAGCACGAAATGCCGGGCCTCATGTCACTTCGTGCCGAGTTTGGCCCCTCGCAACCGCTTAAGGGCGCCCGCATCGCCGGCTCGCTGCACATGACGGTTCAGACAGCCGTCCTCATTGAAACCCTCACAGCCTTGGGCGCCGAGGTTCGTTGGGCCTCGTGCAACATTTTCTCCACCCAGGACGAGGCCGCAGCCGCAGTCGTCGTCGGTAAAGGCACCCCGGAAGATCCGCAAGGCGTTCCCGTCTTCGCCTGGAAGGGCGAGACCCTCGAGGAATACTGGTGGACCGCAGAGCAGATTCTTACCTGGCCCGGAGCGGACGCCAACCCGGAGCTGGGTCCCAACATGATTCTGGACGACGGCGGCGATGCCACGCTGCTGCTGCACAAGGGCGTCGATTTCGAGGCCGCAGGTGCCGTTCCCGCAGCCACCGAGGAAGATCCTGAAGAGTATGTCCTCATTCTGGACCTCCTTCGCCGGACCCTGGCGACGGACCCGCAGAAGTGGACCCGCGTGGCGGCCCGGATCCAGGGTGTCACCGAAGAGACCACCACGGGTGTCCACCGCCTGTACCAGCTCGCCGAGCAGGGCAAGCTCCTCTTCCCGGCCATCAACGTCAACGACTCCGTGACCAAGAGCAAGTTTGACAACAAATACGGCATCCGCCACTCCCTCCCGGACGGCATCAACCGTGCAACGGATGTCCTCATGGGCGGCAAGGTTGCCGTCGTTTGTGGCTATGGCGACGTCGGCAAGGGTGCGGCAGAAGCGCTGCGGGGCCAGGGTTCGCGCGTTGTAGTTACCGAGATCGACCCCATTTGTGCCCTGCAAGCCGCCATGGACGGCTACCAAGTGGCCAAGCTGGAATCTGTCCTTGCCCAGGGTGACATCTTCATCACCACCACCGGCAACAAAGACGTCATCATGGCCGAGCACATGCTGGGCATGAAGAATAAGGCGATCGTGGGCAACATCGGCCACTTCGATAACGAGATCGACATCGCAGGGCTTGCCAAGGTTCCCGGCGTCAAGAAGGTGGAAATCAAACCGCAGGTTCACGAGTGGGTCTTCGACGCCGGCTCCGACTCCGAGCGGTCAATCATCGTTCTGTCTGAGGGCAGGCTCCTGAACCTGGGCAACGCAACGGGCCACCCGTCCTTCGTGATGAGCAACTCGTTCACAAATCAGACGATCGCGCAGATTGAACTCTGGACCAAGAAGGACCAGCCGGCCCGGGAACGCGAATACCAGAAGCAGGTTTATGTCCTGCCCAAGATCCTGGACGAAAAGGTGGCACGCCTGCACCTGGATGCGCTTGGCGTGGAGTTGACGGAACTGAGCAAGGATCAGGCGGACTACCTGGACCTGGACGTTGCGGGCCCTTACAAGCCCGAGCACTACCGTTACTAAGCACCGCCACTAAACACCAACTTCAGTTTTGCGGTGGCAGCAACCTCAAAGCGGTAGCTTCAAGCCGCGATGAAAGGCCGGACACGTGACCAGCGTGGCCGGCCTTTCGGCTAGAATTGGGTGTTCAGTATTGCTTGCCGGGGGACAGGAAGACAGGAACCATGACGGAAGTCGCCAAACGGAAAACGGGCAAGATCCTAGCCATTGCAGGGGTCTGCGCCGCGCTCGTCGCGGGCGGTATTGGCGTTGCCACCGTTCCTGGATTGCTGGCCGGTTCCACCCCGAATGGCGTGGCAACAACCCAATCCACTCCGACGCCAGAGGCGAAACCCGTTGAACTGGGTATCACACCGCTGGACGGCGCCGTGGAGTGGAATCCAGTGGTTGGCCCCCAGATCAAAGCCGTCAACGGCAAGGTCAAGGACGTTGTGTTGGCGCCGGTCGAGGGCGGTACACCTGTGCAGGGGAAGACCAGCGCGGATGGCAGCACGTGGACAACCCTGGAAGTCCTGAAATTCAAGACCCAGTACAGCTATTCCTTCACGATCGTGGATACAGCAGGTAAGGAAACCAAGAAGACGCAGACCTTCACCACGGTCTCGGCTGCTTTCGAAGCAGATGCTTCCATCTATCCTCGTAACGGCACAGTTGCCGGCTCCGGCCAGCCAATCGAAATCAACTTCAGTGAGCCTGTGGTTGACAAGGCCGCGATGGAAAAGCGCGTTGCCATCACCGTTTCATCGGGCCAGCCGGTGGCCTGGCATTGGTACTCGGACAAGAAGGTCCGTATTCGTCCGGAGGCATTCTGGGCGTCGGGAACCACGGTCACAGTGGACATGAAGCTCCTGGGCGTCGATTTCGGCAACAAGATGATTGGCAACGGCGATGTTGTTTCGACTTTCACTACGGGACCGCAGCGCGTGGCTGTAGTGGATGACAACACCAAGACCATGAACGTGTACTTCGATGGCCAACTGATGCACACCGCACCCGTATCGCTGGGCGGCGAAGACTGGCTTTCGCCCACCGGCTACGCGGTGATCCTGGAGCAAGAACGCAAATCCAACTTCAACGCTGGAAGCATTGGCCTCAAACCCGGAGACAAAGGCTACTACGCTCCGATGGTGGTGGATTATGCCAACCGCCTCACGTGGTCCGGCGTCTATGTCCACCAGGCCCTGGAGTCCGCTTGGGGCGCCATTGGACGTGTGAACGTTTCCCACGGCTGCGTGGGCTTGTTGCCCGAAGATGCCGCCTGGTTCTTCAACAACATGAAAACCGGGGACGTCGTGCAGATCCTGAATACCGGCGCGCCGGCGGTGGAACCCTTGGAGGGCTTCGGCGACTGGAACATCCCCTGGGCCAGCTACGCCCAGCGGTAGCCGGCATTCCCAGCCCGGGACAGAAACTGCTGTTAAGATCGAGGCAGTGATTATTTCTTGCGGTCTTTGATTCTCCTTTCCGGTTCTGGCATCTGGTCGGACCTGCTATTTGTGCTGCCCTTCGTGGTGATTACGAGTCTTCCTTAGGGGAACCCACGCCGGGTTCCCAGCTCCTTCCACCTGATTCCATTTCATCGCTTGGAGCACTAATGACTTTTTCGCCAACCCTTCGCCCGGACTGCAGCAAATGCTTCGCCCTCTGCTGTACGGCCCTTGGCTTTGCCCGCTCGGCTGATTTCGCTATCGATAAACCCGCTGCCTCGGCCTGCCCGAACATGGCCAGCGACTTTTCCTGCACCATCCATCAACGTTTGCGGCCCCGCGGATTCAGCGGATGTACCGTCTTTGACTGCTTCGGCGCAGGCCAAGTGGTTTCCCAACGCACGTTTGGGGGCACGAGTTGGGTCAAGGATCCGGAGTCCAAGTCCTCGATGTTCGCTGTCTTCAAGGTGGTCAAGCAACTGCACGAAATGTTGTGGTACTTGTCCGAAGCTGAGCAACGCGCCTTCGATCCGGAGCTGGCTGCAACAGCCCGCCAGCTGACCATGGACATTGAAACCACATCCCAAGGCGAGGCGTCCGCAGTGCTGGCTGCCGACGTCGGGCGTTTACATGCTGAGGTGCGTGCCCTTCTCATGGAGGTCAGCGAGGAGGTCCGCGCTTCATATGGGGCCGAGGGCCGTGAAATGCCCGACGGCGGAATCCACCCGGGTGCCGACCTCATGGGCGCCAACTTGGCAAAGAAGCAACTGTCCGGCTCGGACCTCCGCGGTGCTTACCTGATAGGGGCTAACCTGGAGCGCAGTGACCTAACCGCAGTGGACCTGCTCGGCGCCGATCTGCGCGATACCCGTCTCCACGGCGCCAATCTCTCCGCGTCCCTCTACCTCACGCAGCCGCAAATCAACGCGGCGCAGGGGAACCGCGAAACGCGACTACCCGAAAGGCTCACGACGCCCGCGCATTGGATTTGAGAACACCAGCGAAGGGCTGGTGGCTGACGTCCGGCAGCCCCCCGGAAGTGCTCGGCGTTGCCTCAGCCCTGGGTGAACGGCAGCTTGCGAAGCCTTTCGCCGATGGCGGCGTTGCGCTGTTCCGCCGTGCGAAGGCGCGCAAATTCGCGGTTGCGTCGCTCGCCGAGGACCGCCCCTATGTAGTCCTCGGGAATCGTTCCCGCTGGCGGTGGCGGCGCGACGTAGTTTGCCAGCTCCGAGGCCAGCGCTGCGGCCATCCTGGCGCGTGAGGATGGTGCCATGAGGTATGCCTGCTGAACGAAGGTTCCGGCCCGGCGGGCTGTGGCGTCGGGGATCCGTCCTATGTCCGCCATGGCTACCCATGGTTGGAGGTAAGGCGGAGCGCCGGGAAAGATCCTCGGCTCGGAGGGCACGCGCTGGCGCAGGGAGTAAGTGCCGGCTACGACGTCGCCGAGGCGCTTGGACTTGTCGTTGAAGAGTGCCACGGCGATAGCGAGGCCACCGAAGGTCATGTAAATCTCGAGGAACCCGAGCAGCCCACGGATGACCGCGTGCCGAAATCTGATGGAGCCGCCGTCGTCCCGGACCACACGAAGGCCCGCGGCCAGTTTCCCCAGCGAGCGGCCGCGGGTGAGCGTCTCCACTGTGACGGGAACGATGACGAAGGAGAACACGACACAGGCCAGGACCATGGCCCGGACCGCGGCTTCATCGAGATCCCGGGCGGCGGAGAGGATCAGGATGATGAGGAGGATCAACAGCAGGACGTTGGCAATAACGTCCAGAATGAGCCCCAGCGCGCGGGCGGCGAAGGATGCCGGGCGCAACTCCAGGACCACTGCCTCGCCTGTGATGATTGAACTCAAGTCCGCCCCCGGTGCGTAGCAATCATGGCGGGCGCACAACGTACCCGCATCAACGAGTCTAGCCGCGCCCGTCCCGGCAGCCAGGAACGGGCAGCCATGGATAGGGCAGACAGGGATAGGGTGGTGCCGTGGACATCGATGCCTTTTCGGCCGTGCATGGGGACAAATGGTCGCGGCTTACGTTTTTGGCACATAAGCGTCGGCTCACTGGGTCCGAGGCCGACGAACTATTGCGCCTGTACCAGACTGTCTCCGCACATTTGTCCCTCATCCGCTCAGTGGCTCCCGAGACGGCCTTGTCCTCATCCCTGTCTGCCGCACTTGCCCAGGCTCGTACCAGGTTCACCGGGGCACGTTCGAACTTCATGGAAGACCTCGCCCGCTTCTTCGTCATCGCGCTGCCTGCGGCGTTCTACAGACTCCGATGGCTGACGGTGTGGTGTGGGGTTTTCTTCGTGCTGGTGAGTGGGGCGTACGCCCTGTGGATCGGGACGTCGCCCGAGGCGCTGCGGGCCGCATTTGGCAGCGATGACAGGGTTCGTCAGTACATCGAAGACGATTTCATCGACTACTACTCGGAGAACCCGGCGGCGTCGTTTGCAGGAGCGGTCTGGACCAATAACGCCTGGATTTCGGCCCAAGCCGTTGCGTTCGGAATTACGGGGTTTTGGGTGCCCATGATTCTCTTCCTCAACGCCCAAGGCGTCGGGGCGGCTGCCGGCGTCTTTGCTTCTGCGGGAAAGTTGGATGTCTTCTTCAGTTACATCCTTCCTCACGGGCTCATGGAACTCACCGCAGTGTTCATCGCATGTGCGGCCGGCCTGAAAATTTTTTGGTCGATGGTCCGGCCCGGACCCAGGACCCGGCTGCAGGCCGTCGCCGACGAAGGGCGTTCGCTGATCACGGTTGCCCTTGGGCTGGTCCTGGTACTTCTTATCTCGGGCGTGGTGGAAGCGTTCGTGACACCAAGCCCCTTGCCTGTTTGGATGAAGATCGCGATCGGGGCACTGGTCCTGGCGGCCTACTGGACGTACACCTTGGTTCTGGGGGGACGTTCATTTCGTTCGGGAGCTACCGGCGACCTTGACAGCCATGACGCCGGTTACCGGGGGATTGCTGTCTAGGCGGACACGCCTGCACCTTACAGTTGCGTTTCGATCTTGCCATACGCGGGGTGGCTCCTCGTCTCTGCCCAAACCCGGACTGTAGGCTCGAATGCAGACAAGAGTGCCGGCAGCATGCTTAGGCCGGTGGGATGCCTACGGAAGTGAAACCGCTGTGAGTGACAAGAGCCAAAAACCACAAGATCCGGCGACGGACGTCCACGAGGACCCCGACGAGCCGGCCTTTGACTGGATGAAGCCCAAGGCATCCGGTGGTTCTTCTGCTGCTCCCTCAGGTCCCGTGCCGGTTCAGCCGGAAAGCCGCGCTGACCGGAAGGCTGCCGAGGCTGCGGACGTTGAGCCGGAGCCACCGCTTTTCGCGGAGACCGTGGCAGATGCGCCCGCAAGTCGCCAACCCGCACACTATTCCGAACCGTTGCCGACGTCTGCCCTCCAGGTTCGTCCGCCGGAAGACGAGGTTGCCAGGCGTAATGCAGAGCGTGAACAGGCAGCGAAGGTCAAGCCAATCGGCCCCCGGATTTTCCAGGTACTGCTCGCGGTCTTCTTCCCCGTGATCCTCCTGGTGTTGGCTGTCAGGGCGGTGACCAGCCCCCTGTTCCTCTGGGTTGAATACAACCGGCCGGGTTTCCCGGGAGACGGCTACGGGTTCAGCACGGATGATCGCATGACCTACGGCTCCTATGCTGTGGACTACTTGAGCAACTGGTCAGGGCCCAGGTATTTGGGTGGCTTGGTAAACCAAGACGGCGCCAAGCTTTTCAAAGACAGCGAAGTCGCGCATATGGCGGACGTGAAGATGGTTATTCTGACCTCGTTTAGTGCGGGCCTGCTGCTCATTCTTCTGAGCATCATTGCCATTGCCTACTTGCGTAAGCGCAGTGAAGGCGGTGTCAGGCGTGGGCTCTTCGCCGGCTCCATCGTCACGTTGGTCATCATCATTGGCCTTGCAGTGTTGGCAGCCCTGAGCTGGCAGCAGTTCTTCACCGAGTTCCACCGGATCTTCTTCGCCAATGGCACCTGGACATTCTCCCTGGACGACACGCTCATTCGTCTCTTCCCCGGACAGTTCTGGGTGGATGCGGGAATCGTCATTGGAGCCCTCGTGTTCCTGGCCGCGACGGTTACCTTCATCCTCACCTGGCCAACGCGTCGTCGCCGTGGCTTGGACTCCAAATCAGCGGCCGAAGAAGAAGCATCCTCCACCGAAATCGACGACGAAAGCGATACCTCTGGTGTCCGCAAGGACACCGTCGCGTAACGACGCCGCCGCTACTTTTCGTAAAGCTTCTCCACCAATGAGGAGAAGTCCTTCACCACCGCGGCCCGCTTCAACTTTAGCGATGGCGTCAGGTGCCCGGACTCGACGCTGAGATCTGCGGTGATAAAGCCAAACTTACGGATGGATTCAGCGGAGGATACGAGAGTGTTGGCTTCGTCCACGGCAGACTGAACGGCTGCACGGACGCGCTCGTCCCTTGCGGCTTCGCTGGGGGACATGGCGTCTCGCTTGTTCTCGGCGCACCAGTCTTCAAGCCCTTCAGGATCCAGGGCCACCAGCGCTGCGACGAACGGCCTGCCGTCGCCCACCACCACTGCCTGTCCTACCAGTTGGTGCTCCCGTAGTTTTTCTTCAAGGGGACCGGGAGCGACGTTCTTGCCGCCCGCGGTGACCAACAGGTCTTTCTTCCTGCCTGTGATGGTCAGGAACCCGTCCGGGTCGAGCTCGCCCAGATCTCCTGTGCGGAAGAAGCCGTCCACGAAGGCCTCAGCGGTGGCGGCATCATTCCGGTGGTAGCCCTTGAACACGCCGATTCCCTTGACCAGCACCTCGCCATCCTGTGCCACGCGGATGGTGGTTCCGGGCAGCGGAATGCCAACGGTTCCTATGCGGGACATGCTTGGCGTGTTGACGGTGCAGGGCGCAGTGGTTTCGGTCAGGCCATAGCCCTCAAGGACGGGGATCCCCGCGCCGTGGAAGAAGTGGTTCTCCCGGAGGCTAAGGGGGCTGGCACCGGACACAGCGTAGCCGATCGCGCCGCCGAAGACCTCCCGCACTTTGGGGTAGAGGAGCTTGTTGAACGCCGAGTGCTTGAGGCCAAGGAACCAGCCCGGTCCGGGCCCCTGCCCGCGGGCGGCGAGGTCTACCGCCGTCGAATATTCGACGGCGGTGGCGGACGCGGCGGCGAACAGTCCGGACTTGCCTGACATGGCCGCTTTGTGTCCGGCCCCGGCATAGACCTTTTCGAAGATACGGGGAACTGCGAGCAGGAATGTGGGTTTGAAGGCACCGAGGTCCGCCATGAGGCCGTTGGCACCTGGGCTGTGCCCCAACGTGACGCCTGCGGTGAGGCAGACCACCTGGACTGCCCTCGCCAGGACATGTGCCAACGGTAGGAACATCAATGTTCGCGCGCCGTGCTGCATCAAAAGTTCGGGGAGGAACGGGATGACGTTCCGGGCAACAAGCACGAAGTTGCCGTGGGTGATTTCGCAGCCCTTGGGTTTGCCGGTTGTGCCGGAGGTGTAGACGATCGAGGCGACATCGGACAGGGTGGCCGCGCTGCGCTGGCGCTCAAGTTCGGAATCCATAATGCCAATTCCGACGGCGGCGAGGCTGGTCATGTTGGGGGCCTCTCCGTCGTGCTCCATACGGATGATCGTCACAGGGTCCTCACCCAAGGCCTTGGACTTCTCAACGAGGGTGTGAAGAAGGTCTGCTTTGGACGTGTCTTCCACAAAGATGCGCCGGGCACCGGAATCGGCAAGGATCCACTCGATCTGGCTTGCCGACGACGTTTCATAAATGGGTACGGTAACTCCGCCAGCCATCCAGATGGCGAAGTCCACCAAGGTCCATTCGAAACTTGAATGGGAGAGCACAGCGACGGGATCGCCAGGGTTGACGCCTCCAGCGATGAGGCCCTTCGCCAGTGCCTGCACGTCCGCGAGGAAGCGCGCGGCAGGCACGTTGAGCCACCCATTGGCTGTCTTATGGGCATAAAGGTTGCCGAACGGGTCCTTGGCGCATCGTTCCAGAAGGAGGTCCGTCACGTTGGAATTCTCGTCGGCCTCGACCAGAAGCTCCGTGCTTGCCTCCCTCACGATCCTCCTCCTAGATCCACGATGGCATCCACATTCTCATCCGCCATTCCTGATAGCTGATGACTTCGGCGGTCAGCACAGGATAGAAGAACGCTGTGGCCAGTACGGCCAGCACCACAACCAACCCCACTATGTAGAGTCCGGATCTCCGACGCCAGGGAGGATCGCTGCTGCGGCCCAGCACCAACCCCAGAACATACGTCAGGGCCAGCACCAGGAACGGTTCAAAGGAGACTGCGTAGAAGATGAACATCGTGCGTTCGGGGTACATGAACCACGGCAGGTATCCAGCCGCGACTCCAACGAGGATGGCCCCGGCGCGCCAATCCCGCCGGCCTGCCCACCAGAAGAGCAGGATCACCAAGGCTATGGTGCCGCCCCACCACACAATGGGGTTGCCTACGGGCAGGATGGCCGAGGAACAGGTCTCGGCAATGCAGCCAGCAGTTCCCTGCTTGGGCGATTGGTAATAGAACGAGGTGGGCCTGCCCATGACCAGCCAGGTCCAGGGGCTGGATTCGTAGGGATGGTCAGCGCTGAGGCCCTGATGGAACTTGTACGCCTCGAGGTGGTAATGCGCCAGGGAACGCACGGAATTGGGCAGCCAATCCCACCCGGGTGCCGGGTTGGTGGCCGCCCATTGACGGTAGTAGGCATCCTTGGAGAGGAACCAGCCGGTCCAGGTGGCAACATAGGTGGCTGCGGCGATCGGGACAATGGTCAGGAAAGCCGGAAGGCCATCCTTGATGACCGCTGCACTCGGCCAGCTGCGGATCCCGGCGGTGCGGCGGGCACTCATGTCCCAGAAGACAGTCAACAAGCCGAACGCCGCCACGAAAACCAGCGCAGACCATTTGGTGCCCACGGCCAGGCCGAGGCAAATCCCAGCAACCAGGCGCCACCAACGCATCCCCAGCCAGGGGCCGGTCAACAGTTGCGTGGCCGAGGGCCGGCCGTCGGATGAAGCAGCCGCACGGGCGGCAAGCCTTGAAGCGAGGCGGCGCCGGCCGTCGTCGCGGTCCAACAGCAACGCGCCAAAGGCGGCAAGGAGCCAGAACGCAAGGAAGATGTCCAGCAGGGACGTTCGCGACAACACGATATGGTGGCCGTCAATGGCGAGCAGCAACCCGGCCACCGCGCCAAGGGTGTGGGAACGGAAGAGCTTCAGCGCGATGAGCGAGAGCAGGAAGACGGTGAGCGTCCCGGTCAGGGCGGCACCGAAACGCCAGCCGAACGGATTGTCAGCCCCAAATAACCACATGCCGAAGGCGATCATCCATTTCCCGACCGGAGGATGAACCACGTACTCCGGGGTGTTGAGCAGGATGTCAGGATGGCCGGCATTGAACGAATCGTTCGCGTTGGCCGGCCAGCTGCGTTCGTATCCGCTGACGAGGTACGAATACGCGTCCTTGACGTAATACGTTTCGTCGAACACCAGGCTGTGTGGGACCTCAAGACGGAAGAAGCGCAGGATTCCGCCGATGACGGCCGTAATGGTGGGAATCAACCAGAACCATAAACGCAGCGAGGGCGGGTAATCCCGCCAGCTTTGGATCCCGCCGATCAAACGAGATGTCAGGGCGCCCACCGTGAAGGCCGCAGCGGGACTGGCGATCCAGCGGTGGCCCGCCAGCCCGCGTCCGGCACTCAGTCTGCTGCCGTCTGAATCGCCCTGTCCGGAGGGAGGCCGCCACGAAGTAGTTGCCCGGACAGCTGTTGTCTGGGTTGGCTCTCCGGAGCCGTTGCTTGCCGCCACGTCCGTGGCTCCGGAAGGTAGTGCCGACACTGCGGGAGTTCCGGAATCGGTGGTGGGAACGGGGGACTGGCTCACCCGCCCATGCTACCGTTCCATCCTTACTGCGGCGTTGAAGTGCGCGCGGCATTAGGCTTGGCAGGTGGAAGAACAACACAGCACCCCGGACGAAGCCCCCTTTGATGATGCATCGGCGGTTGATGAACCGGACGCGGCCCAGGAACTGGACGCCGGTACCAACGCGAGCGCAATCACAGCAATCGGCAGGATTGTGCTTGCTGCCACTCCCATCGGCAACGTGGGCGATGCTTCCTCCCGCTTGATCGAACTCCTGGCGACCTCGGACATCGTTGCAGCGGAGGACACGCGCCGCCTGCATCGGCTGGTCCAGGCCTTGGGCGTGGAGGTGTCCGGGCGCGTCATCAGCTATCACGAACACAACGAGGTAGCCAAGACAGGTGAACTGCTGGAGCATGTGCGGGCCGGCAAAACCATCCTCATGGTCAGCGACGCCGGAATGCCGGCAGTTTCGGACCCTGGCTTCCGTCTCGTGGAGGGAGCTGTCGCCGCTGGCCTGACTGTGACTGCCGTACCGGGACCTTCCGCTGTGCTGACGGCCCTGGCGCTTTCCGGACTCCCGACAGACCGATTTTGCTTCGAGGGCTTCCTGCCACGGAAGTCGGGCGAGCGGAATTCCCGCTTGGCGGACTTGGCTGACGAGCGCCGTACCATGGTGTTCTTCGAGGCTCCGCACCGGCTTGAAGTGATGCTTCGGGCACTGCACGAGCGTTTTGGCCCGGAACGCCGGGTGGCTGTTTGCCGTGAACTGACCAAGACCTACGAAGAGGTCATCCGCGGAACTCTGCGCGAGCTCCTGGAGTGGGCAGAAAACAATGAAGTCCGCGGTGAAATTGCCGTGGTTGTGGGTGGCGCTCCCGAG
Organism: Paenarthrobacter sp. YIM B13468; assembly: GCF_042788025.1. Taxonomy (NCBI): domain Bacteria; kingdom Bacillati; phylum Actinomycetota; class Actinomycetes; order Micrococcales; family Micrococcaceae; genus Paenarthrobacter; species Paenarthrobacter sp. YIM B13468. The sequence continues at coordinate 13,995 of NZ_JBHZPI010000008.1, read as the reverse complement.
CAGGCTCCCGGCAAACCGGAAGACCATGTAGCTGCCGTGAATGAGCTCATCTCCCAAGGAATTCGGCTGAAGGAAGCCGTTGCCGCCGTGGCGGATGATGCCCGCGTCAGCAAGCGGGAGCTGTATTCGGCGGTGCTGGCGGCGCGCTGATCGTCCCTGTGCAGCTGCACAATTTGGCGGGCGTATGGCAGTGCGTGAAGGCGTAGACACTGCTTCTTGCATGGCAGTACCGTGGCAGTAATTCAAGCCAATTCTGGCAAGGAACCCTAGTGGTGCAACCCTCCAATGCACCCAAGACGAAGGAGTCGCCATGACTGTCACGGTTGAACGCGAAAGCGAACTGCTGGCTTCCGTCCCCACCGGCCTGCTGATCAACGGTCAGTGGCGTCCGGCGGGATCCGGAAAGACTTTTGATGTTGAGGACCCGGCTACGGGCAAGGTCCTGCTCAGCATCTCCGACGCCGGTGCTGAAGACGGTGCCGCCGCCCTGGACGCCGCCGCTGCCGCCCAGGCTGACTGGGCCCGCACCGCTCCGCGCGAACGCGGCGAGATCCTGCGCCGTGCCTTCGAGCTCGTGACTGAGCGCGCCGAGGACTTCGCCCTGCTCATGACCTTGGAAATGGGCAAGCCGCTGGCAGAAGCCCGCGGCGAGGTAACCTACGGGGCTGAGTTCCTGCGGTGGTTCTCCGAGGAAGCCGTGCGCGTGTCCGGCCGCTACTCCGCAGCACCGGATGGCAAGAACCGCCTGCTAGTGCAGAAGAAGCCGGTTGGACCCTGCCTGCTCATCACCCCGTGGAACTTTCCGCTGGCCATGGCCACCCGCAAGGTAGCCCCGGCTGTAGCCGCTGGCTGCACCATGGTGCTCAAGCCCGCGAACCTGACGCCGCTGACCAGCCTGCTCTTCGCGCAGGTGATGCAGGAAGCCGGCCTTCCGGCAGGTGTCCTGAACGTCATCCAGACCTCCACCGCCGGTGCTGTCACCGGACCGCTGATCAAGGATGACCGACTGCGCAAGATCTCATTTACCGGCTCCACCCCGGTAGGCCAGGCCCTGATCCGCGAAGCCGCGGACAAGGTCCTGCGTACCTCCATGGAGCTCGGGGGCAATGCACCGTTCGTCGTCTTCGAGGATGCCGACCTGGACAAGGCCGTTGAAGGCGCCATCGCCGCGAAGATGCGCAACATGGGCGAGGCCTGCACCGCAGCAAACCGCTTCATCGTGCACGAGTCCATCGCTGACTCCTTTGCCGAGAAGTTCGCTGCGAAGATCGGCTCCCTCACCACGGCACGCGGTACTGAGCCGGAGTCCAAGGTTGGTCCGCTGATCGACGGCAAGGCCCGCGATGGCGTTCACGCCCTCGTCACCGAAGCCGTAGCAGGAGGTGCCACGGCAGTCACGGGTGGTGCCGCCGTCGACGGTCCGGGTTACTTCTACCAGCCCACCGTTCTGAAGAACGTCGCCGCAGACTCCCGCATCCTCCAGGAAGAAATCTTCGGACCTGTGGCCCCGATCGTCACGTTCTCCACTGAAGACGATGCCATCCGCCTGGCCAACAACACCGAATACGGCCTGGTTGCCTACGTCTTCACCAAGGACCTCAACCGTGGCCTCCGGGTCAGCGAGAAGCTTGAGACCGGCATGCTCGGCCTCAACGCCGGCGTTATCTCCAACGCCGCTGCGCCGTTCGGTGGCGTCAAGCAGTCCGGCCTGGGCCGCGAAGGCGGCTCCGAAGGCATCGAAGAGTACCTCTACACCCAGTACGTAGGTATCGCCGACCCTTACGCCGACTAGGTCCTGTACAAAAACCAGGTCCTGTCCCGTCCATCGCTCTCGCAACAAGAACGGTAGAGACGAGCAAAGGGCCCGGCTCCGGAGACATAAGTTCCGGAGTCGGGCCCTTTGCTGTTCCCACGATGGGATTGCGGCCTTAGCGGCGTTGCGGAAGAAGTCCCCTGAGCGCGCGCCACGATCTGGCAATCCCTTGCCCGGTCCGCCGGAACAGGGACCCCACAGCACGGAAGGGGGCACCGAGTGCGTGGAACCAGCGGCGCATGAGCGACGGCGGCAACCAGGTGGCGCGGAAGCGGACCAGCCAGCTGGTATTGTTCCGCAACGATTCACGAACGACGCCGATCCTGGCCGCCGCCGGGGAGGCAGCCTCCATGGGGCGACCATAACGTTGCCGTTCGAAGTCCGCGGTGAGTGAAGCGACGGCGGCATGGGCGGCGTCGTCGAGACCCCCGGCCTCACCCAGGATTGAACTTGAACGCAGCCGGGAAGAAAAGTGCCTTGGCGTTTCACTGGGCGTGGACGGTACGCCATAGTCCGTGGCGAGGTCCTGCAACTCTGCCCATGCGAGAGCTGCGGAGTCTTGGTGCCCCGGTGATCCACGATCCGCTGGTTCCTTGGGGTTTAGCCGGCGCCGTCGCAGGACTACCCTGCTCAACCTCGGCGAGCCAAGGAAAGCAGCCAGCAACAGCACTGCCGCAATCGTGCCAACAACCGTTGGCAGAGGGTCGCTTGGCGCAGAGCCAGCAGTTTGCGCGTCACCTCCCGGCAGCGGAACGGTGCTCGGGGGAGGCGTCACTGCGGTGCCTGGAACGTCCTTCTCGTCAGCATTGGTGCTCAGGCTGCCCGGGACCGAGGACTCGGTGGCATATTCCGGAACAACGCCACGCGACGGAGTCGGCTCAAAGGGCACCCATCCCAGTCCTTCGAAGTAGAGCTCGGGCCACGCGTGGGCATCACGGGCGTCTACCTCGTACTCAGGGAACGATCCCTGGCCAACCAAAGCCACGGTCTCGCCCGTCAGCCGGCCGGGTGCGTACCCCACCGCGATGCGGCTGGGGATGCCCTCCACGCGGGCCATCACCGCCATGGCGGAGGAGAAATGGACGCAATAGCCGCTCTTGACCGCCAGGAAGTCCGCCAGCACGGACAACCCGTTACCGTCATACCCGTTTTGCACCGGAGCCTGAAGGGAATACGTGAATTCACTGGAGCGCAAGTATTTCTGGATGGCCAGTGCCTTGGCGTAGTTGTTGCCTGCCGAAGACGTGACTTGCTCCGCAGTCTGGCGCACAATGCTTGGCAGGTTCCCTGGAACGCGGAGGAAGTCGTCCGAAATGGACTTTGGCTTACCCGTGGCTTGGGACAGGGCCTGTGCAGTGATCTTGGGTGCGGCCGAGAACACCACATACCGTTGGGCCAGTGTGCTCGATTCCGTGCTCATGATGCTGAGGGTGGCCGGATCCCAGGTCCAACGGCCGTTCAGCCCATTTACTGACACCGGGGCAAACGGTGCCGGTAAGTACGGGCTGGTGAACAAGCCCGCGTTGATGGACGTCACCGCGTTCACGACTTCACCTTGGATGGAGTAACCCGGCTCTATCCGGTCCACCCCGGCCCGCCGTGTGGCGGAGCGGTCATCCGGTGCCCAGGTTTCGCCGTCGAAGTGGTCAACAGTGACGGACCTCAGGTAGGTGGCTGCACTGGAACTGGTGGAGTACGTGATGCGTCCTGCCCCCGTGGGACTCCGGAGGCTGTTACCCAATGTGATCATCGGATTGAGGCCGTTCGAGGTACCCCATGGGCTCAGCCGTGAACCCTGCGGGAAGGTGCCGGTTTCAAACCCCGGAATGGCCAGCGGAACAACCAATGCCAAACCCAGGGCCAGTGCCCCCGTCGCCAGGGAGCGCCTGATCTGGCCGGAACTTCGTGGTGCTCCGGACTGCAGCCTGGCGTCAGGGGCGAACCAATGGCTGCAACCAAGAATGAGCAGATATCCCACTGTGGCCCCAACGAATCCTGCGACACCTACGCTTTGCGGCTTGATGGTTGCAGGAACCACCATGACCGCAATGAGCCCGACTCCACTGGCTGCCGGCATCGATAGCGGGACGGCCAAAGCATCGATCAGGATCACCAGTAGACCCAGGCAGGCACAAGTGATGAAGACAATCCCCGCGTTTGGGGCTACCGGAGCGCTCTCTGACACAACCGTCTCGGCGGCCCGCTTGATGAGCCGGCCTACCGCGGCAAAGGTCCCGGTGGTGGGAATAAAGCCAAGGAAGCTGTCCTGCCGGCAGAACGTGAAACTGAGTATCCCGGCCAACGCTGCCAAGGCACCCAGCGTGGTAACCAAGGGCTGGATCCGGAGGGTCCGCAGGATGGCAAGCGTCAGGGCCACCGCTACAACGGTGGTGATCAGGGGCATGAACCAGGCCCAGCCCCTGAAGACTCCGTTCAGGGAGAGGGCCGCACCGAGAACGGCGACGGCCACGGAACCAGCCATGATCCAGGGGTAGAGGCCGGGAGCCTGCGGGCGTGGAGGTGGAGTGGGGCCGGGCGCTTCTCCGCTTGGAACCTGCTGGGACGGGCCTCCCCGGTACGTCGTGGGGGACCCACGATGGGACGTGGCGGTCATCGCGGCACCGCCGCTCCGCGCCGTACGTCCATTGCCGCACTCGCAGCAACCAGCAGGCCGCCTTCGTCGAAGGCTGACCAGGCCGCTGTCAGTGGTGTCTTGGACGTGACGGAGACAGCCTTCCAGCCGCCTTGCCTCAAGGTTTCCAGGACATCGTCCTTATTTCGGGAGTCCGGGTTGCGGAAGTCATGGTTGCGGGACTCGGTGCTGCTTTGAGGATCCGTTACTACTATTGCGAAGGCGTTGGCGCCATAGCCGGCCGCCGGAGCAAGCGCCTTGGCCTCGGCCAGGGTCAGATTGCCAAGCAAGGCAAGGAGCGGGCCGCGCAAACGATGTGCAGCGAGCTTGTCCATGAGGCGGTCGTCGAAGACGGAATCAACGTTTTCCTGGCCGTATACCTCCGATGCCCCGCTAAAGCGGTTAGGCATGGAACCGCTGGGTTCAGGGGTGCGCCGGGAATGTTCCGGACTGTTTTCACCCGCCCTGTGGTGGTCAACCCAGTGGTGCTTTGGTCCGCTCAACTCAATGGCGGCCAAACCTTCGGCAATGGCATGAAGGCCAGCGACGCCACTGAACTCTTCCACGCCCGGGTCCGGTGCCGACGGCGAGCGGATGAAGGCCGGGCTGCCGAAGGCGTCCAGGACGCGCAGCGAATAGTTCCGTTCGGCCAAGTGCGCGCTGATGGACATTGCGGCTGTCACAACCCACTCAAAATTCGGGCTGGTCACGAGGTCGGAGTCGTCGTCGTGAGAGCTGAAAACCGAGCCACTGCCGGATGCAAAGGCCGCGAATCGTTGGTCAAGGATGATGGTGGCTTCCGGAGTGGTGACCGATTCCTCCTGACGCACCATGAGCTGTCCGTGCCGCGCCGTGGCGGGCCAGTGGACACGGCGCATCGGATCCCCATGCCGGTATTCGCGGGTCATGATGTCGTCGTCGCTGGGGTTCGCCCTGATACGGGTAGCTGTGACGCCATCGTTCCCACGCGCCCCGGCGAGTCCCGTTACGGGAAGTTCGACGGCGGCCGGCGTCACGGTGAGGAGGTCGCCGTCGTCGATCGCATGGCGCCGCAGTGACAAGCCGAAGGGGTCGCTGAACTCTGCAGTGACTGGACCTATCCGGAACTGTCCCCGCTTGCCGGATCGCAGATGGTATTCGTAGCGGCTGGTGCCGCCGGTTGCAGACCGGGCCGGGAAGCGGAAAGCGGGCGGATCACCGAACCGTGGAGGAAGTTGTTCCTCCATGATCACGTGACCGGTGGAGAACGTGGAGCGGGCAACCGCCAGGCGAACAGTGGTGGCCGTGGACGTTTCCACGGTGGAGGGATTGAATTCCCGGTACACCTGGAACTTGGGTTTCAACACCCGCACACCGGCCAGGGCAACCAGTGGCAGGATGAACAAGAAGACGGCCAGAGTCAGGAGATCACGTCTGCCCATAATGTAAGCGCAGACCAGCGAGACCACACCGGCGGCGAGCAATCCCCATCCGCGGCTGGTGAACAAATGCTTGGGGAGCCGATCCACGAGTGCCATGCCCGCTGTCTCCTATGCGCTTTGCTTGTCCCTGCGCCACGCGCCAGGCGGTTCCTGGGCAACCGGGAGGGAAGCGAGGATGCCCCGCAGGACGGTTTGGGGCGTATCGCCGGAACTCGCGGCCTTGCGGTCCAGGATGATGCGGTGGGCCAGCACCGATTCGGCGACGTCCACGACGTCGTCGGGAAGGACAAAATCGCGTCCATCCAAAGCTGCCGTGGCCTTCGCGGCGCGCAGCAACTGCAGCAAGGACCGCGGGCTTGCGCCGAGTCGAAGGCGGGCACTTTCACGCGTGGCCCGGCCAATCGCCACCGTGTATTCCTTGATGGCCGTGGACACGTAGACCTGCTGGACGGCTGCAATCATCGCTGCCACGTCGGCCGCTGTGACCACTGGGGTTACGTTGATGAGGGGAGAGGCTGCCTGATGCGTTTCCAACATCTCGATCTCGGCATCGGTGTCCGGATAGCCCATGGAAATCCTGGCCATGAAGCGGTCGCGCTGGGCTTCGGGCAGCGGATAAGTGCCCTCCATTTCGATGGGATTCTGCGTTGCCACCACCATGAACGGCAATCCCAGCTGGTACGAATGGCCGTCAACCGTCACCTGGTGCTCTTCCATGCACTCCAGGAGCGCGGATTGGGTCTTGGCCGAGGCCCGGTTGATTTCGTCGCCTATCACGATGTTCGCGAACACGGCACCAGGCCGGAACTCGAACTGCCGCGAAGACTGGTTGTAGATGGACACGCCCGTCACATCCGATGGCAACAAATCCGGGGTGAACTGGATACGGGACACCGTGCAGTCCACGGTCCGGGCCAGTGTCTTCGCCAACAGGGTCTTGCCAACACCGGGCACATCCTCCAGCAGGAGATGGCCCTGGGCCAGGAGGACTGTCAAGGCCAGCTTTGCAGCGTCCGCCTTGCCGTCGATGACCTTGCCAATGGATGCCAGGATGCGCTCGCTGGCATCGTGGAATCGTTCGGCGTCCATGACCTGCGGCTTGTGTCCATTGAGCAAGGCGGCATCCCGGGGCAGCGCACTGTACGCCTCGCCCTGAAGTGGGGAAGGTTCAACGGTGACTTGTCGCTTGGACTCCATGGATTGCCCTTCAGCCGTGGCCAACGCCGGTGTCGGCCGTCTGTCCGTTCCAGACTACCCAGACTTTGGCCGTCCCTGACATAGTGCTCCGCGAATTTATGTGCCAACTGGAATTTGTCTCGAAGCGCAGGGGACCGCGGTCCGATTAAGGTGGGAACATGTGCAATTCCCTCGCCCCCGCTCCCTACCGCGCGTCCTCCGGTGCAACAGAAGCATCGGATTCCCGCAAAGAGTACCCGCCAGCCCCGGAACCGCTTCCCGTCCCGGTAATGGACAACCACACCCACTTGGACTTCCGGCACGGTTTGATCGAAGTCGGCGCTGCGGACGCCATGGATGCCGCCGAAGCGGTTGGTGTCCAAGGGGCGATCCAAGTTGGTTGCGACCTGGAATCGTCGCGCTTCACGGTGCAAGCTGTACAGGCCGATGACCGGTTGCTGGGAGCCGTTGCCATCCACCCCAACGACGCACCTATCTACGCCGGGCGGGGGGAACTGGAATCGGCGCTGGCAGAGATCGAAGAACTGGCCGCCCATCCGCGGATCCGTGCCATCGGCGAGACAGGATTGGACTTCTTCCGAACCCACGGCGAGGGCCTGGCACATCAGCGATATTCCTTCCGAAGGCACATCGACATCGCCAAGCGGCTTGGCCTCACGCTGCAGATCCACGACCGCGACGCCCACGATGACGTAGTGCAGGTGCTGAACGAGGAAGGCGCCCCCGAGCGGGTAGTTTTCCACTGCTTCTCCGGTGGCGAGGAACTCGCCCGCACCTGCAATGACAATGGCTGGTACATGTCCTTTGCGGGGACAATGACATTCAAGAATGCCGGCAACCTTAGGGCAGCGTTGTCTATTGCGGAGCCCAGCCGGATCCTGGTGGAAACAGATTCGCCATTCCTCACGCCACACCCGTACCGTGGCCGGCCAAATGCGAGCTACATGGTGCCGTACACAGTTCGCTCGATGGCGGAAGTGACAGAAAATGACCTTTCGGAACTTTGCGCCAGGCTGGCTGAAAATACGGTAAATGCCTACGGATCCTGGGGCTGATCGTCAGCCTTGGAGCCCTTCGGATGTGAACTCGTTTGAATACCCGGTATGCAGAATTCTTGGTCCGTTTATAACAGATCGGTTACTGTGTACAACAAGTAGCCGGGGTCGGGGAAGGCCTTCGGAAAACTGGTCCGGATCCGTCCGGGCTCTTTAGTTGAATGTATTTGGCGGCGCAGGTGCCGGCAGCAGAGGTGGGACCAGGCTTTTTTGCCTGGCCCCTCAGTTTTGCGGCTGGCATTATTTTTTGCGCTTTTCCCCGTGCCCGGATGGTCTGAGAGTTATGGGCAATCGTGATCAAGTTCTTCACAACGGATGGCAAGTTCAGCTTTCTCAGAGTCGGTGCCCAGTTGCTGGTTGTTGCAGCGCTGGTGGTCGGTGTTGTCGCCTTCGTCGGCAACAACAAGACAATCACCCTGAACGTTGATGGCAAGGTGAGTTCCATCCAGACCTTCGGCGGCACGGTTGACCAAGTGGTCAAAGCAGCCAAGGTCGAGCTGAAGGACGCAGACCGTGTTTCACCGGATCTTGGTACCCAGGTGGAAAACGGTTCGGTAGTCAACATCAATCTCGCCAAGGCCGTCTCCATAGAATTGGACGGCGCCCGCAAGACCGTCAACACCAACGCACCGGATGTTGCCGGCCTGGTGAGTGAACTGGGAGTTGCGAGCTCCTCCGAAATCTCCCAGCCGAAGGACGCTTCGCTGGCTGTCACGGGCTCCTTCGTTTCCATCTCCACACCCAAGACGATCAGCTTGGTAGCTGACGGCAAGGACACCAGCACCACCACGACGGCGACGGACGTCGCCAGCGTCCTGAAGGATGCCGGAGTCACCCTGGGCGCCAGCGATCGCGTCTCCCAGCCCGGAAACGCACCGGTCATCCAGGACATGGTGATCAAGGTCTCCCGCGTGGACACCAGCAAGACCGCCGAAGCCACTGAGGAAGTGCCGTTCGACAGCGTCAGCACCGAAAGTGCCGAACTCTTCAAGGGCGACGAGAAAGTGACCCAAAAGGGTGTCGCAGGTTCCGTTGTGAAGACCTTCAAGCTGGTCCTGGTGGATGGCCGTGAAGCTTCCCGCACCCTTGTATCCAGCAATGTCACCACCCAGCCCGTTACCGAAAAGATTGCGGTCGGAACGAAGGCACGCCCCGTCGCTGCCAAGGCTGCCACTTCCAGTGGTCCCACCGGCGCACCGAACGAAGCTATGTGGGACAGGATCGCCCAGTGTGAGTCCGGTGGAAACTGGTCCATCAACTCCGGCAACGGTTACTACGGCGGTCTGCAGTTCTCCAGCCCCACCTGGTTGGCCAATGGCGGCGGCGCCTACGCCCCCACCGCCAACCTTGCCACCAAAGCACAGCAGATCGATATCGCCAACCGCCTCTACGCCAGGAACGGCCTCAGCGACTGGGGCTGCGCGTACGCAGCGTGACCCCGCACAGGCGATACGATACCTAGGTGACTGAACCGAATTCCGAACCCTCCGCCGTCGTGCCTTTGATGGGCGCCACAGACATCCGACGGTTAGCCGAGGAAATCGGTGTCCGCCCCACCAAGACGTTGGGCCAGAACTTTGTCATTGACGGTAATACGATCCGCAGGATTGTCTCGGCCGCCAACATCGACGCCGGGGAAACCGTGCTGGAGGTGGGCCCGGGCCTTGGCTCCCTGACTCTTGGGCTGCTTGATGCGGCCAAGACTGTTGTGGCCGTTGAAATTGATCCCGTGCTCGCCAGGAAGCTCCCCGAAACCGTTCGTGCATGGAGGCCAGAGGCAGAAGAGAACTTCCACCTGGTCCTTTCGGACGCCATGAGGGTCACGGAACTGCCAGTTCAGCCGACAGCACTCGTGGCCAACCTCCCGTATAACGTGGCCGTCCCCGTGGTGCTTCACCTGCTGCAACACTTCCCGAGCCTGCAGCACGGGCTGGTCATGGTGCAGGACGAAGTCGCAGACCGCCTGGCAGCAACTCCCGGCAGCAAGATCTACGGCGTTCCCTCGGTCAAGGCCGCCTGGTACGGGCACATGCGCAAGGCCGGCGTGATCGGCATGAACGTGTTTTGGCCTGCTCCGAAGATCCACTCAGGACTCGTTGCCTTTACGCGCCATGACCCACCCGCCACGCACGCCACCCGGGAGCAGGTGTTTGCTGTCATTGACGCCGCTTTTGCCCAGCGTCGAAAGACCCTCCGTGCAGCGTTGGCTGGATGGGCAGGCAGCGCGGCAGAGGCCGAACGATGCCTTGTTGCCGCAGGTGTTGATCCCACAGCCCGGGGCGAGGTCCTGGACATTTCTGCCTACGTCCGGATTGCCGAAGCCCGCCACCCAGCGGACGCATGAGTCCGAACACCCGCAAACCCAGCGGCCTGCCATACGTGGGCGATCGCTTCCATGCCCGGACTGTCCGGGTCAAAGCGCCCGGGAAGATCAACGTTTCCCTGAGCGTCGGTCCTTTGCGCCCCGATGGTTACCACTCCGTGGCGAGCGTCTACCTGGCCGTTTCCTTGTACGAGGAAGTGGCGGCCACCAGCACCGGGGCTGAAGGAATTACCGTCAGCATCAGCCCCAACAGCACGCTGGACCTGGACGGCGTCGAAATTCCCCTGGACGAAAGCAACCTGGCCTACAAGGCGGCAGCCATCATGGCTGAGCTCTCCGAGAAACCAACCGGCGTCCACCTTGAAATCACCAAGCGCGTGCCGGTTGCCGGAGGGATGGGTGGGGGCTCCGCCGACGCCGCCGCTACCTTGCTTGCGTGCGATGCCCTGTGGAACAGCGGGCTTTCCCGCGAAGAACTCGCTCACCTGGCAGCCGAACTGGGCGCAGACGTTCCTTTCTCGCTCCTGGGCGGGACCGCCGTCGGACTCGGTGTTGGCGACAAATTGTCGCCCGCACTGGCGAAGGCACAAATGGACTGGGTGCTGGTATTCGCCGACTACGGACTCTCCACACCTGACGTCTTCCACACACTGGACGGCCTCCGCGACTCCGAAGGAGTAGAAATCCCGGAGCCCGTTGACGTTGACCCCACCATCCTCCAAGCCCTGCGCCACGGCGATCCCGAGGCCCTCAGCCGGGTGCTGATCAATGATCTCCAGCGGGCTTCCATCGCGCTTGCCCCACAGCTAAGGGACACCATCGGCTTGGGTGAAGCCCGGGGCGCGTTGGCAGGGATGGTGTCCGGCTCCGGGCCCACCATCGCGCTGCTTGCCAGGGACTCGGTGTCCGCCAGCGTCCTTGCTGAAGAGCTGACCCATCGAGGCCACACTGCAGTTGCCGTCCACGGACCTGTGCCCGGCGCCCGGATCATCTCCGATACCCTCCTTTAGTAGCTCCCGCATTCCAGCAGTAGAAAGTAGTACCCATTGGCCCACCTGCTTGGCGGCGAAAACCTCACCGTTTCGTTCGCGACCCGCACTGTCCTCGACGGCGTCACCCTCGGTTTGGAGGATGGCGACCGCATCGGCATGGTCGGCCGCAACGGTGACGGAAAATCAACCCTCATGCGTTTGCTCGCCTTGCGCTCGACGCCCGACTCCGGCCGCGTCACCAAACGCGGGGACGTCAATGTCGGCTACCTCGACCAAGGCGATGTGCTCGACGGCGACCTGACAGTGGGCGCTGCGATCGTTGGCGACCGCGCTGACCACGAATGGGCTGCTAATCCCAAGATCCGCGAAGTCATGGGCGGGCTGGTTGGGGACGTCGACTGGCACGCCAACGTGCACGCACTCTCCGGCGGGCAAAAGCGCCGTGTCGCGCTGGCCAAGCTCCTCATCGAAGACCACGACGTCATCATGCTGGACGAACCTACCAACCACCTCGACGTCGAAGGCGTGGCCTGGCTGGCAAAGCACCTCAAGACGCGCTGGCGCGCCAACCAAGGCGCTTTCCTGGTGGTCACGCACGATCGCTGGTTCCTTGATGAAGTCTGTAACTACACCTGGGAAGTCCACGACGCCATGGTGGACATGTTCGACGGCGGATACGCCGCCTACGTTTTGGCGCGCGCCGAGCGGGACCGGATGGCTGCGGTCGTCGAAAACAAGCGCCAGCAGCTCGTCAAAAAGGAACTGGCGTGGCTTCGCCGCGGTGCCCCCGCCAGAACCGCAAAACCGAAGTTCCGGATCGAAGCAGCCAACGACCTCATTGCTGACGTGCCCGATCCCCGGGACTCCGTGGCCCTCAGCAAGATGGCCACCGCCCGCCTGGGCAAAGACGTGCTGGACCTTGAGAACGTGAGCCTGGACTTCCTCGACGGGGCCGATGGGCAGAAACTCTTCGACAACATCACCCTGCGGCTCGCACCTGGCGAACGACTTGGTTTGGTGGGCGTCAACGGGGCCGGCAAGTCCACGCTGCTCAAGCTCCTCAACGGCGAAATCCAGCCGAGTTCCGGCAAGGTGAAGCGCGGAAAAACCGTAGTCACCGCCGTGCTCACGCAGGACGTGAAGGAGCTTGACGACGTCTCGGACCTTCGCGTCATTGAGGTCATCGAACGCGAAAAGCGCTCCTTCAGCGTGGGCGGCAAGGAATTCACCGCCGGCCAACTCGTGGAACAACTCGGGTTCACCAAGGAAAAGCAGTGGACACCCGTTTCGGACCTCTCCGGTGGTGAGCGCCGGCGGCTCCAACTCCTGCGCCTGCTGGTAGGGGAGCCCAATGTACTGATGCTCGACGAGCCCACCAACGACCTCGATACCGACACCTTGGCCGCCGTCGAAGATGTCCTGGACGGTTGGCCCGGGACGCTGGTTGTGGTGAGCCACGACAGGTACCTGCTGGAGCGTGTTACGGACAACCAGATGGCACTTCTGGGCGATGGCAAACTCCGTGGCCTGCCTGGCGGAGTGGACCAATACCTTGAACTGCGTGAAGCGGCACTTGCCTCCGGTGCTGTTGGCGGCGGATCCGGTGCGCCGACTGCCGCCAGCGGTTCATCCGCGTCTGGTGCTGCTTCCGGCGCCAGCGAGGCCGAAAAGCGTGAAGCCCGCAAGGACCTCAACAGGATCGACCGCCAGCTCGGCAAGATAGCCCAGCAGGAAGAAAAGCTCCACACCCAAATGGCCGCGAAGTCCGAATCCGGCGACTTCGATGCCCTGGGTGAGCTCAACGCGAAGCTGCAGGAGTTGCTCGATGAGAAAGAGGGCCTGGAACTCGAGTGGCTGGCGGCCGCCGAAATCCTCGGCGAGTAGGGCGCGGCCAGCGGTGTTGCCGTCGCGAGTAACAGCTGGCGAGTGGCAGCCGGCGGCGCAGCGGCGCGCATCCTCCGCGTGCTGCTCGTTCCTCGCCTTTGACGCACGCTTCCGGATGCCAGCCGCTGCTGCAAACCCTCTCTCACATCCCGCGGGTTTTTTCCGGACGTTCTCTCAGGTCCAACGGGTATTTGCGGAACGTTCTCTCACGTCCCACAGGGTTTTGGCCGTCGTTCGGGCGAGTATCCCCTTGGCGGTGGAGCCTGATTTGGCGTGGATTTGTTGCTTCGATGTCGAAAGCGGCCCGGGTCGCTTGGTCACTCGGGATGTGAAAGCAACGTTGTGGCGGGCATCCGGCAGCGTGCATTTCAGCGCTTCAGCAGAAGTTTCGGTCGGGGGCTGATTCAAGGACCCGGATGTTCTCTCACATCCTGCCAATTTTTGGCGGATGCTCTTTCATTTCCCGCTCGCGGCGGCTTGCTTCTGCCAAGACCCTGGAGTCGCAATGCGATTCCGTGGTGTACCCCACTGGTCAGCGAGCAGTGTCCGACCGCAACGGTTGGGGGAGGCGTTCGGATGTGAGAGAGGAACGCCCGAAAGCCCCTCTGCGTCAGGCTGGTTGTGAGTCAGGTGGTGTGTGACGAGAGCAGGAGTAGCCATGACTGTTGGCCCGAGAGG